>JBQGCL010000042.1:0-25616 GCA_052038485.1 Thermoleophilaceae bacterium | reverse complement strand
GTGCTGGAGCGCGGCCCGGCCGTGGCCGGCGGCCAGACCGGCGCCAACAGCGGCGTGATCCACGCGGGCATCTACTACGCGCCCGGCTCGCTGAAGGCGCGGCTGTGCGTGGAGGGCGCGCGCGAGATGTACGAGTTCTGCGAGCGCGAGGGGATCGAGCACGAGCGCTGCGGCAAGCTGATCGTGGCGCGCGACGACAGCGAGCTGGGCCGCCTCGACGAGCTGGAGCGGCGCGGGCGCGAGAACCAGGTGCCCGGGCTGAGGCGCCTGTCTGCCGGCGAGATCGCCGAGGTCGAGCCGCACTGCCGCGGCGTGGCTGCGCTGCACTCGCCGAACACGGGGATCGTGGACTTCGCGGCGGTCGCGCGGGCGCTCGCGAGCGAGCTCGGCGAAGGCGGAACCCCGGTCGCGGTCAACCACGGCATCCGCTCCGTGCGCGCGGGCAACGGCCGCATCGAGCTCGGGCACGAGCAGGGCGAGACGCGCGCCCGCTTCGCGGTCTTCTGCGCCGGGCTCGGCTCGGACAAGCTGGCAGTGGCGGCCGGCGCGTCGCCGGACCCGCGCATCGTGCCGTTCCGCGGCGCCTACCTGTATCTGAAGCCCGAGAAGACGCCGCTCGTGCAATCGATGATCTACCCGGTGCCGGATCCGTCGCTGCCGTTCCTGGGCGTCCACCTGACCCGGCACATCGACGGGCACGTGTCGCTCGGCCCGACCGCGCTGCTGGCGCCGCGGTCGGTGGGCGACCTGCTCTGGCCGGGGACGATCCGGATGGGCCTGCAATGGTGGCGCACGGGCATCACGGAGATCCGCCACCGGGTGTTCAAGCGTTCGTTGGCGCGTGCCGCCGCCGACTACGTGCCCTCGATCGAGCCGGGCGACTTCGACGGCGGCTTCGCCGGCCGCCGCGCCCAGGCGCTGGGGCGCGACGGCAAGCTCGTCGACGACTTCGTGGTGAGCGAGACCGAGCGCGCCCTGCACGTGCGCAACGCGCCCTCGCCCGCGGCGACCTCGTCGCTGGCGCTGGCGCGACTGATCGCCGACCGCGCCGAGCCGGGGCTGGAGGGCTAGTGCGGCGACTGGAGACGCGGCTCGAGGGACCTGTGCTGATCGAGCCGGTGGCGCACGGAGACGAGCGCGGCTTCTTCGCGGAGACCTACCGGCGCAACGTGCTCGCGGAGTTCGGCGTGCACGACGAGTTCGTGCAGGACAACCACTCGCGCTCGCGGCGCGGGGTGCTGCGCGGGATGCACTTCCAGCCGGGCCAGGCGAAGCTGGTGCGCTGCGCCCGCGGAGCGATCGTGGACGTGGTCGTGGACATCCGGCCCGGCTCGGCCGCGTGCGGCCGCTGGGAGGCCTACGAGCTGGACGACGAGACCCACCACCAGCTCTACGTCCCGGACGGCTTCGCCCACGGCTTCGTGGTCACCTCCGAGGTCGCCGACGTCGTCTACAAGGTCTCGACCTACTACGACCCTGCGGTCGAATCCGGCTTCCGCTACGACGACCCCGAGGTCGGCATCGACTGGCCGGCCGGCCTGGAGCTGCAGGTCTCCGAGCGCGACCGCAACGCGCCGCTCCTGAGCGAGCTCAACCTCGCCTGAGCAGCGCCCGCTCGCTCTTGTCGAGCACGAAGCCGTAGAAGAGGCCCCAGTAGACCAGCACGCCCGCCGCCGCGAGGGCCAGCACGGCCACGGTCTCGTCCATCGGCAGCGCGGCCCGGCCGCCGATCAGCGCCAGCGCCAGCGCCGCTCCGAGCAGGTAGTTGGGCGCCCAGGCTCGGCGGGCCAGCTCGGCCAGCGGCGCGCGCGAGGCGTTCAGGCCGACCCGCAGCAGGAACGGGAAGGCCGCGAAGAACGAGGCGGCGGTCGCCACGGCCGGGCCCTCGATGCCGAGCCCGGGCGTCAGCGCCAGCGACAGCACCAGGTTCGCAGCGGCCACGCAGATCATGATGCGCGCCACCTCACGCGCCCGGCCCGCACCGACCAGGAAGCCGGGCGTCACAACCAGCCCGCCGTAGACGAGCCAGTACGACACGAGGACCGCCAGCGCCACGTCGCCGGAGCCGTAGCGGTCCCCCAGCCACGCCTCCAGGATCGGCCCCGCCAGCACGATCAGCGTCACGCAGACCGGCACGAACAGGGCCAGGGTGTAGCGCGTCCCGCGAACGGCCAGGTCGCGCAGGCGGCGCTCGTCGCCGGTCGCCACGTAGCGTGAGGCCGTGGGCACCACCGGCACCGCCAGCGCGCCGCCGAGCGCGTAGAGCAGGTTGTGTGCGCGCACCGGCCCCTCGAACCGCCCCACCGCCGTGGGCGTCTTGAAGGCGCCCAGGATCACCCGGCTGAACGCATAGACCGCCATGTTGCAGAGCTCGATCACGAGCAGCCAGCCCGCCGTCGGCACGATCGCCATCACCCGCTCGCGCGTGGCCGCCGACCGCTGGAAGCGGAGCCCCAGGCCGGCGCGGCGCGCGACCAGCGCCGAGATCACGCCGCTGTACAACGGCAGCCCCCCGCTCGCCGCGATCAGCGCTCCCAGCCCCGCGCCGGCGAAGATCAGCACCAGCATCGAAACCAGGTAGAGCGCCACAGCCGCGATCTCCGTGCTCGCGGCGCGCACGAACTGGCGCTCGGCGCGCAGCGCGTCGAGACAGACGCTGACGCTCACCCCCGCGGCCGTCACGGCGCCCAGCCCGAGCCCGCCCACGCGCGCGTCGGCGGCGAGGTCGCCGGACAGGATGAACGCCGCGATCAGCAGGCTGGCGCCGGCGATCAGCAGCCCCGTCGCCAGACCGGCGACCAGGTACAGCGCGGCCGCCGCCGAGAACACCATCCGCCGCTCGGCCGGCTCCACCGCGCCCGCCATCGCCCGCACGGCCGACGACGCGACGCTGTTGCGCAGCACGAGCAGGTACCCCGCCAGCGACGCGACCAGGCCGTAGGCGCCCAGCTCGGCGACCGAGTCGAGCCGGCGAGCCAGGATCGTGACGATCGCGAGCAGCGCCAGCAGGCCCGCCCCCTGGGCGATCTGCTGAAGGAGCGCGCCCGACGCGAGCAGACGTGCCTCGGACTGCGCAACCCCGGCCGGACGCACGGGTTAAGACCTTACGCCAGGCCTCGGCGCGCGACGCATCTTCCGGCTCCATGACTACGCTCCCCGACGATCCGCATGCATTCCCGCCAGCCTGAGCCGCGTCCCGCCCCAGCGGCGGAGGCCAACTTCTCGACCCGAGACGTGCTCGGCGTGCCGATCGCGATGGTCGACTACGACCGCGCCATCGCGGTCATGGACGCGCTGATCGACCGGCGCGCGCGCGGCTACGTCTGCGCCGCCCCCGTACACGCACTGATGGTCGCCCGGAACGACCCGGAGATGCTCGCCGCCCTGCGCGGCTCGACGATGGTGGTGCCGGACGGGATGCCGGTCGTGTGGGCGGCCAACCTGCTCGGCGAGCACCTCGAGGATCGCGTCTACGGGCCCGAGCTGATGCTGCGCTACTGCGCACACTCGGCCGAGCGCGGCCACCGCGTCTGGCTCTACGGCGGACGCGACCAGGGCTCGCTCGTGCAGCTCGCGCTGTCGCTGCGCCGGCGCCATCCCGGCATCCAGGTGGTCGGCGGCTACTCGCCCCCGTTCCGGCCGCTGTCGGCCGATGAGGAGGACACCGTCGCGCGTCAGATCAACGAGGCCCGCCCGGACGTCCTCTGGGTCGGCATCGGCGTGCCGAAGCAGGAGAAGTGGATGGCCCGCATGCGCGACCGGCTCGACGTTCCCGTGATGGCGGGCGTGGGCGCCGCCTTCGACTTCCACGCCGGGCGCGTCTCGATGGCGCCGCGCTGGATGCAGGAGCGCGGTCTGGAGTGGATCTACCGCACCTCGCAGGAGCCGCGCCGCCTGCTGGGCCGCTACCTGAGCACCAACCCGCGCTTCGTCGCGGCCTTCGCGCGGCAGTACCTACGCGAGCGGCGCCGTCGATAGGGCGGGTACCCTGCGGGGCATGAACGTCGCGGTCGTCGGTCTGGGCCGGGTTGGCCTGCCTCTGGCGCTGTCGTTCGCGGATCGGGGGCTCGACGTGATCGGCGTCGAGCGCGAGCAGGCCGTGCTCGAGCAGGTCGCCGCGGGCCGCATGCCCTACCGCGAGACCGGTACCCAGGAGCTCTTGGAGCGCGTCCTCGAGAGCGGCCGCCTCCAGACCACCCGCACCGTCCAGGAGGCCGCCGGCGCCGATCACATCGTGCTCACGCTCGGCACGCCGGCGCACGTGCACATCGAGATCGACATGTCGCAGATCAAGCAGGTGGTCGACGACCTGCTGCCGGTGCTGCGCGAGGGCCAGTCGCTGATCCTGAGGTCGACGGTGGCGCCCGGGACGACGGACTGGGTCGCCGGGTACATCGAGCAGCGGCGCGGCTTTCGCGTCGGCGAGGACCTGTTCGTCGCGCACGTGCCCGAGCGGATCGCGGCCAACCACTTCCTCGAGGAGATCGCGACGCTGCCCTGCATCGTCGGCGGCGTCGGCGACCGCTCGGGCGCCAAGGCCGCCGAGCTGTTCGAGACCTTCGGCGCCGAGATCGTCCAGACCACGCCGGTGCAGGCCGAGCTGGCCAAGATCTGGACCAACATCCTCCGCTACACGGAGTTCGCCCTCCCCAACCTGCTGATGATGGAGGCGGAGCAGTACGACGCGAACGTGTTCGAGGTGATCGACCTGATCAACCGCGACTATCCGCGCGGCGGGATCGCCAACCCGGGCCTGACGGCGGGCGCGTGCCTGCGCAAGGACTTCACGTTCTCCGAGGAGCGCTCGAGCGCCCCGGGCATGCTGCTGGCCGTCTCGCGCGTGCACGAGACCGTGCCGCTGTTCCTCGTCAAGGGGCTCAAGTCGCGCCTCGGCGACCTGCGCGACCGCAAGGTCGCCGTGCTCGGGCTCACCTTCAAGCGCGACTCCGACGACCTGCGCGACTCGCTCGCCTTCAAGCTGGTGCGACTGCTCGAGCGCGAGCTCGCCCATGTGGCACGCCACGACCCGCACGTCTCGGCCGGCTCCGACCCGCTCGACGCGGCGCTCGAGGGCGCCGAGGCGGTCGTGATCGCGACCAACCACTCGGCCTTCGAGGACCTGCTGGCGCGTCTCCCGGACGGGGTCCTGCTGGTCGACCCGTGGAACGTGACCGGCGCGGGACGTGTGTTCGCCACCGTCCGCGAACCCGCGGCGGTCGAGTGAGCAAGGTCCTGGTCACCGGCGGCGCCGGCACGATCGGCGCCGCGGTCGTTCGCCGGCTGACCGGCGACCCGGACTGGGAGGTGCGCGTCTCCGACCAGCGCGAGGCGCCCGCCTGGATGCGGGAGTCGTGCGAGGTGCACACGGGCAACCTGCTCCTGCCCGACCAGTCGAGCGCCGCCGTCGAGGGCTGCTCGCACGTGATCCACCTGGCGGCGATCGTCGGCGGGATCGCGAACTTCCACAAGCTGCCGCACACGCTGCTCGAGGTGAACAACGGGCTCTACAACGCGGTCTTCCGCGCGGCGCTGGACGCGGGCGTCGAGCGGCTCGTCTACGTCTCGTCGTCGATGGTGTTCGAGCGCGCCACGCAGTTCCCAACCACCGAGGAGCACCTGCTCGACTGCCCGGCGCCGCGCTCGGCCTACGGGTTCTCGAAGCTGGCCGGCGAGGTCTACTGCCGCGCCCTGCACGACGAGCACGGCCTGCCCTACACGATCTGCCGCCCGTTCAACGCCTACGGGCCCGGCGAGCTGCCCGACGACGAGCCCGGCATCGCGCACATGGTCCCGGACGTGATCCGCAAGGTGCTCGCGGGCACGCGGCCGCTGCCGATCTTCGGGTCCGGCGAGCAGACCCGCACCCTCACGCACGTGGACGACATAGCCTCCGGGATCGTGACGGCGATGGCACACCCCTCCGGGGAGAACGAGGACTTCAACGTGTCCGCCTCCGACGAGCGCAGCGTCGCCGAGATCGCGCGCATCATCTGGGACGTCTGCGGGGAGGACCCGGACACGTTCGAGCTCGAGCACCTGCCGTCGTTCGAGGTCGACGTTCAGCGCCGCTGGCCGTCGGTGGAGAAGGCCAAGCGGCTGCTCGGGTGGGAGGCGCAGGTGGACCTGCGCGAGGGGATCGCCGGGACGGTCGAGTGGCTACGGGAGCACGAGCTTGCAGCCGGCCGCGGGTGAGCGAGCGCGGCGCCATGATGCCGTGAGCGGCCGCGCGTTCGTCACGGGCGGCTCGGGCTTCGCCGGCCGCCACCTGCTCAACCTGCTCCCGGGGGCGGTGGCGCCCTCGCGCGACGAGCTCGACCTGCTCGATGGCGGGGCGGTGCGCGACGCGGTGCGCGAGGCCGCACCCGATGTCGTGTGGCACCTCGCCGCCCAGGCCTCGGTGGGGCGCTCGTGGGAGGCGCCGGCCGAGACCGTCGCGGAGAACGTGTCGATGACCGCGTACCTGCTCGAGGCGGTGCGCAGCGAGGCGCCCCAGGCGACCGTCGTGCTGATCAGCTCGGGCGAGATCTACGGGCCGCCCGACCGGCTGCCGGTCGACGAGGACGCGCCGCTGCGCCCGCAGAACCCGTACGCGGTCTCGAAGGCCGCCTGCGACCTGCTCGGCGGCCAGTACGCCGATTCCAGCGGGCTGCACGTCGTGCGGCTGCGCCCGTTCAATCACACCGGGCCCGGACAGACCGACGACTACGTCGTCGGCACGCTCACGCGCCAGGTCGCCGAGGCCGAGGTCGCCGGGCGCGACGAAGCCCTGGTGCGCACCGGCAACCCCGATTCGGCGCGCGACTTCTCCGACGTGCGCGATGTGGCGCGCGCCTACGTCGCCGCGGCCTCGCTCGAGCCGGGGGTCTACAACGTCGCCAGCGGCCGGGCGGTGACCGTGCGCGAGCTGATCGAGCTCGTGCGGGCGGCGGCGCGCATCCCGGTGCGCCACGAGGTCGACCCGGCGCGCGTGCGCGCTCACGACGTGCCCGAGGTGCGCGGGTCGGCGGAGCGCCTGCGGGCAGCGACGGGCTGGGCCCCGGAGATCCCCCTCGAGCGCACTGTGGCCGACGCGCTCGAGGCGTGGCGGGAGGAGCTCGGGGCCACGCGGTGACGGCTGCGATCGCGGTCGTGGTGGTGACCCACGACAGCGCCGGTTACGTCGGGGACACGCTGGGCGCGCTCGTGCCCCAGCTGCGCGAGCACGACGAGCTGATCGTCGTCGACAACGGGTCGCGGGACGGCACCGTGGCGGCCGTGCGGGCGGCGGCGCCGCGCGCCCGGATCGTCGAGCAGGACAACCGCGGGTTCGCCGGCGGCGCGCTGGCGGGAACGGCGCTGGCGAGCGCGCCGCTGCTGCTGTTCCTCAACCCCGACGCGCGGCCGACGCCGGGCTGTGTGGGCGCGCTGCGCGAGGTCGCCGAGGCGCGGCCGGGCTGGGGCGCCTGGCAGGCGCTCGTGACGATGCCGGGCGGCACGACCATCAACACCGCGGGGAACGTCACGCATTTCCTCGGGATGGGCTGGGCGGGCCGCTGCGGCCAGCCGGTGGCGGACGCTCCGGCCGAGCCGGTCGATGTGTCGTTCGCGTCGGGGGCGGCGCTGCTGGTGCGGCGCGAGGCGTGGGACGCCGTCGGCGGGTTCGACGAGCGCTACTTCATGTATTGCGAGGACCTCGACCTGGGGCTGCGGCTGTGGCTCGG
Source organism: Thermoleophilaceae bacterium (assembly GCA_052038485.1). Taxonomy (GTDB): domain Bacteria; phylum Actinomycetota; class Thermoleophilia; order Solirubrobacterales; family Thermoleophilaceae; genus JACVRW01. Next base: position 17,916 of record JBQGCL010000042.1, on the reverse strand, counting down.
CGGCTGGGCGGTCGGGATCGCCCCGGCGGCGCGCGTCGAGCACCACTACGACTTCGAGAAGGGCGGCCGCAAGTGGTTCCTGCTCGAGCGCAACCGCTGGTGGACGATCCTGGCCGACTACCCCACCGCGCTGCTGGTGCTGCTCGCGCCGGCGCTGCTGGGCGCGGAGCTGGCGCTGCTGGCCGTGGCGGCGCGGGGCGGCTGGCTGCGCGAGAAGCTGCGCGCGCAGGCGGCGGTGCTCGGGGCGCTTCCGGCGATGCTGGCGCGGCGGCGAGCGGTGCAGGCGACGCGCAAGATCGGAGCCGCCGAGTTCGCCGGCCGGCTCACCGCCGACCTCGACAGCCCGTATCTGTCCGGGATCGGCCCGTTCGAGCCGGCCCAGCGGGCCTATTGGGGGCTCGTAAAGCGCCTGCTCGGGCCCGGCCACCGACGGCAATAGAGGGAGCCCGGGCGGCCGCCCGTGGACGAATCCATGGTTTGACCCCCATGGGGTGTCAGACGTCGGATTCGTCGCCGTAGCGCAATCGGGCCACCCTCTATTGCCCGTCGTTCGCCGGCAGCGAGCCGGCGCCGGCTCGCTCGTAGATCGCCAGCAGGTCGCCGAGGTAGCGCGATTGGGAGTGCCGCTCACGCGCCAGCGCCAGCAGCCGCTCGCCCTCCTCGCGGCGCTGCCAGGGGTCGGCCCAGAGCGCGCGCATCCGCTCCGCCAGCGCGCCCGCGTCGCCCATCGGCACGCACGCCTGCTCGCCGATCAGCTCGGGCACCCCGCCGCTGCGGGTGGCGACCACCGGGACGCCCGCGCCCATCGCCTCCAGCACCGAGAACGGCGAGAACTCGTGACTGCGCGAGCTCAGCACCAGCGCCGCGGCCCCGTGCAGCAGCGCCGGGACCTCCGCGCGCGGCACCTGCCCGAGCAGCCGCACCGGCGCGCCCAGCCGCTCCACCAGCGCCGCCAGCTCGGCCGCGTCCGGCCCGTCGCCCGCGATCCAGAGCGGCACGTCCGCCCGCGCCGCCGCCGCGACCGCGAGGTCAAGCCCCTTCTCCGGCGACAGCCGCCCCGCTGCCAGCAGGTAGCGCCCCTGATGGGCGCGCGAGCCTCCGGCCAGCTCCTCGGCGGGCACGTAGTGGGTCAGCACGTCGAGCCGGTCGGCCGGCACCCCCAGCCGTGCCAGCTGCCCGGCTGCCCAGCGGCTCGGGGCGACGAAGCGGTCGGCCGACTCGAGCGCGAGCGGCTGGTGGAGCGCCAGACCCGTGGCGTACGCCACCGCCTCCGGTACCGAGCCGCGGCAGTTGAGCACCAGCCCGGGGATCGTGTTGCGCCCGCGGCAGCGAAAGCAGGGCGCGCCGTCGCGGGCGGCGACCCCGATCGCGCAGAACAGCCGCGCGTTGTGCAGGTGCATGACCACGCCCGCGCCGGCCGACCTCGCCGCCGCGAGCGCGCGCGGGCCGAACAGCGGCTGGAGGTTGTGGGCGTGGACGACGCCCGCGGACAGGTCGCGCACCGCCGCGGCGACCTCGCCGTCCGCCGCACCGCCGCGCAGCAGGGCGGTCGCCGCCTGGGCTCGCCCGGCCCGCGCGGAGTCGCGCTCGAGCAGGCGGTGCTCGATTCCGGCCGCCGCCAGCGCACGCAGCTGGAGGGTGACGGAGCGCTCCTCGCCGCCCTCGAAGCGGTAGCGGTTGTGGAGCAGCAGGACGCGGGGGTGGCCCGGTGCGCTCATGGGGCCGGGCTACGCTATCGACCGCGATGGACCCGCCCGTGGTGTCAGTCGTGGTTCCCACGCGCGGCCGGGCGGCGTACCTCGAGGTGACGCTCGACTCGCTGCTCGCGCAGCGCACCGGAATCGCCCACGAGATCCTCGTCGTCGATGACGGCGACGGCGACGCGACCGCTGACGTCGTGCGGGCGCGGGCGTCCGTGCGCTACGTGCCACACGGAGCCACGCGCGGCCTTAACGCGGCGCGCAACACCGGGCTGCGCGAGGCAGGCGCGGCCCTGATCGCGTTTGTCGACGACGACGTGCTGGTGCCGCCCGGGTGGCTCGACGCGCTCGCCGAGGGCGTTGCCCGCCATCCGGAGGCGGAGGCGTTCGGGGGCCCGATCCGAGCCCGCTTCGAGGGGGGCGGGCCGCGCGGGTGCGGTCGCGAGGAGCCGCCGATCACCACGCTCGACCTCGGCGATCGCGACCGCGAGGTCGACTTCGTCTGGGGGGCGAACTTCGCGGTGCGGCGAGCGGCAGTCGAACGGGTCGGTCCGTTCGACGAGACCATCCTGCAGCCGCACGGCGACGAGGAGGAGTGGCTCGAGCGGCTGCGGGCGGCCGGCGGACGTGTCGTGTACCTCGCCGGCGCCGGGCTCGACCACCGGCGCACCGCCGACGACGCCCGCCTGCGGCCGCTGGCACGAGCCGCCTACGCGCGCGGGCGGGGAGCGCGGGCGAGCGACCGTCGCCGCGGCCGCGAGCCGTCGCTGGCCGGCGAGCTGCGCGTGCTGGCCGGGTGCGGCTGGCACACGGTGCGGCGCGGCTGCCCGCAGGGGCTGATCATGGGCGCGCACTCGGCCGGGCGTGTGGTGGAGGCGCTGCGGCCGCGATGACCGGCGCGGATGACTTCATGTCCGGCGACGCCGGCGACGTCACCCACCCGTGGCGCAGGGCCAAGCGCGTCGCCGGCGAGATCGCCTTCGAGGCGCTCGACCGCGCGACGTTCGTGGGGCGCCGCGCGGACGCGTTGGCGCGCGCCACACCACCCCGCAACGTGCTGGTGGCCGGCGTCTACCGGCCCCGCTCGCTGCTCCCGGACGCGCTTCCGCGGCTGCGCTCCGAGCACCACGAGGTGCACTTCGCGCTGGGCGCGACGGCGGGGCCCGAGCCGGCGCTCCAGCGCCACACGGTCGCCGACGAGCTGCGTGGCGGCAAGTTCGAGAACCTGAACCGCCTGCTGGCCGCGGGCGACGCCGCGTTCGACTGGCTGCTCGTCGTCGACGACGACATCCGCCTGCCGGCCCGCTTCCTCGACCGTTTTCTCGGTGTCTGTGAGGGCTTCGGGCTCGACCTCGCCCAGCCGGCGCAGAGCCAGCGCAGCCATTCCGCCTGGCGCGTCACCCGGCGGCGGCCGGCGTCGCTCGTGCGCGAGACGCGCTTCGTCGAGATCGGCCCGCTGACCGCCTTCAACGGTCGCGCCGCGGCCGAGCTGCTCCCGTTCCCGGAGCTTCGCTTCGGCTGGGGCCTCGACCTCCACTGGGCCGCGCTCGCGGCCGACCGTGGCTGGCGGCTCGGCGTGGTCGACGCGACCCCCGTCCGCCACGAGACGGCCACGGTTGGCTCGGCCTACGCGCCCGCCGACGCCCGCGCCGAGGCGGCCGGCTTTCTCAGCGACCGCGCCTACCTGCCGGCGGCCCGGGCCGGCGACGTGCTCGCCACCCACCGCCGCGCGCCCTCCTGATGCGACTCCTGTTCGTAGCGGCCGACATGCACCGCGGCGGCGCGGAGCGCCACTGGGCGACGCTGATCCCGGCACTCGCCGCCCGGGGCGCCGAGGTGCGCCTGCTGTGCCTCAACGACGAGGGGCCGCTGTTCGCCGACCTCCAGGCCGCCGGGATCCCCGCCACCTGCGTGCACACGCGCGGGCGCGGCGACATCCGCGCGCTGCGGCGCGCCCTCTCCGAGGCCGAGGCGCACCCCGGCGCGGTCGTCACGCGCGGCGTCAGTCCGCAGATCCTCGGCGAGGCGATCGCACTGCGCGCGGGCGCCGCACACGTGCTCAACGAGCACACGCCGCTGACCGCCGACGGCGAGCTGCTGCCGGCCCTGCCGCACCAGCAGGGGCTGACGCGGATGGTCGCTCGGCGCGTGGCCCGGGTGATCGCGGTGACCGACCGCCAGACCGAGCCGCTGACCCTGCTCGGCTACCACCGCGACCGAATCGTGACCGTGCCGAACGGGGTCTTCGAGGCCGACGTCGCGACGCGGGCCGGCCGGGACTCGGCCCGCCGCGACCTCCGGCTGGCGGAGGACGACTTCGCCGTGCTGTGCGTGGCCAACCTCCGACCCGAGAAGGGCGTGCGCGAGTTCGTCGAGGCGGTCGAGCGAGCGCGGCGACAGGTGCCGCGACTGCGCGGGCTGGTGGCCGGCGAGGGTCCCGAGCGCGCCGAGCTCGAGCGGCTGGCCGGCGACGGCGAGGGCGTGGCGCTGCTCGGCTCGCGCGGCGACGTGCCCGACCTGCTCGACGCGTGCGACGCGTTCTGCCTGCTCAGCTCGGCCGAGGCGCTCCCGATGAGCATCCTCGAGGCGATGGCGCTGGGAAGGCCGGTGGTGACCACCGACGTCGGCGGCACGACCGACGCCGTCGTCCACGCACAGACCGGGTTGGTGGTGGCGCCCGGCGACAGTGCCGGCGCGCTGGCGCGCCTGGCCGCCCAGCCGGAGTGGGCCCGCGAGCTGGGCGAGCGGGGCCGCGAGCGGCAGCGTGAGCGGTTCTCCGGCGAAGCCATGGTCGAGGGCTACGAGCGCGAGCTCTCCGAGGTGGCGAAGCGATGACCGACCTCGTCCTCCTCTCGCTCGGCACCACGCTCGGCTGGCGCATGGGCGACTCCGTCTTCGTCGAGCAGCTGCGGCGTGCGGGGGTCTCGGTCGAGCCGGTCGCGGTGCGGATGGGCGCAAGCGGCCGGTTGCGGCGCGCCTATCCGGTGACCGACCTGGTCGAGGCGCTTGCCGCTCGGCGCGCCCTCGATGCGGCGCTCGATCGCCACCATCCCCGCGCCGTCCTGATCTCAACCACCACCGCCGCCATGCTCGCCGACCCGCGCGGCCTGCCCTACGCCGTCCGCCTCGACGCCCCCGCCTCGATGAACCGCCCCGGCGCGCGCAACGCCGTCCTGCACGCGCTCGAGCGGCGTGCCCTCGCCGGCGCCCGGCTGATCCTGACCTGGAGCAACGCCGGCCGCGAGGCACTGCCACACGGCTCGGCTCCGGCGGTCGTGGTGCCCGGCCCGATCGTCCCGTCCGGCCGGCAACCGGAGCGCCGCGAGCGCGCCGCGGTCGCCTACACGCCCGACGTCAAGGCCAAGGGGCTGGACGTCGTGTGCGCCGCCTGGGCGGCCGCGGACATCCCCGGCGCCCGCCTCGACGTGTTCGGCGTCGAGCGCGAGGCCGCGCTGGCTCACCTGAGCCGGGCCGGCGCGGCCCTGCAAGAAAACGTGCAGTTCCACGGAAAAACGTCGCCGGAGCGCTTCCGCTCCGCCCTGCGGAGCTCGCTCGCCTACGTCGGCGGCGCGCGCTGGGAGGACTACGGCCAGGCCCCGCTCGAGGCGCTGGCCGACGGCGCGCTGCTCGTGACCGTCCCCTCAGGCGGCCCGTTCGAGGCGCTGGCGCTGGCGCGCGAGCTGGCGCCCGAGCTCGTGGCGAGCCAGATCGCCGCCGAGCCGCTCGCTGCCGCCCTGCGCGCCGCCTTCGAGCTGCCCGAGGACCGCCAGAGGGACTACCGCGCCCGCGCCGCCGGGCTGCTCGAGCCCTTCCGCCCGGACGCGATCGAGCGCACGATCGCCACGCAGGTCCTCCCCGCGCTGCTCGGCTAGCCGGCCGCCTTCAGCACTGCCCGCTCGAACGCCTCCACGTCGGCCTCGAGCGGGTGGCGCTCGGTCACCGCCCGGCTGCCGGCCGCCAACCGCTCGCGCAACCCGTCGTCACGCACGATCCGCCGCAGCGCCTCGCTGATCGCGGCCCGGTCGGTCGGGTCGACGAGCAGCGCGTTCTCTCCCTCGACGGCCACGTCGCCGGCCGCCCCTGCCCGCTCCGAGCAGATCAGAGGCAGGCCGGCCGCCGCCGCCTCGCGGACGGTCACCCCGAACGGCTCGTAGGTGCTCACGAGGGCGAGCAGGCCCGCCTCGCCGTAGAGCCGCGGCAGCTCCTCGGGCGCGACGTAGCCGTGCAGCCGCAACTGCACGCCGAGCCGCTCCGCGAGCGCGTTCAGGTCCACGTCGAGCGGACCGGTGCCGCACAGCTCGAGCTCCGCCTCGCCCTCGGAGAAGCCGGCCTCGGCGAACGCCTCCACCAGCGCGACCAGGTTCTTGTCCGGCACCAGCCGCCCCACCGAGAGCACCCGCACCGGCGGCGCGGACGGCGTCCGCTCCCGCCCCACCGCCAGTGCCGGCTCGAGATCGGCGCTCTGGATGCTCACCTCGATCCGCTCCCGCGGGACGCCCATCCCCAGCAGCCGCTCGGCTCCCTGCGAGCTGAACGCGACGAACCCGTCCACCCGCGGCGCCAGCCGCCGATGCACGCGCCGCTGGAGGCCCGACAGCATCGGGTCGCTCCAGGGCGTCAGCTCGGTCATGATCACCAGCCGCCGCCCGTGCCGCCGGCACCAGCGCAGCGCGCGCCAGGTGGCCGGCCCGTACTCGGAGCTGATCACGACCTCGGGGTCGGCCGAGTCGAGCGCCCGGCCGAGGCCGCGGGCGACCATCAGCGGCGTCCGCCCGGGACGCCGGCGCTGGAAGGACCGCAGGGTCTCGCTCTCGTACGTATCCGGTGCCGAGAACCAATCCGACTGCTGATCCCAGCCCGGCTGGGCCGCGGCGAGATAGACCACGCGGGGGGCGATCCGGCCCCGCGCCGCCAGCCGCTCGAAGAGCGGATCCCGGTACGGCACGGGGACCGGAGCGACGATCGAACAGCGCACCGGCACACCGCAACTTTGCCCTAACGGCCGGGTCGGAAGCGTTTAGCGATGCCCCGAACCCGGGCACAACCCACAGCCGTAGTGGTTGCTAGCCTGCGCGGCGCGTCCTGTCCTCCCCCGCGCGCCGCCCTGAGGAGGAAATCCGCTTAGTGATTCGAGTTCTGAGAAACCTGTCCGTGCTGGGCGTCATCGCCCTGCTCGTGCTGCCCGCCGGCGCGCAGGCCAGCGCGCTGACCGACTGCATCGCCGACAACGACCTGGACCAGCACTACTCGAACTCCGAGCTGCGCGATGCGCTCGACAACCTGCCCACCGACAGCGACGAGTACGGCAACTGCCGCGAGGTCCTCGCCGGTGCGATCACGAGCGGATCCGACAAGGGCGGCGGCCGGCCGAAGGACAGCGGCCCGAACGGGGGCCCGATCTCCGAGAACGAGAAGACCGCACGCGGCAAGGACAACGAGTCGCTCGCCGCGATCGCCGGCGACGGCGACGCCGACCCGCAGACGCCCTCCCTGAAGGTCGGCGGCGAGCAGGTGGAGCCCGGCTCGAACGGCCTCTTCGACCTGGCCAGCGCCAGCAACGACCTGCCTGCGCCGCTGCTCGTGGCGCTGATCGCGCTCGCGCTGCTCGCCGTGACCGGCGTGCTCGTCGCGCTGCGCAGCCGCATCCCGGCGCTGGCCCGGGTGCCGCTCCTGTCAAAGATCCCGGCCCCGCGTGCTCCGTCCCCACGCTCGTCGCGCCGCTGACCTAGCTCTCGGCGGCGCCCTCGCCGGCGTCGCCTTCGGGGCCGCGGGCGGCAGCGAGCTGTCCCGCACGTCGATCGTCGAGGTGCTGGCCGTCCTGCTCGGCGGGACGATCGTCGCGATCGCGGTCGTCTGGAGCCGGCCGGGCCGGATCCACGGGGCGCTCAGCGTCGCGCTGTTCGGCGCGCTCGCCTTCCTCACCGCGCTGTCGGTCACGTGGGCGATCGTCCCCTCGCTCGCCTACGTCGAGGCGGGGCGCACGTTCGCCTACCTGGCGGTGTTCGCCGCCGCCGTCGCCACGGCGCGGCTGGCGCCGCGGGCCACATCCACCGTGATCACCGGGATCGTGCTCGCCGCGACCGCGGCGGTTGTCTACTCGCTCGCAGCGCGCGTCTGGCCGGCCTCGATCGGCGAGACCGAGATCTCCAACCGGATCGGGCAGCCGTTCCAGTACTGGAACGCCGTCGGCAGCACCGCCGCGCTCGCGATCCCGGGCCTGCTCTGGCTCGGCACGCGGCGCAACGGCGTCGTCGCCCGCGTACTCGCCTACCCCGCCATCGGCGCCGCGATCCTGGCGCTGCTGCTGAGCCAATCGCGCGGCGCGCTGGCCGCCGCCGTGATCGGCACGCTCGCCTGGCTCGCGATCGTGCCGATGCGGCTGCGCACGCTGCCCGTGATCGTGCTGCCCGCGATCGGAGCCGGCGCGGTGGGAGCCTGGGCGCTCTCCAAGGACGCCTTCTCGGTCGCGGGCGAGCCACTCAGCGTGAAGGAGAGCGTGGCCGACGAGTTCGGTGTGCTGCTGGTGCTGATGACCCTCGGACTTGTGGTGGCCGGGCTGATCGTGAACGCGGGGATCACCCGCGACCTACCGCCGCTGCACGTGCGCCGGCGGCTCGGGATCGTCACGCTCGTGATCGCCTGCGCAGTGCCGCTGGTTGCCTTCACCTCGGTCGCGTTCAGCGACCGAGGGCTGGGCGGCACGATCGGCGACCGGGTCGACGATCTGACCAGCGAGACGCAGACCTCTCCGTCGGACCAGGGCGCCGGCCGCCTCACCGCGGCGTCGTCCACACGCGGCAAGTACTGGCGCGAGGCCGGCCGGGTCTTCGACGACCGCCCGGCGGTCGGGGTCGGCGCCGGCAACTTCCAGGCGGGCAGACTGCGGCACCGCACCGACGAGAGCATGACCCGCCACGCCCACGGCTTCGTCCCGCAGACGCTCGCCGACCTCGGCATCGTCGGCGTTGCGCTCACCGCGGCGCTGCTGATCGCGTGGCTGATCGCGGCCGCGCGCGTCACGGGGCTGCACCCCGGGCGGCTGCCGCGACGCGACTGGGACGGCGACCGCATCGGGCTGGTGGCGCTGGTGCTGATCGCGGTCGTATTCGGCCTCCAGTCCGCGATCGACTGGACCTGGTTCGTGCCCGGCCCGACCGCGATGGCCCTGGTGGCGGCCGGCTTCGTCGCCGGACGGGCGCCGCTCGGGCAGTCGGAGCTCGGGCCGGCGCTGGTGCCGGCCACGCCGCCGCGCCTCCTCGCCGGGGCAGGCGTGCTGCTCGCCGCGATCCTGATGGCCTGGGCGATCTGGCAGCCCGAGGCGTCCGACCGCCAGACCGCCGATGCGCTCCAGCTCGCCGACGCGGGCCAGCTCGACGCGGCGATCGCCAAGAGCGAGGACGCGGAGGACACCAACCCGCTCAGCTCCGACCCCCTGCTGACGCGCGCCGCGATCGAGACCGACGCGGGCCGCATCGACGATGCGCGCGAGACGCTCGAGGACGCCGTGCTCAAGTTCCCGGGCGACTCGCAGACCTGGTACCGCCTGGCGGCCTTCCAGCTCGGGACGCTCGACCACCCGAACGAGGCCGTCAAGACCGTGCAGGGCGCGATCTTCCTCGACCCGCTCTCGAAGCTGTACCGCGCGCTCTACCTGCAGGCCGCGGCGCGCTCGCGCGAGCTAGCGGCGCGCTAGCGCCAGCAGCGTCCCGCGCCGGCGCCGCAGCGAGTCGACCTCGAAGCCGAGCTCCGCGAGCACCCGCCGCAGCGAGCGGCGCGTGAAGCGGTGCAGGTGCGGTGAGAACGGATGCTCGGGGCGGGCCAGCGGCGCACTGGCCGGCGTTGTCAGCGCCAGCGCTCCGCCGGGGACCAGCACGCGCCGGACCTCGGACAGCATCAGCTGCGCGTCGCGCACGTGCTCGATCGTCTCCGCGAGCAGGACCGCATCGAAGCCGCCGTCGTCGAACGGCAGCGGTGCGTCGGGCTCGAGCTCGACCACGCGCGCGTCCGGGAGCCGCCGGCGCGCCCGCTCGAGCGCGACGGGCGAGACGTCCGCCGCGGTCAGCTCGGCCGCGTCGAGCGCGGCGGTCAGGCGGCCGTCGCCGCAGCCGAGGTCGAGCGCACGGCCGACGCGGCCCAGCCCGCGCACGAACTCGACGAGGTGCGCCGGCGGCGGCCCAGGGTCGGCGGGCACGAGCTCCCAGAGCTCGTCGTCGTAGCGGCTTACCACGCGCCCCGCGTCCGGAACACCGCGGGGATCGTCTTCAGCATGATGGTCAGGTCGAGGAAGACCGACCAGCGCTCGAGGTAGAGGAAGTCGAGCCGGACCAGCTCGTCGAAGTCGAGCTCGGAGCGGCCCGACACCTGCCACAGGCCGGTCATGCCCGGCAGCACCAGGTAGCGCTTGCGGTGCCAGTCGTCGAGCCGGTTGTAGTCGCGCTGCGGCAGCGGCCGCGGACCGACGAGCGACATCTGGCCGCGGATCACGTTGAACAGCTGCGGCAGCTCGTCGAGCGACCAGCGCCTCAGGAAGCGCCCGACACGCGTCACACGCGGGTCCTCGCGGATCTTGAAGAGCGCCCCGCCGACCTCGTTGTGCTCCTCGAGCCGCTCCTGGAGGTGCTCGGCGCCGTGCACCATCGTGCGGAACTTGAGGCAGGGGAATGGGCGGCCGCCGATGCCGGGCCGCATCGACCGGTAGAAGACGGGCCCGCGCGAGCTCAGCTTGATCGCGAGCGCGGCGAGCGTCATCAGCGGCGCCAGCACGACGATCAGCAGCGTTGCGCCGACCAGGTCGAAGGTGCGCTTGAGCGCGAAGTCGACCCCGTCGAAGACCGGCGGCTTGAGCTCGAACAGGGGCAGCGCCTGGCCGGGCACGAACTCCACGCGGTCCATCAGGATCTCCATCGTCGACGGCGCGACGCGCACCCGCACACCGTGCTGATGGCACTGGTCGACGAGCTCGACGGCCTCCGACTGGGGGAAGTCGGCGTCGGTGATCAGCACCTCGTCGATCGCGTCGAAGTGCCGCTCCAGGTTCTCGAGCGAGCGGAAGTCGCGCAGGCCGTCGAGCAGGGCGACAGGCGTGCGCGTGACGAAGCCGAACGGGTCGATCTCGCGCGAGTCGCGCAGCGCGTGCGCCACCGCCTGGATGTTCGAGCCCGACCCGACCAGCACCGCCCGGCGCCGGTAGCCCGCCGCGCGCAGGATCAGCCCGGAGACGCGCTCGAAAACCCAGCGGAACGACGACACATAGATCAGTGCGAAGAACAGCGAGCCGTAGAAGATGTAGTACGACTGGAACGGCTCGCCCTCGATCTCGGCATAGATCAGGACGACCAGCGTCGTCTGGAACAGCGAGGCGATCACGCGCGTGAAGCCGGGGCGCTGAGACCGGTCGCGGTACAGGCCGGAGCGCGCGAACAGCAGCAGCATGACGAGGCCGCCGAGCGGGAAGTAGTCCTTCGCCTGCCCCCACATCTGGCTGATCTGGTCGGGCGCGACGATCGCCGCCTTCAGCACGAGCGCGGTGTAGATCGCGAGGAACAGCCCGGCCAGGTCGAGGGCGCCGAGGACCGCGATCCGGACCAGTGCCCGGATCGTGTCGAATCGAAGGACGCCGCTGAGAATGAGCGGCCGCCCGGCGCGCACGTCGCGGTCGGGCAGGGGAGTGGTCGGAGTGACCTCCCGCAGCTCTTTGACTAGTCCTTCAGGCACAGCAGCAATCCCCAGCAGTGAAACAGTTCAACCGGGCGAATGTAGCGGGGACGAACGAGAATCACAGTTCTCGTTCGGCCAGCGGGAAGACATCTGTAATCACGTACGCCCTGATGCGTCCCGGCAGTGTCGTACCCGCGGGGATGCGCAGCCTCACCTCGCGGATGGCGCCGCGGCGCAGGCCCAGTGAGATCGCCTTGCGGTAATCGAGCGAGACGACCGCTCCACTGGCTGCGTCGGTGAGCAGGATGGCCGCGGCGTGACGGTCGGCTCGCAACGGCGCGCCGGCGAGGCGCGCGACCACCGTTCGCGCGTCCCGGTCCAGCCTGAGGCTCGCCAGGCGGACGCCCCTGGGGCGCTTGTTGGCCGGCCCCCGGTAGGGGCCGGTGATGAACGTCCCGCTCGACGGCAGGATCGCGTCGCCGTTGCAGAGGCCGATGGCGACGAGCGCCGGTCCGTATACGGGCACCTCCGGGCAGTACACCTCCGCCGTCAGGCTCGCCCCGCGGGCGCGCCGGTCGCGGGGCAGCAGCATCCGCAGGTCGAAGCGCTGGAGCGGCACGTCGCCGAACGAGAACGTGAGGCTGAGGCCGCGCTGCGAGAGCAGCAGGGAGTCGTCGCGGTAGCTCCCCTGGAGCGGGAAGGCGAAGGCGCCCTTGCGATCGGCGTACTTGCCCTTGGCGCTGACCGCCCAGAGCAGCACCCTGCCGGCGCCCGCCTTCAGCGCGCCGACCACCGTGTCGTAGGAGTCGAAGCCGATCTGGTTGAGGCTCGGCAGGATCGGCGGCAGCGGCACGGCCAGCCGGCTGAGGCGGAACGCGTGGCCGGTGCGCAGCGGCGTGCCACGCTCGGGCGCGGTGCGGAAGCGGATCGTGTCGTCGACCGCGCCCGACTGGCCGTCGCCCGACCAGCCTCCCTGGACGCGCAGCCGGTAGCTCGTGTTCGGCTGGAGGAAGCCGGTCGGCACGATGTGCAGGAAGTGCCCGTCGCCGGACGGCTGGACGGTGAAGTCGAAGGGCGGATCGGCGGTGATCGTGGGAGATCCGCTCAGGGCGGCGTCGACGGTGATGCCCAGCTGGCGCACGATCAGCCGCGTGGTGATCGCCGTGGCGGTGGGGAGCGGACCGGCGGGGCCGCTCAGACGGGTGCTGCCTCCGGGCGTGACGTACGCCAGCCGGGTCAGGGTGCGACCGAGGTCCGCACGGCCGCCCCGATCGCAGCGCGGGTCTCGGTGGTGCAGGCACCAGTCGTAGGGGACGAACACGATCCGGCCGTGCTCGCCGCCGATGTAGACGCCGCGGCGGCCGAGCGCGGGCGACGAGTTGAGGTCGTTGCGGTCCTTGAGGGTCTGGTCGCGTGGGGTGGTGTCGAACGACCAGCGGCGGCGGCCCGTGCGCGAGTCGAGCGCGTAGAGCTTCCCGTTCGCCGAGCCTACGTAGAGGATGCGCGCGTTCCCGCTCGGCGCGCGACCGAGCACGGGTGAAGAGCGGATCGTGTCGCCGGTGTCATAGCGCCAGCGCGGCACACCGCGGAGGTCGAAGGCGTAGACCGAGCCGTCTGCGGAGGCGATGTAGACGCTGCCCTCGCCGAGCGCGGGCGAGGCGTAGACGTGGTCGTCGGTGAAGTAGGCCCAGCGGTCGCGGCCGGTCTTGGGGTCGAGGGCGTGCAGGGCGCCGTCGAAGGAGCCGACGTAGACCGTGCCGCCCGGGCCGACCGTCGGCGACGAGGTGACGAACCCGAGCGTGCCGCGCTTCCACTTGAGCCGGCCGCGCGAGTTGAGCGCGTAGATGTTGAGGTCGAGCGACCCGAAGTAGACGCTGCCGTCGGGGCCGATCGCGGCGTTCGACCAGACCGAGTTGCCGGTCGGGAACAGCCAGCGCAACCGTCCGTTGGGGTTGAGCGCGTACTCGGCGCCGCCGGTGTTGCCGGCGTAGAGCACGCCGCCCGGCCCCATCGTGACGTTGCCCTCCCACCAGTTGACGAGCTGGCCCTGTGCGGGCTTGCGGGTGGCGCGGAAGCTCCACAGCCTGCGGCCGGTGCGGCTGTCGAGCCGATAGATGCGCTCGTCGCCCGAGCCGAAGGTGACGGTGCCGCCGCGGCCGAGCACGCCGGCCGAGTCGATGATCTCGCCGGTCTTGAAGCGCCACCGCGGGCGGCCGTTGCGGAGCGCGTAGAAGTTCGTGTCGGCCGAGCCGACGTAGACGGTCTCGTGCCGGTCGACGATCGGCGTGCTGAAGACGCCCTTGCCGGTGACGAAGGCCCAGGGCCGGTCGCCCCGGTGGTACTTGGCCCGAATCGGGCTGCGACCGGTGTTGAAGCGGTCGTGGCGCATGGAGGGCCACGGGGCGCCCTTGGCGGTGGGGACGTCGGGGGCCTTGGCCCTTGCCGCGGGCGCCGGGCTCAGCGCGAGCGCGAGAACGGCGGCAAGCAGGAGGAGGCGACCCACGGGCGTCAGGCTAACCGGCACCGCGATCGGGCCTCTTCTCGGAACGGCCGCAATTTGCGTCCTTTGCGAGTCGCGGACAGGGGAGAACCGGTGGAGCATGTTTCTCCAAAAGGTGCTGATGCTCGAGCGGCGCACGCGGCCCACGCGGGGCGAGATCGACGAGGCAGCGCTCGCGCTGCTCGCCCGGCACGGCGCGCAGATCATGGCGACCGCCCGGCGCTACGCCGCCAATCCGGACGACGCGGAGGACGCCTACCAGCGCGGGCTCGAGATCCTCCTCACGAAGGCGCCGACCACGCGCGAGGAGGAGCTCGTGCCGTGGCTCAAGACCGTGGTCAAGCACGAGGCGTTCGCGCGGCGCCGCCAGCGCGAACGGTTCACCCCGGTCACTGGCGACGGCGAGCCGGTCGAGCGCGGCACGGCGGCCGCGGCCACCCATGAGCAGGCGGAGCGCTACGAGCGGCTGAGCCAGGGCGCCGAGGCGCTGAGCCGGCTCAAGCCACAGGAGATCCGCTGCCTCGTGCTGCGGGCCCAGGGGTTGTCGTACCGCGAGATCTGCGAGACGACGGGGTTCACCTACACGAAGGTGAACCGCTGCCTCACCGAGGGCCGGCTGGCTCTGGCCGGACGGCTGGCCGGGATCGAGGCGGGCGCGGAGTGCGCCCGCCTCGCGCCGCTGTTGTCGGCGCTCGCAGACGGCGAGGCCGACGCCGCGACGGCGGCTCGCCTGCGGCCGCACCTGAAGACCTGCCTGAGCTGCCGGGCGCGGCTGCGCGAGTACCGCGCGGCGCCGTCCCGGGTGGCGGCGCTGGTGCCGGCGGCCGCGTTCGCGGGCGGGCGCGCGACCGGCGATGCGGAGGCGCTGCGCACGAAGGGCGAGGCGCTCGTCGGCTGGACCCAGCAGAAGGTCGAGGCCTTCCTCGCGGCCACGCACCACAAGGCGGCGGCACTCGGGGAGCGCGCCCAGACGGCGGCAGAGCTGGTCACCGGCGGGAAGGTCGCCGCCCTGGCCGCCTCGGCGGCGGCGCTGGCGGGCGGCGGCACGGCGGTCGACCAGCTGGCCAACCACCACGGCCCGCCGCGGTCCACCGCCGCCGTCGAGCGGCAAGCCTCCGATCCACCCGCGGCCGAGCGGCCTGCGCCCGAGCAGGCCGCTTCCGCACCGCCCGCGACGACACCTCTACCGGCGTCGGGAGAAGTGGCCGCCCCGCCGCCCGCCGAACCGCCGCCACCGCCATCCGAGCCCGCCGGCGAGTTCGACGCCGGGGCCCTGCCCGCCTCGCCCACCGCCGCCCCCGCAGCGATCGAGCCCGTCCCCAGCTCGCGTTCGCGGGCAAGCGCAGGGCAAGCGACGGGCGAGTTCGCTCCGTAGCTGTACACATCAAGGTGTATGATGGTGTCTATCGCCCGCACGAACATCGACATCGACGACGAGCTCGTCCAGACGGTGATGAACCGCTACGGGCTCAAGACGAAACGCGAGGCTGTCGAGCTCGGGCTCCGACGGCTGGCGGGCGAACCCCTCGGCCTCGACGAGGCGCTGGCGATGGAGGGGACGGGCTGGGAAGGCGATCTCGAGCAGATGCGCGCAGCCGACGGGCCCTCAGAGCTTTGATCCTCGCTGACACCTCGGCCTGGGTCGAGTTCCTGCGGGCGACCGCCAGCGACGCGCACGTGCGGGTTCGTCAGCTCCTCGAGGCCGGCGAGCTCGCCACGACCGACGCGGTGACCATGGAGGTGCTCGTCGGCGCGCGCGACGCCCAGCACCGGGATCGACTGAAGCGGCTGCTGCTTCGCTGCGAGTTCGTGGCGATCCAGGGTCCCCGCGACTACGAGAACGCCGCCGAGGTCGCCCGGGCGTGCCGGCAGGCCGGCGACGGCGTTCGCGGTCTGATCGACTGCCTGATCGCCTGCGTGGCGATCCGCGAAGGGCTGCCGCTGCTCCACGCAGACGCGGACTTCGACGCGATCGCCCGGCACACGGCGCTCAGGCTGGCCTGACCCGGGCCGCTAGCAGCCGCGCGCCACGAGCGTCCCGTGGCGCACCCTGTACTTCGCGTGCAGCACCCTCGTCGCCGCGTCGTAGCGCCGGCTGATCAGCTTGCCGCCGTTCGGGCGCACGGTGCAGGGGCGGAACGGGTGCCCGAGCGTCGCCAGCGACGCTGAGATCGTCCAGACGCGGCGGCGCTTGCCCCGGATCGTCAGCCGCCATTCGCGGGGCCGCTCGCGCGACGCCAGCGACCCGCCGTCCTCCAGCCGCGCGCCCGAGCGTCCGTGCGGGAAGGCCAGCAGCACGCGCTCGCCACGGCGTTCGTTCAGCGACACCGCCGGGGCGCGGTCGCCGTAGTCGGCCAGCGTGTCGACGTCGGGCGGCAGCAGCGCGAGCAGTGTGCCGGCCCGGGCCAGCAGCGGCAGCTCGCCGAGCGGCGCGGGAAGGGAAACCGTCCGGCCGCCGCGCAGGACCCGGGCGCGGCGAAGGGCGAGCCCCTCGGCACGCACCGACCGCCACAGGTCGACCCACCTTCCGCGGGGCACGTACAGCCGCCGCTTGCGCGCGCCCGCCGACACCACCGGCGCCGCCAGCAGCGACGGCCCGAACAGGAACTCGTCCTCCTGGGCGATCGCCCGCCGGTCGTTCGGGTAGGCCAGCGACAGATGGCGCATGATCGGCAGCCCGCTGCGGCGGTACTCGGCGTCGGCCGCGGCCAGGTACGGATAGAGCTGCGTGCGCAGCCCCGCCCAGCGGCGCCAGTGCTCGGCGATGCCCGGGTCCCACACCTGCGGGCGCGGGCTGTCGGGTATCCGGATGCCGTTCGCCTCCGTGCGCATCACGCCCGACACCGCGCCCAGCTCGATCCAGCGGATCAGCAGCTCGGGGGTCAGGCGGTTCTCGAACAGCGAAAAGAAGCCGCCGATGTCCGAGCCCCAGGTGCTCACGCCCGACAGCCCCATCGTCAGCCCGTTGGTGACCGCCGACCGCAACCCGTCGAACCCCCAGTCCGTGCTCGGGTCCCCGCCCCAGACGATCGGGGCGCAGCGCGCCGTGCCGGTCCACCCCGAGCGCACGAAGCGGGCCGCGCGCGGCGCCGCCGCCCGGGCGGCGCAGTGGTACCGGGTCGGGTAGAGGTTGTGCAGTGCCGTGCCGGTGGCGCCCGACGCGGCGCGGGCGTCCAGCGGCGTGTACTCGCCGAAGTCCTCCATCCAGCCGTCGTGACCGTCCGCGAGCGCCTCGCGCAGCAGCTCGCCGTACAACCCACGGCCCGCCGCCGAGGTGAAGTCGAACTCGGCGACGTCGAAGCTCTGCAGCGTCGAATACTCGAACACGTAGTTGGCGCCCGCGGGGTTGCGCAGCAGCGTTCCGGGCCTGCCGAAACGCGTGTGCGTCGTGCAGATCATCGGGTTGAAGTAGGTGGTCACGGCCAGCCCGGCGCGGTGGAAGCGGTCCACCCGCTCGCGCTCGGCCTGCTCTCGACCGCGCTGCGACTCGCAGGGCAGGTAGTGCGTGTAGGTCTGCGCGACCGAGGCCGGCACCTCCTGGTCCTCGGTCGGCTGGTACCACGGCCCGAACACGAACGGCCCGGGCGGGGCGGGCTGGCGGCCGATGCGGGCCGTCAGGCGGCGCAGCACGTCGGCAGGCCGAGGCCCGGCGAAGACGCGCAGCCGCAGCGTCGACGCCTCCACCTCGACGCTCCACGAGCGGCGGCCGCCCAGCTTGAACACGCTCGTCTCCGGGTTGTCGAGCAGCACCCCGTAGCCCGCCGTCGACAGCAGCCAGGGCATCGGGAAGTAGGTCGCGTCGTCGCGCGGGTGGAAGCCCCACTCCGGCACGAACAGCGGCACCGCCGGCCGCTCGTCCTCCTCGAACGGACCCTCGGCGACGTAGTTCTCGACCTCGTGGCCGCGCTGGTCGACCGCGTTGGAGCGCTCGCCGAATCCGAGATAGCGCTCGCCCCGGCGGGCGCGGAAGCTCGCCCGAAACGCCGTGGCACCGGAGGCCCGCGCGCTGAGGCCGATCACGCCCGGCGCATCGCGGCGCAGACGGAGCTCGATCCGCCG
>JBQGCL010000041.1:0-3555 GCA_052038485.1 Thermoleophilaceae bacterium | reverse complement strand
CGCCGAGCCGCGCCCGTTCTGGCTGAGCCAGCCGGACGCGCCCGGGCCCGAGCCGCCGCTCGAGGAGGACGTCGACGCCGACCTGGTCGTGATCGGCGCCGGCCTCACCGGGCTCTGGGCGGCGCTGCTGGCGCGCGAGCAGGGACTGGAGACCGTTCTGCTCGAGGGCGAGCGGATCGCCTTCGGGGCGAGCGGTCGCAACGGTGGGTTCACCGACGCGTCGCTGACGCACGGGATCGAGAACGGCCTGGCGCGCTGGCCCGAAGAGATGAACGAGCTGGAGCGGCTCGGGCGCGAGAACTTCACCGCGATCAAGGCGACGATCGCCCGGCACGAGATCGATGCCCGATTCGAGGAGACCGGTGAGCTCTCCTTCGCGCTGGCGCCCTACCAGGCCGAGTACATCCCCGAGATCGTCGAGACCGCGCGGGAGTACGGCTGGCCGGCGGAGGCGCTGACCGCCGAGCAGGCCCAGGCGGAGGTGCATTCCCCCACCTATCACGGCGCCGTCTTCCTGCCCGAGGGCCGCGGGCTAGTCGACCCGGCGCGCCTGGCCTGGGGGCTGGCTCGCGCCGCGCGCGAAACGGGCGTGCGCGTGCACGAGGGCTCGCCCGTGCAGCGGCTCGAGCGGGACGGCGAAGGAGTGCGCGCGAGCGTCGCGCCACGCGCGGGGAGCGGACGCGCCGCGAAGGTCCGCGCTCGCCGCGCCGTCCTGGCCACGAGCGCCTTCCCGCCGCTCGTCCGCGCGATCCGGCGCTACGTCGTACCCGTCTACGACTACGTGCTCGTCACCGAGCCGCTCAGTACCGCCCATCGCGACTCGCTCGGCTGGCAGCGGCGACAGGGCCTGACCGACATGGGCAACCAGTTCCACTACTACCGCCTCACCAGCGACGACCGCATCCTGTTCGGCGGCTACGACGCCGTCTACAACTTCGGCAACGGCATGGGGCCGCACCTCGACGAGCGGCCCGCCTCGTTCGAGCTGCTCGCCGGCCACTTCTTCGAGACCTTCCCCCAGCTCGAGGGCCTTCGCTTCACCCACCGCTGGGGCGGCGCGATCGACACCTGCTCACGCTTCTCGGTCATGTTCGGCAAGGCGCTCGGCGGCCGCGCCGTGTTCGCGGTCGGCTACACCGGGCTCGGCGTCGCCGCCAGCCGCTTCGGCGCCCAGGTCGCACTCGACCTGGCCGACGGCCGCGACACCGAGCGCACGCGGCTCGGGATGGTGTCGAGCAAGCCGATCCCGTTCCCGCCCGAGCCGCTGCGCTGGGCGGGCATCACGCTGACCCGCCGCGCCCTCGCCAAGGCCGACCGCAGGGACGGCCGCCGCGGCCCCTGGCTGCGCACGCTCGACCGGCTCGGGATGGGCTTCGACAGCTAGTCGCGCACGAGCTCGTCGGCGAGCAGGTCCATCAGCAGGCCGTCCTTCCAGACGTCCGGGCTGTCGCGGATGTATCGCCGCAGCACGCCGACCGGCCGAAAGCCCACCTTGGTGAAGCTGGCGATGGCGGCCTTGTTCTCGACCTCGGGGTCGATCACCACCCGGTGGAATCCCTGCTCGTCGATCAGGTGCGCGCAGACCACGCGCAGCGTCTCGGTGCCGAGCCCGCGGCCGTGCACCGCGGGATCGAGGAAGAGGTCGACGCCGGCGTGGCGATACAGCGGTGATGTGTCCTGCCACCACTGCGCGTATCCGATGATCTCGCCCTCGAGCAGGACGGCGAAGCGGTAGGTGTCGGGGTCGTCGGCCAGCCAGTCGCCCCACGGCTCCTTCCACCAGCGCACCACCTCGGGCAGCCGGCGCAGCTCGTCCAGCCGGCCGCGGTGCTCGGGCGCGAGCGGGACGAGCTCGACCCGCGGGCCCTTCAAATCGTCGCCGGGGCCCCGAACGGGTGGAGCACCTCCGGCACCTCGACGGTCCCGTCCTCGCGCTGGTGGTTCTCGGCGATCGCGATGATCGTCCTGCCGACCGCAACCGCCGTGCCGTTGAGCGTGTGAACGTGGCTCGGCGAGGCGCCCTCCTCCGGCCTGTAGCGCACGTCCAGCCGGCGCGCCTGGAAGGCGGTGGTGTTCGAGCACGAGGTCAGCTCGCGGTAGCGCTCCTGTCCGGGCAGCCACGCCTCCAGGTCGTACTTCTTGGTGGCCGAGGCGCCCAGGTCGTTGGCCGCGATGTTCACCACCCGGTACGGGATCCCGAGCGCGCCCAGGATCTCCTCCTCGATCGCGAGCAGCCGCTCGTGCTCCTCGCCCGACCGCTCCGGCTCCACGAAGCTGAACATCTCGACCTTGTCGAACTGGTGGACGCGGAAGATCCCCTGCGTGTCCTTGCCGGCCGCGCCCGCCTCGCGCCGGAAGCATGTCGAGAAGCCGGCGTAGCGGCGCGGCAGCGTCCCGGGCTCGAGGATCTCGCCCGCGTGCAGCGACGCCAGCGGCACCTCCGACGTGCCCGCGAGGAACAGCTCGTCCTCGGGCACTCGGTAGATCTGCTGCTCGGTGTCGGGCAGCATGCCGGTGCCGAACAGCGCCTGCTCGCGCACCAGGACGGGCGGCACGACCGGCGTGAAGCCCTTCTCCTCGAGCAGCTGAAGCGCCCACTGCACGAGCGCGAACTCGAGCCGCACGAGCGGGCCCTTCAGGTAGGCGAAGCGCGAGCCCGCCACACGCGCGCCCTCCTCGAGCCCGAGCCAGTCGGCGAGCAGCTCGACGTGGCTGCGACCGGTCGCCCCGGCCTCGCCCTCCTCGCGCAGCACCTCGTCCTCGACCGGAGTCGTCGGGTCGGCCGGGTTCGGCAGCGCGGCCAGCACGGCCGTGCGGCGCTCCTCCACCTCGGCGAGCGCCGCCTCCAGCTCCTTCTCGCGCGCCGAGACACCCTTCACCTCTTCGATCGCCTCGCTCGCGTCCGCACCCGTACGTTGGAGCTCGCCGATCTGCTTGGAGGCCTCGTTCTTGCGCCGGCGCAGCTCCTCGAGGTCGGGCAAGAGCCCGCGCCGCCGCTCGTCCAGCTCGAGCGCCTCCTCCAGCAGCGCCAGGTCGAAGCCGCGCCGGCGCAGGCCCTCGCGAGCGGCCTCCGGGTCCTCGCGAATCTCCCTGAGGTCGAGCACGGCGACCCCGACGGGGCTAGTCGCCCTTGCCCGAGTACTTCGACACGAAGTCGGCGACCGCCTCGGCGTCCTCGCCGACCACCACGTTCGCGGGCATGATGCCGCCGGAGAACCCGCCGTTGCGGATTGCGAACAGGACGTCGTCGCGGGTCTCCTTGCGCACGTTGAAGTTCGGGCCGTTGGTGCGCTCGCCGCCCTGGATCTGGCCCTTCGGCTTGGAGCCGTAGGCGTTCGCGGCGTCCAGCGAGTGGCATCCGGAGCAGCGCTCGTAGAAGAGGACGGCGCCCTGGTGGGCCGTCGCCTGCTGCTCTGGAACCTCGATCTCGCCGCCGCAACCGGCGACGAGCAACGCCGTCACGGCGGCGCAGAGAATGGCGGTCGGGCGGCCCACGGCGGCGCATAGTATCCGCTCCCCATGCGTCGCCTCGCTGCCCCCTGCGCCCTGCTCTTG
>JBQGCL010000040.1:0-3330 GCA_052038485.1 Thermoleophilaceae bacterium | reverse complement strand
AGCGCTCGAAAAGGGCCGGGCAGCCGACCGCGCCGATCGCAACGATCGTGACCGCGGCCCGGTGATGGCTCCCGAGGTACCACGACTCGTGGACGTTCGCGACGCACACGATCACGACGAGTACCGCGACGGCCGCTCCGGCCAGATCCCTCCAGCTCAAATAGGTCCGCGTCTACTTCCCCTGGATGACCCCCGGGCGCCGCCGCGCCGCCGCGGGGAGACGCGCAGCAGTTCGCCTACGCGCCTCGGACAAGCTGGTCTGCGGGCTCGTGCGGTAGGCCGACGTCGCGGATTTCCGTGGCGACCGCCTGCGCGTCGTAGGCGACGCGCTCGATGAAGACTGTGACATCGCCGTCCTGGTCTTCGAGCAGCGCGACCGACGACATTACGCGGTTGTGTGTCGGTAGCGGAGGATCGCGGCGGGGACGGTGGCGAGGAGGATTGCGCCGAGCCAGGCGAGCGCTTGGAGCACGGGCGTGACGGTGGGGCCGCCGAGGCAGAGGGCGCGGAGGGCGTCGACGAAGACGGTGACCGGGTTGACGTTGGCGAAGGCTTCGAGCCATCCGGGCATGGTGGCCACCGGCACCATGGCCGAGCTAGCGAACACGAGGATGACGACGGGGAACAACCCGGCCAGGCCGGCCGACTCCGGGTTGCGGACGAGAAGGCCGAGCAGCAGGTTGAGCCAGGAGAACGCCAGCCCGACTGCCACGGCGAGAGCGACGGCCGCCAGCGCCGCTGCCGGGCCGGCGTGGAAGCGGAAGCCGATCGCGGAGGCGACCGCGATCATGAGCGCGACGACGAACAGGTTGCGGACGGCATCGGCGGCGACTCTTCCGGCCAGGACTGCTGCACTCGGCATGGGCAGGGAGCGGAAGCGGTCGATCATGCCACTGGCCAGATCGTCGGCGATCGCCACCCCGGTCTGGGAGGCACCGAAGCCGATCGCGAGCACGAAGAGGCCGGGGAGCAGGTAGTCGATGTAGCGCGCCACGCCCGGCGGCTGGACGGCGCCGCCGAACACGTACGTGAATAGGAGGACGAAGAGGATCGGCTGCACGGTGGCAAAGGCGATGAGGGTGGGGACGCGCAGGAGGCGGCGGAGGTTGCGGCCCGTGATGGTGGCGACGCTCGCGAGCGCCGAGGCCGGCGCGACTGGGCGGGCGGTGGTGGCGACCGCGCTCACGGTGCGCCTCCTGGCGCGAGCGCCCGCCGCCCGTTCTCGGCCGGCGGGTCGCGCTGCGCGGCGTCCGCGTGCGACGTCCCCGAGCCGGGGTGGCCGGTCAGGGCGAGGAACACGTCGTCGAGGGTGGGGCGACGCAGCGCCAGATCGGCGACGCGGAGACGGGAGGCGGCGAGCCGGGTGGCGAGTTCGGCGAGAAGGGCGGCGCCGTCGTCGACCGGGAGGACGACGCGTCCCGCGGCGGCGTCGACCGTCGGCGGCCCGGAACCGAGCTCGGCGAGCGCATCGGCGAGGTCGCGCGGGTCGTTGCCCTCCCACGCGTGGAGCTCGAGACGGTCGCCGCCGACACGGGCCTTGAGCTCGTCGGCCGTCCCCGTCGCGACAACGCGGCCATTGTCGATCACGACGATCGTGTCGGCGAGTCGGTCGGCTTCCTCCATGTACTGGGTGGTCAGCAGCAGGCTCGTTCCCTGCGCGGTCAGCTCGGCTAGCAGCTGCCAGAGGGCGATGCGCCCGTGCGTGTCGAGGCTGGTAGTCGGCTCGTCCAGGAACAGCACCGGCGGCGCCGCGACCAGGCTGGCGGCGACGTCCAGCCGCCGGCGCATCCCGCCGGAGTAGGTGGAGGCCAGGCGCCCGGCCGCCTCGAGCAGCTCGAAGCGCTCCAACAGTTCCTCGGCGCGCCGGCGGGCTCCCTGGCGGGACAGTCCGTAGAGCCGTCCGATCATGCGCAGGTTCTCGCGGCCGGTCAGATAGGCGTCGACCGCGGCGTACTGGCCCGACAGGCCAATCAGCCGCCGAACTGCGCCCGCCTGTGCGACGACGTCGAAGCCGGCGACGCTCGCGCGGCCGGCATCGGGGGCGAGCAGCGTGGCGAGGATCCGCACGGCGGTGGTCTTGCCCGCCCCGTTGGGCCCAAGCAGCGCCAGGACCTTGCCGGTCGCGAGCTCGAGGTCGACGCCGTCGAGCGCCCGCACGGCACCGAAGCGCTTGCCGAGCCCCTCCGCCACAATCGCCGGCTGGCCTCCCGCCCTGCGTAGCTGGTGCTTTGCGGTCATAAGTGTCGTTGCCATAGATGTATTGTGGGTGACCGGTCACCCAGTATACTACACGTATGCCGAGAGTGTCAGGCGAGACCAAGCAGGCGACCCGCGCGAGGCTGCTCGCGGCCGCTGCGGAGGAATTCGGACGCGTCGGCCTCGAGCGGGCCAACGTCGACGCGATTTCCCTCGCGGCCGGCTTCGCCAAGGGAACGATCTACAACTACTTCCCCTCCAAAGAGGAACTGTTCCTCGCGGTGGTCGAAGAGGCCGTCGCGCAGGCCACCGCCGCCGGCTCGGCGCCCTCGGAAGCGCCGGCCCGGGAGAAGCTCGCGGCGACGCTCGCCGGATTCTGCGGTTGGGCGGGCGAGCACGACCCCTTCGCCCGCGTGCTCGTGCGCGAGTGCCTGATGGGGACCCCAGGGCTCTACCCGCGAGTGATTGGGGCAGAGGCGCCGCTCGTCGGCGAGCTCGAGGCGATCCTCCGAGAAGGGATCGCCCGCGGCGAACTCCGCGACGACGTCCCCGCGGAACTGCTCGCGCTCGCGCTCGTCGGACTCACCGACCTCGGTCTCGTTGAGCACTGGGCCTCCGACGGCACCAGTCCGAGCCTCGAGGCGATTCCCGAACTGGTGCTCACACTGCTGCTAGGGCAGTGATCTGAAGCTGCCCACGCTGCCACTCGTCGGCCTCCCTCTTTCCGGTAGCAGCGAAGTTCCGTTCGACCCGGATGCGGCGGAGGCGAGGCGAGAGAAGAAGTGCCCGGCACGACGCGCTATCGCGATGAGTGCGCGATGATCTCCCGCCGTTCGTTGTACTCCTCGGGTGAGATCGCGCCTTCGGCGAATCGTCGGTCGAGGATGTTTGTCGGCGTCTCCCTGCGTGCTTCCCGCCGGCTGTCGAATCCTCCACGCGCGATCCAGACGATTCCGAAGACGATTCCCACCCAGAAGAGCAACATCAAGGGCATCATCACGATCATCCACCACCCGCTGACATCGCCGTGCATGCCCCAGCTGTCAGCGAGAGGAATGGCCAACGCGAGGTTGACTTCCGACCTCCTCTTTACGGGCGGGGGCGAACCATGCCGCGCACCACCCCCACAGCCCA
>JBQGCL010000039.1:0-77541 GCA_052038485.1 Thermoleophilaceae bacterium | reverse complement strand
AGGACCTGGTCCGCGAGTACTTCATGAACAAGTGCGTGCCGCCGCAGGACAACAAGTTCTCGGCGCTGCACGGCGCCGTCTGGTCGGGCGGCTCGTTCCTGTACGTGCCGAAGGACGTGAAGGTCGACCTCCCGCTCCAGGCCTACTTCCGCATGGAGGGCGCCAACGAGGGCACCTTCGAGCACACGCTGATCATCGCCGACGAGGGCTCCGACGTGAACTACATCGAGGGCTGCACCGCCCAGACCTACTCGGTCAACTCGATGCACTCGGCCGTCGTCGAGATCTTCGTCAAGGAGGGCGCGAAGGCGCGCTACACGACCGTGCAGAACTGGTCGAAGGACGTCTTCAACCTCAACACCAAGCGAGCGATCGTCGAGGCGCACGGGACCGTCGAGTGGGTCGGCGGGTCGATGGGCGCCAAGAAGGTGATGCTCTACCCCGGCTCGTTCCTGATCGGGGAGGGCGCGCGCGCCGACCACCTGAACGTGGGCGTGGCGTCCGGCGACGTCTGGAAGGACACCGGCGCGAAGGTGGTCCACCTGGCGCCGAACACCAACTCGAACATCCTCGCCAAGTCGATCTCCAAGGACGGCGGGATCATGGGCTACCGCGGGCTGGTCCGGATGGGCCACAACTCGCAGGGCTCGAAGGCCCGGGTGCAGTGCGACGGCCTGATGATGGACGACCGCTCGCGCTCCGACACCTGGCCCGACATCCAGATCCAGAACCCGCACGTCACCGTGGCCCACGAGGCCGTGGTCGGCAAGATCTCCGACGAGCAGCTCTTCTACCTGCAGTCCCGCGGCCTCTCCGAGGAGGAAGCCGCGGCGATGATCGTGAACGGCTTCATCGAGCCGGTCACGAAGGAGCTGCCGATGGAGTACGCCGTCGAGCTGAACCGCCTCATTCAGCTCGAAATGGTCGACTCGATCGGCTGACCCGGCTGCGGAGCAGCGTCAGCCTGCGTCATCGGCGCTCGGCGTGCCCAGCACGCCTTCACGCCTGCTTCCTTGGCTGACGGGCTCCTCGCCGGCTCAGCTCGATCGATAGGGGCTTTGGCCGACCCCAGCTCGGATAGGATGCGGGCGGTTTGGAGAACGGCGCGTATTTCAAGCATCGCCGTCGAGTTCTGTCCTGCGCCCTGACGCTCCTCGCGCTCGCCGTCCCGGTTGCCACCGCGCACGGCGCGCCTCGCAGCAGCCACTTCGGACACTGGGCCTTCGACCGCTTCGGGCTCCCGCAGTTCGTCTACGGGATCGACCAGCGCACCGATCCGCTGGCGCGCCAGCCCGAGCTCCAGGGCGCGACCACCGCGCAGCACCAGGTCGGGAACGACCGCATCGTCGGGCAGGCCTTCAACCGCGGCTACACCCAGCTCTGGAGCCAGGAGCGGCGGGCCCAGTGGGCTAATCGCTACGACGAGGCGACTCGCCACTACGCCGGCGGCTTCGGCTGGCTTCGTTCCGGCGGGCGGACGCTGAGCACTCTCTACCTCGACCTCCCGGCGCGGGCGGCGCGGCGCGTCTTCGGCGTCGGCTCGTTTCGGCACAGCACGCGCGGGCTTGGCTTCGAGGTCGACGAGGACGTCTATGCGCCCTTCGGCGACGACCCGGTCCTCCTCCACGAGGTCGTCATCCGCAACCGCTCGCGCACGACCCGGCGGGCGTCGTGGTTCGAGTACTGGGACGTCAACCCTTTCGACCGAGAGCACGGCCGCGCGATCGGGGTTCGCGAGCCGCGCTGGAGGGCCGGCCGCCGCACACTCAGCGCGGCGCAGCTCCCCGGCGACGGCGACAAGCGTCCCCTGACCGTCTTCCTCGCGGCCCTTCGCGGTCATGTCCGCGGGCACGAGACCTCTGTCGCCGACTTCTTCGGGGACGGCACCCGCGCCGTCCCGGCGGCGGTCGCCGCCGACCGGCTCGACGGAGCGGGTCGCGCCGCGGGCAGCGGGCGCGCCCTGTTCGCGCTGCGCACGCCAGTCCGCCTACGGCCGGGAGCGGCGGTTCGGCTGCGCTACGTCTACGGGCTCGCGCCCGGCCCCCGGGTGGCGCCGCTCGTCATGCGGCTGCGCCGGCAGCGCGACCCGGCCGCGACCTCGGCCCGCCGCTGGGCGCGCTGGCTGCCGCACGCGGACTTCGGCGCGCGCCGGCGATGGGTCGCGCGCGAGCTCGCCTGGGACGCCTACCTGCTTCGCTCCGCGTCGGTATACGAGGCCGCCTGCGGCCACCACACGGTGACCCAGGGCGGCTACTACCAGTACGGGTTCGGTCAGAACCTCGGCTCGCGCAGCTGGCTGCACTACGCGCTGCCGCTCGTCTACACGGAGCCCGCGCTGGCGCGGGAGATCCTCCGCTACTCGATCTCGCTCCAGTCGCGCGACTCGCGCCAGTTCAACCAACTCCCCTACGGCACCGGCTCGCTGTGCAGCCGGGTCGAGCTGGGCAGCTCGAGCGACCTCGACTTCTGGCTGCTGCTCGCCGCGGGCGAGTACGGGCTCGGCGCCCGCGACCCGCGCTTCTTCGACGAGCGGTTGCCCTTCCACGAGGGCGGCTCGGCGAGCGCCTGGCGACACCTGAAGGTCGCATTTCGACACCAGGAGTCCTTGCGCGGCCCGCGCGGCGGATACCTGGCCGGCGAGGCGGGCGACTGGTCGGACTTCTCGAGCGTCTACCTGCACATGACGGAGACGCTGCTCGTGCCCGCCCAGCTCGCTTACGCCTACCCGCGGCTCGCCGAGGTCGCGGAGCTGCGCGGCGACCGCCGCTTCGCGGCGACCCTGCGCCGCCGTGGCGCCGAGCTGCGCGCGTTCGTGGCGCGCCAGTGGACGGGGCGGGGCTGGTACGCGCGCGGTTTCTCCGGCGAGCGCCTGATCGGCAGCGGGGTCATCTTCGGCGAGCCCCAGCCGTGGGCCATCCTGGCCGGCGCGCCGACGCCCGCCCGGGCCATGCGACTGGTCGCGAACATCCGGCGCTTCCTCACCGGGATCGGGGCGCCCGGCGGCCCGAGCCGGATCGGCTCGGCCATGTCGCCGGCGGCAGCCGATCCCGAGGTGACAGAGCCCCGGACCGCCACGGGCCCGCTCGGCGACGCCGGCCCGCTGCTCGGGGCCTCGCAGTTTCCGGGCGGCGTCTGGTTCGACGTGAACGGCTGGCTCACCTGGGCGCTCAGCCGGCTCGACGGCGTCGTGCCGGGCGCGCGCCGCTACGCGTGGGACGAGTACACGCGCAATACGCTCGAAGCGCACAGCCGCGCCTTCCCCACGCACTGGAACGGCACGATCTCGGTCGACGACGTCTGCAATGGCTTCTACTCCCCCGAGCCCGCGCGCTGCGGCATCGGCGGAGCGCTGAACGTCTGGGCCGGAGAGATCACCGAGCAGCCGACCTGGATGGTGATGAACGCCATCCGACTCGCGGGCGTCACGGCCAACCGCAGCGGCTACCGGATCGCGCCGCACTACCCGTTCCGGCGCTTCTCGCTACGGACCTCGCAGGTGGCGGTGACGTCGACGGCGCGGGCGCTGCGCGGCTACGTCACGCCCCACCTGGACGGCCCGGTGCGGATGAGCGTCGTTCTACCGGCCCGAAGACGACCGCGCGCCGTGAGGGCGTTCGCGAACGGCCGGCCGGTGCCGCGCCGGATCCACGGTCGCGAGGCCTTCTTCGAGCTGCCCGGGCCGGCGGGCGCCCGGGCCCGATGGGCCGTGACGTACGCGCGCTGAGCCGGGGAGGCTCAGCGGCAGAGCGATCCGCAGCGGTAGCGGCGCAGCCGCTTGACGGCCTTGCGGGTCAGCGACGTCGTGCGTCGCGTGTCGGCCCGGCTCTCTTCCTTGACGTCGTTCGTGTACGTGTTGACCTCGCCCACGATGTGGCCAAGGCGGAAGGCGATGTTCGAGTTGCAGCCCACGAGGTAGGCCTCGTCGCCGAGTTCGCGGTTGCGGGTCGGCAGGAACGGGTCCGGCTCGCCGCAGCCGCCCGGCCTGGCGACGGCGTCGACGAAGTACTTGGCGTCGGACAGCTTCTTGAAGCCGCTGAGCGTCAGGCCGGCGGCCTCCCCATTTCGGCCGTTGTCGCCCGGGATCATGCGCCTCGTCTGCCACACGCAGCCCTCCGCGGTCCCGCCTTGCTTCGCGATCGGCCTCCGCCCCATGAGGTCCTTGATCTCGGCGTCCGTAACGAGCTTGCAGGCGTTCTTGAGGACGGGCTTCCTCGCGGTCGCCGGGGCGGCGTTCACGAGTGTCGCGAGCGAGACGGCGGCGACCATCAGGACGCGCCAGGCCATGCCGGCGAGTATCCCACGCTCGCGGCTTGCCGGCGCTCGCGCCGCTATTCGACGAGGCGAGCTGCCAGCTTGTCGAGCGACTCCGTCCAGCCGTCGCGGTGCAGCGCGCGTCGCGCTTCGGTCTTGAACGGGCCTTGGCGCAGTTGGACCCTGGTCGAGTCGCCGATCGCCTCGAACGCGAGCTCCGCCACGGTCTCCTGATCGTCCGGGTCGGCGGGCTCCCACTCGAACGTGAACGCAAGGCGCGAGGGGACGTCGACCTCGCGAAACGTGCCAGTCAGCGCGAAGGCGTCACCGTCCGGTGGCTGCATCTCGATGCGGTAGGCCCTGCCGACGCGTGGGACGAAGTCGATAGTCGGGATGCCGAACCCGCTCGGGCCCCACCACCTGGCGAGCAGGGCGGCGTCTGCGCAGAACTCGAATGCGCGCTCACGCGGGGCCGGAAGCATCCGCGTCAGCTCCAGCGAAACCCCATCGGCCGGCATACGGCGATCCTACGCTTTGCCGTACAACTCAGCGCATGGCAGCGGAGGCGACGACCGTCGACGCCGGCGGCCGCGAGCTGCGGGTGTCGAGTCCGGATCGGGTGATCTTCCCGAAGACCGAGCGCACGCCCGAGCTGACCAAGCTCGACGTCGTCGAGTACTACCTGGCCGTCGAGGACGGCATCCTGCGCGCGCTGCGGCAGCGGCCGACCACGCTCGAGCGCTGGCCCAAGGGGGTCCACCCCGGCATCGTGCTGTCGACGCGCGAGAAGGGCGGCGGTGACGCGTTCTTCCAGAAGCGCGTCCCGCGCGGGGCGCCCGAGTACCTTGAGACAGCGCGCATCGAGTTTCCCTCGGGCCGGCACGCCGACGAGATCTGCCCCACCGAGATAGCGGTCGTAGGGTGGTGCGCGCAGATGGGGACGATCACGTTCCACCCGTGGCCGGTCCGCAGCGACGACGTCGACCATCCGGACGAGCTGCGCATCGACCTGGACCCCCAGCCCGGCACCGACTACCCGGACGCCGTGCGCGTGGCCGGCGAGGCGCGCGCCGTCCTCGACGAGCTCGGCTTCGTCGGCTTCCCCAAGACGTCGGGCGGGCGTGGGGTCCACATCTACGTCCGGATCGAGCCGCGCTGGACGTTCACCGACGTGCGGCACGCCGCGATCGCCTTCGGCCGCGAGCTCGAGCGGCGCCTGCCTGAGCAGGTCACCACCAATTGGTGGAAGGAGGAGCGCGGCGAGCGCATCTTCGTCGACTACAACCAGAACGCCCGCGACCGCACGATCGCCTCGGCCTACAGCATCCGCCCGAGGGCGGGTGCGCCGGTGTCGGCGCCGCTGACCTGGGACGAGCTCGCCGACGCGGTCCCAGAGGACTTCACGGTCGCGACCATGCCGGCGCGCTTCGCGGAGGCCGGCGACCGTCACGCGGCGATCGACGACGTTTCACACTCGCTCGAGCCGCTCCTCGAGATGTACGAGCGCAACGAGGCCGAGGGCCGGGGCGACATGCCGTACCCGCCCGACTATCCGAAGATGCCGGGCGAGCCGAAGCGCGTGCAGCCGTCGCGCGACCGCGACCGCAAGAAGGCCGACTAGGCCTTCGCCTGCGGCAGCTTCTTCGCACCGCGCTTGACCACCGGCCGCGACGGCGGCGGCACCACCGGGCCGATGTCGCCGTCGGGCGCCTCGTCGAGGTCGACGATCACGGGCGCGTGATCGCTCGGCCCGCTGCCCTTGCGGGCCTGGCGGTCGACCCAAGCCGCGCGGACGCGCTCGGCCACCGGCTCGCCGGCCAGCACCAGGTCGATCCGCATCCCGAGGTCCTGATGGAACATCCCGGCGCGGTAATCCCAGTAGGTGAAGATGCGCTCCCCCGGCCATCGGTCGCGGACGACGTCGCGCAGGCCGACGCTCTCGAGCTCGGCGAGAGCGGCTCGCTCGCGCGGCGTGACGTGCGTCTCGCCCTCGTAGGCCTCCGGGTCGAAGACGTCGTCGTCGGTGGGCGCGATGTTCATGTCGCCGCAGACGATCGTCGAGTCGGCCTGCTCGGCGACCACCGCGCGCAGCGCCGCCAGCCAGGCGAGCTTGTACTCGTAGTGCTCTGAGCCCGGCTCGCGTCCGTTGGGGACGTAGACCGAGACCACGCGGATGCCGCCGCAGGTCGCGGCGATCGCGCGTGCCTCGGGGTGCGGGAAGCCCGGCGCGTCGGCGAGACCGGTGACCACGTCGTCCAGGCCGGCCCGCGAGAGGATCGCCACGCCGTTCCAGGTGGCCTCGCCGTGGGTGGCGACCTCGTAGCCGCGCTGAGACAGTTCCTCGCCGAGCAGCTCGGCGAAGGCCTCGTCAGCGAGCTTGGTCTCCTGGAGGCAGACCACGTCGGGGCGGCGCTCGTCGAGCCAGGGCAGCAGCCGCGGCACGCGCTGCTTGACGGAGTTGACGTTCCAGGTGGCGATGCGCATGGGGTTAGGCTCACAGCGTATGGGCCAGCTCGAGTTCAACGAAGATCTCGCGCGCGAGATGGAGGTCGTCTATCGCCGGCGCGACATCCTGCGGCGGCGGGCGCTCGTTCACGAGGCGCTCGCGGCGCAGCCCGGCGATCGCGTGCTCGACGCCGGTTGCGGGCCGGGCTTCTACGTGGCCGAGACCCTCGAGCGGGTCGGGCCGGAGGGGTCGGTCGTCGGCGTGGATGCCAGCGCCCCCATGCTCGCGCTCTCGGCCAAGCGCTGCGAGGGCCACCCCAACGTCGAGTTCCACGAGGGCGACGTCACCGCCCTGCCGGTCGGCGACGCCGACTTCGACCGCGCCCTGTCGGTCCAGGTGCTCGAGTACGTCTCCGACATCCCGGCCGCCCTCGCCGAGCTGCGGCGTGTCCTGCGCCCCAGCGGGCGGGTCGTGATCTGGGACGTCGACTGGGCGACGGTCTCCTGGCACTCGAAGGACCCGGCGCGCATGGAGCGCTTCCTGGCGGCATGGGACGAGCACCTCTCAGACCCGTCGCTGCCGCGTACCCTGTCGGCGCAGCTGCGGGCGGCCGGCTTCGAAGAAGTCGCGATGCGGGGGCACGCGTTCGCCACCGATGACGTAGACGAGGAGAGCTACGCCGGTGCGCTGGTGCCGCTGATGGCCGGGTTCGTTGGAACTGACGAGGCTCAGCTCTGGGCGCAGGAGCAGCGTGAGCTGCACGCGCACGGCGAGTCCTACTTCGCCTGCATCCAGTTCTGCTTCACAGCCACCGCGCCCGCCTGACCCATCAGGGCAGGATCAGGTGCAGGTCGCCGAACTCGTGGCGCAGGTAGCCCGTCTCGGTCGCCTCCGCGTACGACCGCGCGAGCAGGTCCGGGCCCGCGATCGCCTCCAGCATCGCCAGATGCGACGAGTCGCTGTCGTGGAAGCCCGACAGCAGGCCGTCGATCGCCGTGATCTCGGTTTCGGGCTCGATGACGAGGCCGGTCCAGCCCTCGCGCTCGCCGACGCGGCCGTCCTCGTCCACAGCGGACTCGATCGCCCGCACGGCGGTCGTGCCCACGGCGATCACGCGGCCGCCGAGCGACCGCGCCAGGTTGATCCGCTCGGCGCTGAAGCGGGGCACGCTGAACCACTCGGCATGGGGCGCCTCGCCAGCCTCGAGCGACGACACGCCGGTATGCAGCACGAAGGGCGCCACGTCGATCCCGGCGGCGACCAGCTGCGTCACCAGCTCGGGCGTGAAGGCGCGGCCGGCGCTCGGCATCTCGGCGCTCCCGGGAGCGTTGGCGTAGACCGTCTGGTAGCGGTCGAGCGGCCAGTCCACCGCGGTGTGCCCGTAACGAATCGGCCGGCCGTGGCGGGCGAGGTAGTGGGGCACGGCGGCGGACAGGTGCAGGGCCGCAAGCCAGAGGCGACCGCTGCGGTGCAGGAGCGTCGCACTCGCGTTACCGGGAAGC
Source organism: Thermoleophilaceae bacterium (assembly GCA_052038485.1). GTDB lineage: Bacteria > Actinomycetota > Thermoleophilia > Solirubrobacterales > Thermoleophilaceae > JACVRW01. The sequence goes on along the minus strand of JBQGCL010000039.1, from coordinate 69,342 downwards.
GCGAGCACGTCACCCTCGGCGCCGCCGTCATGGCGCTCGCCGTCGAGGCGGAGCTCGACGAGCCAGGTGGAAGCCCGCTCGCCGGCGGGTGCGGAAGCGGGCTCGCGCGCGAGAGCCGGAGCGGGCGAGGAAAGGTGGAGGCGGAGGTCGCTTCCGACATCGGCACCGAGCACCGGGACCGCCGCCGGCAGCGTCGCGGAGGTGTTGATCGCGAGCAGGTCGCCCGGCTCGAGCAGCTCGGGCAGGTCGCTGAAGGCCGCGTGCAGGAGCGTCCCGCCGCGGTGGGCGACGAGCAGGCGCACGTCGTCGCGGCCGTCGCCGCGCAGCTCGGCGGGCTCCCGTGCCGGAGCGGGCTCGGGGAGCCCGTGTCCGCGAGCGGGCTCGACAGCAGCGAGCGCCGCCCTCATGATCCCGCCGCCGCGCCGGCCAGCTCGCGGGCCGCGTAGCGGCCGCTTGGCAGGTCGCCCTCGATCAGCGCCATCAGGCCGGGAACGCTGTCCTCGGGCGGCGGCCGGTCCGAGATGTCCTCGCCCGGGAAGGCGTCCTGGTGCATGCGGGTGCGCATGTCGCCGGGGTCGACCGCGTAGATCCGCAGCTCGGGGTGCTCGGCCGCCAGCACGCGCGTGACCTGCTCCAGCGCCGCCTTCGACGATCCGTAGCCGCCCCAGCCCTCGTAGGGCTCGACGGCCGCGTCGGACGTCACGTTGATCACGCGCCCGCCCGCCGGCATCAGCGGCAGCGCCAGCTGCGTCAGCGCCAGCGGCGCCAGCACGTTGACCGAGTACACGCGCTCGAGAGCGGCCGGCGGGTAGTCCGCCAGCGCCGGCAGCGGGCTCGGACCCAGCTCGCTCGCGTTGTTGACCAGCAGGTCGATCTGTCCGCCGGCCGCCTCGACCAGCGCGCGCCGGTGGTCGGCGTCGGCCACGTCCCCGGCGAGCGCCACGACGTCGCCGCTCAGCCCCACTGGCAGCCGCGGCAGCCGCCGCGCGTCGATCACGACGCGCCAGCCGAGCCGTGCGAGCACACGCGTCAGGGCGAGCCCCAGCCCGCGTGACGCACCGGTGACGATCGCTGTCGAAGCCATCGACATCGAGGCTAGGCCGCCACCCCGCCCGCCACCATCGGGAATTGGTCTTAGGACTCGATCAGCCCCGAGCGCACCGCGTAGAGCGCCGCCTGGGTGCGATCGGTCAGCCCGAGCTTGCCGAGGATGCTGCTCACGTGCGTCTTGACGGTCTTCTCGGCGATCTCGAGATCGCGCGCGATCAGCTTGTTGGACAGCCCGCGCGCAATCAGCTCGAGCACCTCGCGCTCGCGTGCCGTGAGCGCCTCGTCGGCGGCCGGCCGCTCCGTCTCGGCGAACTCCTCCATCAGACGCGCGGCGACCGCCGGGTGCAGCAGTGCCTCGCCGTCGTCCACGGTGCGGATCGCGCGCACCAGCTCGGCCGGCTCCACGTCCTTCAGTAGGTAGCCCGCCGCCCCGGCCCGCACGGCCGGAAACAGCTTCTCGTCGTCGAGGAAGCTCGTCAGCACGAGCACGCGCGCCTCGGGGCGCCGCTCGCGCAGCGCCCGGATCGCCTCGACCCCACCGCCACCCGGCATGACCAGGTCCATCAGCACGACATCCGGCTCGTACTCCGACGCCGCGCGCAGCGCCGCCTCTCCGTCGGGCACGTCGGCCACGACCTCGATGTCGTCCTGGAGCTCGAGGAAGGTGCGCAGGCCCTGCCGCACGACCGCGTGGTCGTCAGCGATCAGGACGCGTATCGGCGTCACAGTCCACCCCCAGCTCGATCGTCGTGCCGGCGCCGGGCGCCGACTCGATCCGCAACCGCGCCCCCAGGGCCCGCGCGCGCTCCTCCATCGACGTCAAACCGAGCCGGCGCGACCGCAAGCCGGACTCGTCCGGCTCGAAGCCCACCCCGTCGTCGGCGACCGTGAGCACCAGGCCGCCGGGGCTCTCGTCGAGACGCAGCGAGATCTCTCCGGCGCGCGCGTGCAGCAGTGCGTTCTGGAGGGACTCCTGCGCGATCCGAAAGACCTCCTCGTCCACGCCCGGTCGCAGGCGCGGCTCCCCGGTCAGCTCGAGCGCGATCGGTGCGTGGTGGGCCCTGCGCAGCAGCTCCACGTGCTTGCGCAGCGCCGCGCCGAGGCCCTCGGTCTCGATCTCCGCCGGACGCAGCTGGAAGACGAGCGAGCGCAGCTCCACGACAGCCTCCTGCGCCAGCTCCTGCACGACCCTGACCTGCTCGCGGACGCCCTCGGCGTCGCGATCGAGCAGCGTCCCCGCCGACTGGGCCGCGAGCACGACCCCGAACAGCTTCTGCACGAGCGAGTCGTGCAGCTCGCGCGCGAGCCGGTTGCGCTCCTCGACGATCGACAGCTCGCGGCTGCGCTCGTACAGGCGGGCGTTCTCCATCGCCACCGCCGCGTGCGGAGCGAGCATCTCGATCAGCCGCTGGTCCTCCGCGTCGAACTCCGGAGCGCCCTCCTTGTCGGTCAGGTAGAAGGCGCCGACGACCTCGCCGCGGCTGACGATCGGCACCCCGAGGAACGAGGCCATCACCGGATGCGCGGCCGGCCACCAGCCGCGAAAGCGCGGGTCGCTCTTGATGTCGGGCGTCCGGTACGACTCGCGCGACTCGAGCGTCGCCCCCAGCAGGCCGTGCGTGCGTGGGAGCGGGCCCATCGAGGCGACCTCCTGCTCGGTCATCCCGGAGGTGATGAAGCGGGCGAACTTGCCCTCGCCGTCCGGCACGCCGAGCGCCGCGTAGCGGGCCCGGACCAGCTCGCGCGCCGTGTGCACGATGCGCTGGAGCACCGTGTCGACCGAGCGCTCGCCTGCGATCGCCAGCACCGCGTCGCTCATCGCCTCAACCGCGCCGCTTCGGCCTTCGCTCATCGAGCGCCACGATACGGCGCGCCGGGGCGCGCCGCATCGGGCGTTGGACCTAGGACCCTCGGCCGAACGTCAGCCCTGGGCCGGGCGCGGCCACGGCCGGCCGCGCCGGCGGATCAGCGCGAACACGACGCCGAGCAGCACCAGCCCACCCGCGATCCACGGCAGCGGCGACGAGCCCCCGCCGTCCGCGGCGGCGTCCGGGTCGGGCTTCGGCGGCAGCACGACCTCGTCGACCTTCGCCTCGACAGGCCCGGTGCCCTTCAGCTCGCTGGCCGGAAACGCCTCCACGTCGCGCGTCAGACGCCGGTACTCGCGCGCCGCGCGGTCGCTCAGGGACATCCACGTGTAGGCCCCGGTCTCGTCCTGGCCGCGCACGACGCCAAGCTGCGGGATCACGACTTGCTCGAAGTGTTCGGGGCGCTTCTCGCCGATGTCGATCGCCGTCCGCACCGTGTACCACGGCACCCCGTGCGTCGGCGGGGACGCGGGCCCGCCACCACCGTCGAAGAACGCCATCAGCGTGTCCTTGTCCTTGGTGGTCGTGCAGTCCGAGGGGCCGCAGATCTTGGCCGCCACCGGCTCCTTCGCTGCCGCCGTGGCGGCGGGGAGCAGCATCAGCCCCAGCATGATTGGGAGCGTGAGTTTCCTCATGCCCCGGGTACAACCGCCGCGCGCGCCAGGTTCCCGCAAGCGCTCACGGACCCCAACTCGGCTGCCGATGCCTGGGGGGATGAGCGTCAACGACCTCGTGCTCGTGCAGGGCATGCACGACACCAAGCTCGCCCTGCGGCGCTGGAACGAGCACCCGTGGGCGATCCTGCGCCCGTGGGCGGCGCTCAGCCTCGCGATCGCCCTCGGTCTGCTCGCGGCGGTCTACGTGATCGCCAAGCTGACGACGCCCGACTACACCCGCTACCTGATCCCGGGCTACAACTCGGACGCCACGTTCGTGGACTACCTCCACGTGCTGTACCGCAACTCGCTCGTCCTCGCGCTGCACGCGATGGCCTGCGTGGCGGGCTTCATGGCGGGCAGCTCGCTGCCGCTGTCGGCATCCAAGCGCAGCGGCGTGTCGCGCTGGGTGCACGAGAAGGCCGGCCCGCTGGCGATCGGCTTCGTGATCTGCGCGACCACGTTCTCGCTCTGCACGCAGGCCTACGTGATCGGTGGCGGTGCCTCGTCGATCGCCGCCCAGCTCGGCACCAGCCCGGGCGTCCTGCTGCTCGCACTGGTGCCGCATGCGGTGCCCGAGCTGTTCGCGTTGTTCCTGCCGCTGGCGGCCTGGATCATCGCCAGCCGCGCGGGCCGCTGGGAGGACCTGCTGGCGGCGACGTTCGTGACCGTCGCGGTCGCGGTGCCGATCCTGCTGGCCGCCGCGGCGGTCGAGACCTGGGTCTCGCCGCAGGTGCTGACGGAGATCGCGGCCCGCTAACGACAGCGGGGCGACCCGAAGGCCGCCCCGCTGGACGTACTCAGCGACTAGGTCGCTGTCAGCACTTCTTGTCCTTGGTGACCGGCGACCTCTGCCCGGTCTCCGAGACGAACGTCACCTGAATCGAGCGCTTGCCGCCCTTGCAGCCGACGGCCGAGTAGAAGCCGACCTTGGCCTTCTTGCCGCCACCAACCTTGACCTTCTTCTTGGAGACGACCTTCTTGATCGACGAGACGACGTCGCGCACGGTCACGTCGAGGCCCTGCGCGGGATGCAGGAGCTCGGGCGGAACCGTGAAGCGCAGCTCCGACGACTTCACGCCCTTGATCTTGACCGTCTTGTACGGCGCCAGGATCGAGGCGTGCTGCGGGGCCAGGCACTGGCCCTTGTACTGATCGTCGAGCGACGGCGGAGCGGGCGGATCGCCGTCGATCCGGATCGCCAGACCGCCGGTCTTGCCGATCTTGCCGGCGTCGCCGTAGTTGCCCGGCTTCAGGTTGTACAGGGTCAGGTTGAGCACGCAGTTGGAGCTCACCGTCGGCGCGGTGCGCGCACCCACGAGCGCCTTGATCGTGCCGCCGCCGACCTTCGCCTTCTTGCACGCCCGGTTGGCCGTGGCGAGATCGGGCGCGTTCGCCCCCGACGTACCGCCAGAGCAGCTCGGGAACGCGGCCGGATAGGTCACAAGACCCTCGGCGCCGATGAAGTAGCTCTTCACCGGGATGCCGCGGTTCGCGGCAACATCATCCGCGACCGTGTAACTGAAGTCGAGGGATACCGGCACGGGCTTCTTCGCCGTGCCCTTCGCGCGGGGCTTCGTGTCGCCGTCAACCGTGTAGACGTTGGCGGCGTACGCGATACCCGCCACCGCGATCACCACAGCAGCGGCGATCGCGGGGATCAAAAGCTTTCGCATTCCTCCTCCTGGAATGAACACCGGGAACCGTACGTCGAGCAGCCCGCAGGGCGGGCGCGCGTGAGCCTATAACACGGCCAACCGCATTTCGATGCGGAACCGGCAGGATACGGCGGAGCCATGCGCCCGCCGCCCGACGCAGAGATCTACGCCCCCGAGTTCCCGAGCGGGCTCGACTGGCTCAACGTCGCCTTCCTGCGGATGAACACGCTGATGGGCCGGGGCGCCGTCCTGGTCGAGTTCTGGGACTTCGCGCGCGTGTACTCGCTGCGCACGATGCCCTACCTGAAGGCGTGGCACGAGCGCTACGCCGACGCGGGCCTGCGCGTGATCGGGATCCACTCCCCCGGCTACTCGTTCGGGCGCGACCGCGACGCCGTGGCGCGTGCGGTCGAGCGCCTCGAGGTGCCCTACGCGGTGCTGCTCGACCCCGAGCTCGAGGTCTGGCGGCTGTACGGGAACATGGGCTGGCCGGGCCGCTACCTGTTCGACCGCACCGGCAAGCTCGTCTACATCCACTACGGCGAGGGCGAGTACCTGGAGACCGAGCTGGCGATCCAGGAGTACTTGGGCGAGACGCGCGAGCCGCTCGAGCCGATCCGGCCCGAGGACGCCCCCGGCGTGCTGCTCGAGCCCCAGACGGCCGACATCGCCCTGCCGGCCGACCGCGACCGGCTCGAGCTGGTGCGCGACTGGTCGGACGGCGAGGACTGGATCGAGGCCGCCGACGCCGGAGCCGCGGCGACCTTCAGCTTCAGGGGCGGCGGCGCCTTCGCGGTGCTGTCGGGCGCCGGCCTGGAGCCCGGTCTGTACGAGTCGGACGGTCAGGTTCAGGCGGAGTCGCCCGGCCTGCGCCTGCACGGCGTGCAGTTCACGCCCTTGCCGCCAGCTCCCGGCGGATCTCCTTCGGGAGCATGAAGCGCACGTCCTCCTGGACGACCTGGAACTCGGACACGTCGCTGGTCCCGCGGGCGCGGAAGAAGTCGACCAGCCGCTGCACGAGCTCCTCGGGCGCGCTGGCCCCCGAGCTGATCCCGACCACGCGCTTGCCGTCGAGCCACTCCTCGAGCACCTGCGTCTCGTTGTCGATCAGGTACGAGTCGGCGCCGTGGTCGCGCGCGACCTCGACGAGGCGGTTCGAGTTGGACGAGTTGCGCGACCCGATCACGAGCACCAGGTCGCACTCGCGCGCCATCTGACGCACGGCCATCTGGCGGTTCGTCGTGGCGTAGCAGATGTCATCCGACTTGGGCCCGGTGATGTTGGGGAAGCGCTCGCGCAGCCGGCGGATGATGCGGTCGGTCTCGTCGACCGACAGGGTCGTCTGGGTCAGGTAGGCGACCCGGTCGGGGTCGGGCAGCTCGAGCCGGTCGACGTCCTCCTCGGTCTCCACCAGCACGAACGCGTCGGGGGCCTCCCCCATCGTGCCCTCGACCTCCTCGTGGCCCTCGTGTCCGATCAGCACGATCGTGTAGCCCTCGGCGGCGAACTTCTTCGCCTCCACGTGCACCTTCGTGACGAGCGGGCAGGTGGCGTCGATCGTCGCCAGGTTGCGCGACTCGGCGTTGGCGTGGACGCTCGGCGCGACGCCGTGGGCGGAGAAGATCACGGTCTCGCCCTCGGGCACCTCGGTCTCCTCCTCGACGAAGATCGCGCCGCGCTCGCGCAGCTGCTCGACCACGTGCTTGTTGTGCACGATCTCCTTGCGCACGTAGACCGGCGGCCCGTACAGCTCGAGCGCGCGCTCCACGGTCTGCACGGCGCGGTCGACGCCGGCGCAGTACCCGCGCGGAGCGGCCAGGAGCAGCTTTTCGGGGGCTGATGCCATCCGCTCAGAGGCTAGCGAGGAACCGGGTCACGGCCTCCCCGGTCACGTCCAGGCTGCGCTCGGAGACCGCCGACAGGTCGTCGCACGTCTTGTGCCAGCAGGCGAAGTCGAAATCGATCAGGTCGATCGACGGCACGCCCTGCTGGAGGAACGGGATGTGGTCGTCGAGGATCGAGCCGCGCGTGGCGTCCGGGAAGTGGCGGCCCACCCCCACGGCTCGGGCGGCCGCGCGCAGCTTGCTCCACAGGCGCGGGTCCGACGAGCCCTCGCGCGGCGTGCTGAGCCGCTTGTCGCCGACGAAGTCGAGCAGCACCATCGCGCGCGCGTCCGCGTAGCGCGGCGCCGCGACCTTCGAGCCGCGCAGCCCTCGCTTCGCGAACAGCCGGTCGGGCACACCGCGCGGCGTTTCCTCGCCGTCGAACAGGATGAACTTGATCGTGTGGCGCGGGCGCTTGAGCGTCCGCGCCAGCTGCACGACCACCGCGGTGCCCGAGGCGCCGTCGTTGGCGCCGACGAAGCCGGGGATGTCCTTGGTGTCGTAGTGGGCGCCGACCACGATGTAGCCGGGCTCGCGCCCGGGCAGGGTGCCGACCACGTTGCGCAGCCCGTGCGGCACCGGCTCGAAGCGCCCGCGCGGCAGCAGCCGGCGCAGGCGGGCGGCGAGCCGCCGCGAGGTGGCCGAGCCGGCGGGGCGCGGGCCCATCTCGACCTGGTCGCGCAGGAGCGCCCAGGCGGCGGCCGAGTCGAAGCGGTCGACGGCCGGCCGGCTGGGCCGGGCGGGGGCCGGCGCGCTGTCGGCCTCGTCGTCGACGAACGGCAGGTTGTCGGTGGCCACGAGCGCCACGAGCAGGAGCCCGATGGCGACCTGCACTGCAAGCACCGTACCCAGCAGCTTCACGGGGACGATTGTGCCGGGTAGATTCTGTACATGGCTAAGCAGGGGCATAGGGACCGGCTGAGTGCCATCGACGCCTCGTTCCTCCACCAGGAGAAGGAGGCGTCCCACATGCACGTGGGCGCGCTCGTCATCTTCGAGGGTCCGCCACCCACGCACGAGGAGTTCTCCGCGCACATCCAGTCGAGGCTGCGCCTGGTGCCACGCTACCGGCAGAAGCTGGCGGTGCCGCGCTTCGAGATGGGCCGGCCGTTCTGGGTCGACGACCCGTCCTTCAACCTCGACTACCACGTGCGCCACACCGCGCTGCCGAAGCCGGGCACGGACGACCAGCTGCGCCAGCTCGCCGGGCGCATCTTCTCGCAGCGCCTCGACCGCTCGAAGCCGCTCTGGGAGGTCTGGCTGATCCAGGGCTTCGAGGGCGGCAAGTTCGCGATCATCTCCAAGACGCACCATGCGCTCGTCGACGGTGTGTCGGGCGTCGACATCGCGACCGTCCTGTTCGACCTTCAGCCCGTCCCGCCGGAGGTAACCGAGCAGGACGACTGGGTGCCGGAGCCGCCGCCGTCCGACGCCGACCTCGTCGCGGAGGGGATCAAGGGGCTGGTGCGCACGCCGATCGGGCTGGCCGGCCGCGCCATCGGAGCGATCTCCAGCCCGGGCCGCTCGCTCGACCAGGCCCGCGAGGCAGCCGAGGGGCTCGGCGAGGTCGTCTGGGCCGGGATGAACCCGGCGCCCGACGTGCCGCTCAACGTGCCGATCGGCCCGCACCGGCGCGTGCGCTGGGTGCAGAGCCGCCTGAGCGACTTCAAGGAGATCAAGAACGCCCTCGGCGGGACCGTCAACGACGCCGTGCTGGCCGTCGTGGCGGGCGCCCTTGGCCGCTGGCTGCGCACGCGCGGCGTGCGCACTGAGGGGCTCGAGCTGCGCGCGCTGGTGCCGGTGTCGATCCGCGCCGAGAACGAGCACGGAGCGCTCGGCAACCGGATCGCCGCGATGCGCGGGCCGCTGCCGGTGTACGTGAAGGAGCCGGTCGAGCGCCTCCGTCAGGTGCAGGAGTCGATGGGCAACCTCAAGCAGTCGAAGCAGGCGCTCGGCGCCGAGGTGATCGCCGGCCTGACCGACTTCGCGCCGCCGACGCTGCTGGCCCAGGCGTCGCGGCTCAACTTCTCGACGCGCCTGTTCAACCTGATCGTGACCAACGTGCCGGGCCCGCAGTTCCCGCTCTACCTGCTCGGCCGCGAGATGGAAGAGATCGTGCCGATCGCGTTCCTGCCCGAGAACCACGCGCTCGCGATCGCGATCATGAGCTACAACGGCAAGGTCGACTTCGGCCTGCTGGCGGACTACGACGCGATGGCCGACCTCGAGGAGTTCGGCGTCATGCTCGAGGACTCGCTGGCGGAGCTGCTCAAGGAGGCGCGCAAGCGCGCAAAGGCGGCGGCGAAGGCGAACGGCGCCAAGAAGGAAGGCGTCACGAAGCAAGCATGAGAAGACTGCTCGCGCTTGCCCCACTCCTGGCCCTGCTCGTTCCGGCCTCCGCCCAGGCGGCCGACCCCTTCGGTCACACGTGTACGGCCCAGAACGGCGTGCGCTTCTGCCCGACGGCGAACGACGCGCAGCGGGTGCCGAGCTGGGACGGCGTGCCGATCGACGTCGACGTGACGCTCCCCCCGACCGGCGACGGCCCGTTCCCGACGATCGTGATGATGCACGGCTGGGGCGGCAACAAGCTCTCTTTCGAGAACGGCGCGCCGTACTACAGCAACACCTGGTTCGCCCAGAACGGCTACGCGGTGCTCAACCTCAGCGCGCGCGGCTTCGGGCGCTCGTGCGGGGCGGCCAGCTCGCGCACGTCGCCGGGCTGCGACCGCGGTTGGGTGCGGCTGGCCGATCACCGCTACGAGGGCCGCGACACCCAGTACCTGCTCGGGCTGCTCGTCGACCAGGGGATCGTCAACCCGGACGAGATCGGCGCCACCGGGATCTCCTACGGCGGCATCCAGTCGCTCAACCTGGCCAGGCTGCGCGACCGCATCCGGCTGCCCAACGGCAAGTACAGGCCCTGGCGCAGCCCGAAGGGGACCAAGCTGTCGATCGCGGCCGCGTTCCCGCGCTGGGGCGCTTCCGACCTCACCTATTCGCTCCAGCCCAACGGGCGCTTCCTCGACTTCCGCAACTATCACGTCGGCCAGAGCATCGAGCCCGGCGGCGTCCAGAAGCAGAGCTACATCGGCGTGCTGTACGGGGCCGGCGCGGCGTTTGGCTTCTACGCCCCACAGCCGGCACCCTTCAACGCCGACATCACCGGCTGGAAGGAGCTCACCGACAAGGGTGAGCCGGAGACGCCCGCCGTCCTGCGGGTGGGCCGCGAGCTGACCGGCTACCACAGCATCGCCGGCCTGTCCGGCGTGCCCGCCCCGATGCTCGTGCAGAACGGCTGGACGGACGACCTCTTCCCCGCTCCCGAGGCGCTGCGCGTCTGGCGCATCTTCCGCAAGGCCAAGGGCGCGCGGATCGCGTTCCAGTTCGGCGACTTCGGCCACCCGCGCGGCGCCAACAAGGCGGCGGTCGACCGCGCGCTCAACATCCAGGGCGCCAAGTTCTTCGCGGCCTACCTCAAGGGCACCGGCAAGGGCCCGCGCCCGGGCTCCGTCACGGCCTACACGCAGACCTGCCCGGCCGACGCGCCCGCCGGCGGGCCGTTCCGGGCGAGCAGCTGGGACAAGCTCCACCCCGACCGGGTGCGTTTGGGCGCACGCGGCACGCAGAAGGTCACCTCGTCCGGAGGCGACGCGGCAATCGCCACGGCGATCGACCCGATCGCCGGCGGGCCGGCCTGCGACCCGGTCCCGGCCGGGGTCTCCGCGGGCACGGCGATCGCGACCCGCCAGGTCCGCAAGCCGTTCACGCTGCTCGGTCTGCCGACGGTGCGGGCCGAGATCAAGACCAAGGGCCGGGGCGGCATGATCGCGGCGCGGCTGTGGGACGTGAGCGGCAGCGAGCAGAGGCTCGTCTCGCGCGGGATCTACCGGCTGCGCGACAACCAGAAGGGCAAGCTGGTCTTCCAGCTGTTCGGAAACGGGTGGCGCTTCGAGCGCGGCCACCGGGTCAAGCTGGAGCTGGTCGGCAGCGACCCGACCTTCGTGCGAAAGAGCAACTTCAGCTTCTCGGTCAAGGTGTCCGAGCTGTCGGCGTCGCTTCCGACAACCGATGGCTGAGCGGATCGCCTCCGCCAACGGCGTCGAGATCGCCTACGAGACGATCGGCGATCCGTCGAACCCGCCGCTGCTGCTCGTGATGGGGCTCGGCATGCAGCTGATCCACTGGGACCTCGAGCTGTGCGAGCAGCTCGCCGAGCGCGGCTTCCACGTGATCAGGTTCGACAACCGCGACGCGGGCCACTCGACCAAGATCGACGCGCCGGTGCCGAACATCCGGCGGGCGATGCTCGGGCGGCGGGTGGACGCGCCCTACCTGCTCTCCGACATGGCCGGCGACGCGTTCGGGCTGCTCGAGGAGCTCGGCATCGAGGCCGCCAACGTGGTGGGGGCTTCGATGGGCGGCATGATCGCCCAGACCATGGCGATCGAGCGGCCGGAGCGCGTGCTGTCGCTCGTCTCGATCATGTCCACCACGGGCAACCGCCGAACCGGCCTGCCGAAGTTGCGCGTCTGGGGCGTGCTGATGCGCCAGGCGCCACGCGATCGCGATGCCTACATCGAGCGCTTCGTGCGCGTGTTCCGGACGATCGGATCGCCCGGCTTCCCGCTCGAGGAGGAGCGCATCAGGGAGCTGGCGGCCGCCACCTACGAACGCGGCCACGAGGCGGCCGGGACCGTCCGCCAGCTTGCGGCGATCATGGCCTCGGGCGACCGCACCCCCCGGCTGCGCGAGCTTGACGTGCCGACGACCGTCATCCACGGCCGCGCCGACCCGCTCGTGCCCTTCCGCGGCGGCCGCGCCACGGCCCGGGCGATTCCGCGCGCCCGGCTGATCGGTGTCGACGGCATGGGCCACGACCTGCCGCACGAGGTCTGGCCGACGATCGTTCAGGCGGTCGTCGAGACAGCAGAAGCCCGCGCGAGCGCGAGCGTCTCGGCATCGAGCACGTCCTCGGTGACTCGGTAGCGCGCCGCGTAAGAGTCGAGCACGGCGTCCCGGACCTCCTCCCACGAACGGCCCACGGCGCCGACGGTGGCGGGGTCCCAGTCGAGCTCCAGCGCCGCGTAGACCGGCCTCAGCACGCGCCCGATCGAGTCGGCGTCCCCCGCCACGATCACGGTGCCCACGTGCGCTCCGCCTGAGATCACGCGCTGGCCGATGCCGGCCAGCTTGCGCGTGCCGGCGGCGTTCACGCTCCACCGGCCGGGGCAGTACTCGCCGGGCACCTCCCCCACGCGCGCGTCCACGCCCAAGCGCGCGAGCGCCTCGGCGACCAGGTTCGCCGTGTCCTCGAAGCGCTCCCGGATGCCTCGCTGCGCGTCCGCGTCGGGCACGGCGTGGGCCAGCTCGAGCGTCCCCTCGTGGAAGACGGCGGCCCTCCCCCCGCCCAGCCGCAGCAGCGACCCGAACCCAAGCCCGCGGGCCGCCGCCACCGCCGCGTCGTAGCCGGGCGCGAGCTTGTCCCGCTTGCCGAACGCCACCACGCGCCCGGTCCGGATCAGCCGCAGCGTCTCCGGCAGCTCGCCGGCCGCGACCCGCCGCATCGTGGCGTGCGACACGGCCGTGTCGAGGGCCGGGTCGTCGGGGAAGCAGTCGTGAAGGACGCGCAGCGGGCGCACGCCCGAGAGGCTATGCGGCCGGCGCCCAGTCCACCGCGGCGATCGCCCGGTCCTTGCCCGTCAGCTTGGCGCCCCTGACGCAGAAGTCGGCGGCCGCGACCAGCTCGTCGATCGTCCCCGCGTCGTCGGGGTAGAGCGCCCAGCCCACGCTGACGGTCAGGACGACGTCCTCGGTCCCCCCGCGCGGCATGGCGCGCACCGCCTCGAGCACTCGCGCCGACAGCGACCCCATGGCGGCCGTGTCGGTCTGGAGCGTCAGGATCGCGAACTCGTCGCCGCCCAGCCTGGCCACGAAGTCCTGCGGCCGCACGCAGGTCTCGAGCGTGCGGGCGGTCTGGCACAGCACCGCGTCGCCGGCCGGGTAGCCGTGCAACGTGTTGATGTCCTTGAAGCCGTCCAGGTCGGCCAGGATCAGCCCGACCCGCGCATCCCCGCGCATGTGGTTCCCGAGCCACTCGATCAGGGCTCGGCGGTTGGGCAGGTCGGTGAGCGGATCGCTCAGCGACAGCGAGCGCGCCTGCTCGCGCAGGTCCACCATGACCTGCTTGCCGGAGATGATCAGCCAGCCGAGCGTGACGTACGCGGCGCACACGACGATCAGCTCGCCGAGGTAGCCCTGCCCGACCGCGTCGCTGTCGTACGGCAGCGGCGACAGGGCGATCAGCACGCAGCCGAGGACGTACAGCACCGCCCAGCGGCGTGGGTAGAAGTAGCACGCGTAGAAGAGCAGGAAGAACCCCATGAAGCGGGCGGGCGAGTGGGAGCCGCCGGTGGCGGCGACCAAGCCGGCGATCAGGGGAATCGAGAGCGCCGCCGGGACGTGCCAGAACCAGGCGCCGTGCTGCTCGGGGCGCGCCAGGGTGAGGCAGTAGAGCGCCCACGCCACGCACGCCCCCGCGAGGCCGAACACCCACGGCCAGTGCCCGGTCTCGACGCCGGGGACGAGCAGCAGGAGGCAGCTCGTCAGTCCGGCGGTAAGGAAGAGCACGCCGGCCAGCCGGCCGGCGAGCATGCGCTCCTCGTCCACCCCGAACGAGCTTCCCGCCACATGGTCCTATCGGCAGCCACAGCGCGGCTCTGTAGGCACGCCGGCGCTCAGTAGCCAAGCGCGAACTTGGCTTCCTCGCTCATCATGTCCGGCGTCCAGGGCGGCGTGAACGTCATCTTCGGGTAGACCCCGGTGACGCCGTCCAGCTCGCTCACGAACTCCTCGATCTGCTCGGAGACCTGGGGGCCGATCGGGCACCCCGGCGAGGTCAGGCTGAACGTCACGAACACGTCGCCGCCCTCGACTTCAACGGTGTAGATCAGGCCCAACTCGACGAAATCGAGCCCGAGCTCGGGATCGATCACGTTGGTGAGCGCGTCCTGGACGTCGTCGACCGTCGGCATGCAAATAAGGGTAGTAGGGTCAGCCGTCCATGCCGCTGCTGGCGCTGGTAGCGCTCTTCATCGTCGTCCCGCTCGCCGAGCTGTATGTGATCCTCAAGGTCGGCGACGCGATCGGCGTGCTCCCGACGATCGCGTTGCTCGCGGCCGACTCGCTGCTCGGGTCGATGCTGCTGCGCTCCCAGGGCCGCTCGGTCTGGGGCCGCTTCAACGAGACGATGGCCGCCGGGCGCGTGCCCCACCGCGAGCTGCTCGACGGCGTGCTGGTCATCTTCGGGGGCGCCTTTCTGATCACGCCGGGCTTCCTCACCGACATCGTCGGCCTGCTCCTGCTGCTGCCGCCCACCCGCTCCGTGATCCGGCGACTGGTCGTGCGCCGCCTCGGGCGCCGCGTCGCGGTGAGCGGGCGCGAGCCCTTCGACGTCGAAGGCACCGCCACCGAGTACGACGCCCCCGCCAGGCGGCTGGAGCGGTGAGCGCCGAGGCGTTCGCGCTCTCGTTCTTCGACCTCGACCGCGAGCTCTACGGAACGGCGAGGTCGGGAGCGACGCTGCTCTTCCACGGGCGCCAGCCGGCCGCGGCCACGGACGGGCCGGAGGTGACCGACGACGGCGACGGCTGGCGCGCCGAGCTGGACGACCGGATGTCGCTCGAGCTCGTGCCGGTCGGCTCCGAGGTCGATCTCGACGGGGTGACTGCGCGCATCTGCCGCGTGAGGGGGACCGTCGACGGCAAGCAGGTCGACTGCCTCGGCACCTTCTCGATCACATCGGTGGCCCCGCGCTGGGAGCAGCTGCAGGCCGTGCGCAGCATCTCCGCCCTGGTCGACGAGGGGACCGGGCTGCTCGCACTGTCGCGCCGGCCAAGGGACGCCGCCGGCCACGGCGACGAGCAGGTCCGCGCCGGGCTGTTCATCGACGGCGAGCTGCACGAGGTCGAGGAGGCGCGCATCTCGACCGTCTACGACGGCGGCGGCCGCCAGCGCAGCGCCGGGCTCGAGCTGTGGCTGCCCGGCGAGGAGTACCCGCGGCGCGGGTCCGGCCTCGTGATCGCCGGCTCCTCGTTCGAGCTGGAGACGATCCAGGTCCACGCGGCCGTGTTCCGCTGGCGCCTCGACGGGCGCGAGGGCATCGGCGCATACGAGCTGATGGTGCGGGTGGTCCCGCCCGTCGCCGCGTGATCAGGGCGCTGATCAGCGATTTCGGCGGCGTGCTGACGACGCCGTTGTCGGCGGGCTTCCTCGCCTACGAGGAGGAGGCGCCGATCACGCTCGCGGAGCTCGGCCAGGCGCTCCAGAACGCCGCCGAGCGCTATGGCGAGCACCCGCTCCACTCGCTCGAGCGCGGCGAGATCAGCGAGGTCGAGTTCGGGCGGCGCGTGGGCGAGCAGCTGGCCGACGGCTTCGACCTGGCGCGCCTGCGCGAGCTCTACTTCGAGCGCATCGACCCCAACACGCCGATGATCGAGTTCGTCGGTGAGCAGCGCCGCCGCGGCCTGCGCACGGCGCTGCTGACGAACAACGTGCGCGAGTGGGAGCCGCTCTGGCGCGCCAAGCTGCCCGAGCTCGACGAGATATTCGAGATCGTCGTCGACTCGGCCTTCGTCGGCATGCGAAAGCCCGAGCCCGGCATCTACGAGCTCACCGTAGAGCGGCTCGGCGGCGGGTTGCGGCCGGAGGAGTGCCTGTTCGTCGACGACATCGAGCTGAACTGCGAGTCGGCCCGGGCGCTCGGCATGACCGCCGTGCGCTTCGAGCACGCCGAGCAGGCGATCGCCGAGCTCGAGTCAGCGCTGGGCGAGTAGCCCCGCGATGCCGGCCGCGAGCGCGGCCTTCGAGCGCGCGACGCTGAGGCGCTGATGGGTGCGCCAGCTGTCCCAGGACGACCACGAGCAGAGGGTGATCAGCGCCGCTCTCAGGGCGTCCTGCTCGTCGGCCGGGATCGCATCCAGCTCGCGTCGGAACACGCGCTCGACGTCGGCGGCCTTCGCCTGGCGCGCCGTGGCGAGCCAGCCGGCCACCGAGGACGACTCGTGCTCGACCAGCAGCCCCGCGCGGCGCACGCCGCCGATCAGCTCGTACAGGCGCGCTCGCTGCGCTGTGAACTGCTCGATGCGGTCGGGCAGCGGCAGCGTCGAGTCGACCGGCCGGAGTGTCGGCACGACCCGGTCGTACTGCTCGCGGGCGACGGCCTCGAGCAGCGCCTCGCGGTCGGGGAAGTGCTGGAAGACCGAGCGCTCCGACACGCCCGCGCGGGCGGCGATCGCCGCCGCGGTCGGGGTCAGCTGCCCCTCTTCGAGCAGGCTCAGCAGCGAGTCGACCAGCGCCTGGCGGGTGCGCTCGGCGCGAACGGTGCGGCCGTCTCGCTGGTCGGATGTGGCGCTCATGTGAACAGCATATTTTCGCAACGTGCGGCATCAATGTAGATGCGGCACTTGACGCGGCCTTGGCGTCCTGGTCTACTGATCCTCGAGACGCGGACGGAGCGCAAAGAGCGAAGCCAGAGGTTGTGAGGCTCGCCGCGCAGCACGTCGGCTTCGGCCGACGAGCGCGCACCTCAAGCGCGAAGTTCGCGTCTCTCTTATTTCGCCCCGGCCTTGGCTGGGGCGAAATGCTTTCTGGGGTCAGTGGCCGCGCGCAGCCAGCTCGCGCTTGGCGATCTTGCGGAAGCGGCGCATCTTCTTCATGTTGAGCCGCGTGCGGGCGATCAGCCCGCCGGGGGGCAGCTCGAAGCCGCCGATCAGCTTGCGCGGGATCACGGACCAGGAGCCGTCGTCCTCCTCGACGAGGTCGCCGCGAACCTGGAAGTTGCGCTGCCACTTGAAGTCCGGCGAGTGGTCGTGCGCGGCGACGCAGGCGAGGCCCGGCTGCCAGGGCACGCCCACGGGCGCCCCACCCAGGCGCAGGCGCTGACCGGCCCGGTCGACCTCGACCGGTAGGCGCACCGAGAACGGGAAGCCGTCGGGACAGACCAGCGTGACGGCCGCCTCCGGGTAGCGCTCACCGAGCTCGTCCATGCGCTCGTCCCAGGCCACGACACCGCCGCCGGTCCCCG
Organism: Thermoleophilaceae bacterium; assembly: GCA_052038485.1. Classification (GTDB taxonomy): domain Bacteria; phylum Actinomycetota; class Thermoleophilia; order Solirubrobacterales; family Thermoleophilaceae; genus JACVRW01. Next base: position 52,143 of record JBQGCL010000039.1, on the reverse strand, counting down.
CGTGATCGGCGTCGGGTTCCTCATCGTGGCCTGAGCGGACCTCCTCCAGGTGCGCGTCGAACAGCTGGGGCTCGCGGGCGGCGTCGCCGTCGGCCCATACGTAGATGCGCTCCGGGCGCACGTGGATGTAGATACGCGTCAGGTACCAGCCGATGAAGCGATCGAACGCCTTCGGCGGCATCTGGCTGGCCGCGCCCGGCAGCTTGACCGCGATCTCGCGCTTGTAGCGCTCGCGGTTGGCGTCGAGGTCGCGGTCGTCGACTTCGGCCGTGCCCTGCACGAGCACCTGCGGGGCGTTCTCGATCCCGCTGCCGGTCGGGTCCGAGAACAGCATCGCGACCCTCGGGTTGGCGCGCGCGTCGTTCGCCTTCTTCGGATAGCCCAGCCCCGTCGTGACGTCGATGCAGGGCCCTCCCGGCGTGTAGTAGGGCGTCAGGGGCCAGGTGATCGGCTGGCCGCGCCCGTCAACGGTCGTGAACTCGGTGGTGATGAACCGGTGGAAGACCTGCTGCACGTCGGCCGGGAGCGTGGCTGTCATGGCGCGATTCAATCACGTCAACTAGTCCGCGCCCGACGCGTCCTCCTCAAGCGGGACACCCCGTTAGCCGATGTGGTCTACGGACGCGTGCGATCGACTGACCCGGACAAGCGCCCTTGGCCGGCGCGCTTGCGAGCGCGCTGTGCCGCCGCATCCGCGGCGGTCCGGTCACGCCTGTGCTCCGAGCGCGGCTCGGCGCTGATCGAGGTCATGGTCGGAGCGGTCGTGCTGTCGATCGCGACGGTCGGCCTGCTGAACGGCATCGACGGCGCCCAGAGCGCCGGCGGCAAGAACAAGGCGCGCTCGGTCGCCGCGGCGCTCGCCGAGCAGGACATCGAGCGGATGCGGGCGATGCCGGTCACCCAGCTGCCGGGCTACAACAACACGCGCACCGTGACCGTGCGCGGCGTGGACTACACGGTCGTCTCGAAGGGCAGCTGGGCTGTCGACGCGGGCGGGCCGATCAGCTGCTCGAACATCTCCCGGACCGCCGCCAACGTCCGGATCGTCTCCGAGGTCACTTCGAACGCGACCAAGGGCATCGTCGACCAGGTCAGCCTCGTGACCCCGCCGCCGGGCACCTACGCCACGGGCGAGGGGCGGGCGATCGTGAAGGTGGCGGACCGCAACGGGGACCCGGTGCAGACCATGGCGGTGGCCCTCACCGGAACCGCGAGCTTCTCAGGCACGACCAACTCGCTCGGCTGCGCCGTCTTCCCGTTCATCCCGATCGGCAACTACACCGCCGCGCCCTCGGGGGGCGGCTTTGTCGACTACGACGGCGACACGACCCCCACCCAGCCGCTGACCGTGAACCAGTCGCAGTCCACGGCGGTCGACTTCATCATGGACAACGCGGCGACGATCCAGGGGTTCTTCGAGACGGTCGTCGGCACCACCACGATCGCCCAGCAGTCGCGCTGGCTGACCGTGGCCAACAGCAAGCTGATCGTCGGCACGCGGCTCTTCACCGGCACCGGAACCTCGCCGGCGACCTCGACCCAGATCAACGCGACCAGCCTGTTCCCGTTCACCGACGGCTACAGCGTCTACCCGGGTCAGTGCAGCGCCAACGTCGCCGGCGCCAAGACCTACACGCCGACCCCGGGGCAGATCCTCTCGACGGCCGGCAACAAGCTGCGCGTGCCCTCGATCAACATCCACGTCGTCAACAGCTCCGGCACGAACACAACCGGTGCCACGGTGATGATCGAGCCGTCTGACTACCCGACCTGCCCGAACGTGTTCCCGACGCAGGTCAGCACCAACACGACCGCCGGCGGCTCCGCCGCGCTGCCGAACCCGGGCTATCCGTACGGCACCTACAAGATGTGCGCGCAGAACAGCGGCGGCACGCTGCACGGCCACGGCGACGTGCGCACGTCGCTCGGCTACGGCACCGGCCACGTCGACGACACGATCACGAACACGGCCGCGGGCGGCAATACCACGACCGCGGGCAACACCGGCGCCATCCGGATCATGCTCAACCAGACGGGGCCCTGCCACGGCTACTCCCAGAACGGGTTCCCCTAATGGACCGCCCCCGCATCTCAGACGAGCGCGGCTTCTCGCTCACCGAGCTGCTGGTGGCCCTGGTCATCGGCATGATCGTGCTGCTCGCCTCGTTCATGCTGCTCGACCGAACGATCTCGGCGTCCGGGCAGATCGCCGATCGCTCCGAGGCGCTTCAGCGCGGGCGCCTGGCGATGGACCTGATCACGCGCCAGCTGCGCTCGCAGGTCTGCGTCGGCACCACCGTCCCGATGGTTTCCGGGACCGACACGGCCGTGAGCTTCTACGCGGACATGACCGACGGGTCCACCCCGATCAAGAAGCGGACGCTCAGCTACGACACCTCCACCAACACGATCTCCGAGTCGGTGATCACCGGCGCCGGCACCTATCCGGCGCTCACCTTCACTAGCTCCGCGACCACCGCGCCGCTACTCACGAACGTCCAGCAGATCATGGACGGCAGCACCGCGCGGCCGATCTTCCGCTACTACGGCTACACCGTCGGCAGCACGAACGGCTCGCTCGACCAGCTCTCGACGCCGCTGTCGGCGGCCAGCCTCAGCCGGGTCGCGCTGATCAAGGTCGGCTACCGGGCGTTCGCCGCCCGCACCGTGATGGAAGACAAGAACTCCGCCGTACTCGAGGACGACGTCTACGTCCGCGTACTCACCGCAACCGACTTCAACAACGGGCCACGATGCATCTGATCCATCGCTGTCAGAAGGGCTTCACCACCGTCACCCTGATGGGGACGCTGATGGTCGGCGGGCTACTGGTCGCCGCCAGCTTCGCCGCCGTGCAGCCCGACATCGGCTTCACGCAGAAGGACGACGACTCCAAGCAGGCCTACGCGGCCGCGGAGGCAGGCGTCAACTACTACATGAACCGCCTCGGCCAGGACAACGCCTACTACACCCACTGCGACCAGGTGCCCTCGCCGACGTTGAACGCCGTCAACCTCGAGTGGAACGGCAGCGGCGCCGATCCACGCAAGTACCAGAAGATCCCGGGCTACCAGGCCGAGTACGCGGTCGAGCTGCTCGCCCCGCAGACCTCGGCGGCGGGTACCGAGCTGTGCCAGGTCGACGTGCCCGAGTCGATGGTCAACCCGATGACCGGCACGTTCAAGATCCGGTCGACCGGGCGCGTGCGGACGCCCACCGGCGCCTCCGACAAGCCCGCCAAGCGCAGCATCGTCGTGACGCTGCGCCGCAAGTCCTTCATCGACTTCCTCTGGTTCACCAACTACGAGACGCTCGACCCGGCCGCCTACTCGCCGACCGCGTCGACGAAGACGCCCGCCTGGGCCGCCGCGAACTGCGTCTTCTACCGGAACGACCGCAACAGCAACTGCGACGACATCAGCTTCCTCTCGGTCGACAGCCTGCTGGGTCCGCTGCACACGAACGACTCGCTGCTGATCTGCGGCTCGCCGACCTTCGGCCAGGACGCCAACGACCTGATCGAGGTCAACGGCGACTCGCCCGGGTGGGAGTCCTCCTGCAGCGCGAACCCGAACTTCCAGGGCACGAGGACCCATCCCGGCGGCATCCTGCCGATGCCCCCGTCCAACGCGGAGCTCGCTTCGGCGGCCGACCCGGCCTACACGTTCACGGGCGAGACGAGGATCATCTTCAACGGCGACACGATGACCGTGAACGGGGGCTCGCCGGTCCCCCTGCCCGACACCGGGGTGATCTACGTCAAGAGCAGCAGCTGCGGCTCCGGCTACTCGCGCAAGAACACCCTGCCCAGCCCGCTGCCGGCCAGCAACCCGGGCGGCTCCACGCTCGCCGGCTGCGGCAACGCATACGTCCAGGGCACGTACAACAAGGACATCACGATCGGCGCCGACAACGACGTCATCGTCACCGAGGACTTCAAGGCGAACAACAACGCGACGACGCTGGCCGGGCTGATCGCCAACAACTTCGTGCGCGTCTACCACCCGGTCACCAACTGGAACAGCTCCAACACGGACTGCGACAACAACGGCGGTCCCGGCGGCATCCAGATCGACGCGGCGATCCTCGCGCTCAACCACTCGTTCATCGCCGACAACTGGTACTGCGGCAACCCGCTCGGCACCCTGACGATCAACGGCGCGATCGCGCAGAAGTTCCGCGGCACGGTCTCGACCTTCTCGTCCGGCAGCACGGTCGCGACCGGCTACGCGAAGAACTACCTGTACAACCGCACGCTGCGCTACCGCGAGCCGCCGTACTTCATCGCACCGACCGAGTCGGCCTGGAAGATCGTCCGCCAGAACGAGCAGGTCCCCGCGCGTTAGACGTCCTTTAGGTGCGCGCGCCACGCTGGGTTGCGTGGTGCGCGCGCCGCAGGCAGTGCTCGCGCTGGTGGCGGTGACCGCGATCGCGATCGCGGTGGGGGAGAGCTCCGCCCACGGCCGGGATCCCGCCTCGGCGCGCGCCCCCGGCCGGCCCAACATCGTCGTCCTGATGACCGACGACGAGACCGTCGAGGACATGGCGGCGATGCCGCGCACGCGCGAGGTGCTCGGGGATCGCGGCGTGACGTTCGCTCACAACTACGTCTCGTATCCGGTCTGCTGCCCGTCGCGAGCGACCTTCTTCAGCGGCCAGTACGCCCACAACCACCACGTGATGGGCCTGTATCCGCCGACCGGCGGCTACATCCGCTTCAACCGCTGGAACTCGCTGCCGGTCTGGCTCCGGCGCGCCGGCTACGTCACCGACCACATCGGCAAATACATGAACGGCTACGGCACCCAGGTGAAGGCCGACGTGCCGCCCGGCTGGTCGGAGTGGCACGGCGCGATCGACGGGTCGACGTACCGGATGTGGGGCTACACGCTCGACGACAACGGTCACCCGCACACCTATGGGAGACCGTTCGCGGAGAACCCGCGGCTGTACCAGACCGACGTCTACCGGCGCATGGCGGTCGACTTCATCAAACGGCGCGCCGGGTCGAAGCGCCCGTTCTTCCTGTCGGTTGCGTTCCTCGCGCCTCACCACGAGATGAAGTCGGTGCGTGACGTGACCGGCATGCTGGTCCGGCCGGCACCGCGCTACGCGAACGCGCTGCGCGACGAGACGCTCGACAACACGCGCGCGTTCGACGAGGGGAACGTCCACGACAAGCCGTTCTTCCTGCGTCGCCCGCAGCTGTCGGTCGTCGGCATGGACCGGATCGCCGAGCACCACCGCCAGCGCCAGCGGACGCTCCTGTCGGTGGACGACGCGGTGGTGGCGATCGCGCGGGCACTGCGCCGCGCGGGCGAGCTGCGCAAAACCTACATCGTGTTCACGTCCGACAACGGCTACATGCAGGGCGAGCACGACGTGCCGAGCGGCAAGATGCTGCCCTACGATCCGTCCACCCAGGTGCCGCTGATCGTACGCGGACCGGGGATCCCGGCGGCCCGGGTGTCGAAGGAGCTGGTGGGCAACGTCGACCTGTCGCCGACGATCTTGGGGATGGCGGGAGCGCGGCCGGGGCTGCCACAGGACGGCCGCTCGCTGATGCCGTTCGCGCGCCACCCCGACTGGCGCACTCGACGGCCGCTGCTGCACGAGACGGGCGGCATGCGCTTCGTGCCTGTGCGCGACCAGGACCAGGACGGCGAGCCCGCCGTGCGGCGCATCCTCAGCTACCGGGCGGTGCGGACGAACCGGTGGCTGTACGTGGAGTACCGGGCCGGCGGGCGGGAGCTGTACGACCTCTACCGCGACCCCAACGAGCTGCACTCGCACGCCTACGACCCCGGCTACGCGAGCGTGCGGCGAACGCTGCACCGCGTCCTGAAGCGGCTGGCGCACTGCCGCGGAGCGAGCTGCCGGAAGTGGGCGCCGCCGGGGGCGGAAGCGGGGCCGGCGGCGGAAGCGGGGCCGGCGGAGGGAGCGCGCCTGGCGGCGAGCGCTTCGCCGGCGGGCGGCTAGGCCGCCTCGAAGAAGGCGCGCAGTTCGGCGGCCAAGAGGTCGGGGCAGCTCACGGCTGCCCCGTGGCCGTGGCCCTCGAGGGTGTGCACCTCGCTGGCGGGGATCGCCGACGCGAAGGCCTGCGTCGATCGCTGCGCCCAGTCGGGGCTGCGCGAGCCCATCAGCAGCAGCGTCGGACCGCGCTCGGCGAGGCGGAGCGCATCGGTCGGGTAAGCGTGCTCGGCGCGGAGCTCACGCGGCACAGTCGGCGACGCCGCCAGCCGGGCCTGCCAGGCCGGCGTGCCCTTCATCGCCTCGATCTCCTCGTCCGTGTAGCCGCCGACGTCGCTCATGAAGTCGCTGATCGCCGTGTCACGCTCGCCTGACTTCACGTGCGCCTCGAAACGCGCCGTCCAGGCCTCTTCGGCCAGCACGCCTCCCATCGGCGCCTCGTAGAGCGCGAGTCGCCGCAGGGAGTCGAGCCGCCCCGCCGCGCCGGCGGCGAGCAGGCCGCCGTAGGAGTGGCCGAACAGCAGCGCCCCCTCCCCCGCCGCACGCACGACCGCGACCACGTCGTCGAACTCGCGCTCGATCGAGTAGGAGTCGGCGTCGTCCGAATCGCCGCGGCCGCGCCGGTCGACGCTCCACACCTCGAAGCTGTCCTGGAGGTGCGGCCGAACCAGGTCGAAGCTCCAGCGGCCCGAGCCGGCGCCGTGGACCATCACCAGCGGCGTCCCCGTGCCCTCCACCTCGCAGGCGATCCGGACACCGTCTGGGCTGGTCACGTGCTGCAGCAAGCTGGCGAGCCTACACGCAGGCTCCGGCAGCCCACAGCCCGACCTCACGCTCGCGGGCGCGCCGAGCGGCGGCGACGAAGCGGCCGGCGAACCGGTCGTTGGGCGGGATGGTGAGCGGCTGCGCGTAGCCGCGCTGGACGAGCAACAGGTTGAGGAAGCGCCCGTCCGCGGTGTACACGTAGGCGAGCGCGCGCCCGTAGCGATCACGCGAGTCGACCCCGAGCGTGTACTCCACCCGCGCCCCCAAGGGCAACAGCCGCTTCACGAACGCCGAAGCCTCGCGCCCGAAGCACTCCGCCTCGCCGAACACCTCGGGCGTGTCGACCCCGATCAGGCGCACCTTGCCGACACCCGACAGCCAAAGGGTGTCGCCGTCGGTGTGCCGGGTGACGCGCGCCGGCGTGCCCGAAGTGGAAGTCGGCGCGGAGCGGTCCGCGCCGGACGAGCCGCCACAGCCGGCCAAGGCCAAGAGGAGTAGAGCCGGCGACGCCTTAGCCGCGCGCAGAGCGAGCATGGCAAGGACGCAGGTCGCGACGCGTGCACACGCACGCGAGCGACCGAGGACGCCGCCAGGCGAAGCTATGCGCGCGGCTAATTGTCGGAGCCGAGGCGGTCCCAGCAATACAGCTCGACCGCTTCGGCGGCCAGCTCCATCAGCCGGGCCGGCGACAGCCATGGCAGCACGGTGTCCAGCGCCTGCTCCTCGCTGACGCCGGCGTCGAATGCGTCCTCGCCCTTGAAGCCGGCCGCGATCCGGAGCGCCTCGCGGCGGTGCTCTCCGAGCCCGCTGAATGCACCGAGCAGGAACTCCTTGTTGGCGATCGGCTGCCCGACCTCGAGCGAGGCGTGCCACGCGGCGAGGATGGACAGGTCGTCGTCGTCGAGCTCGTCGACGGCTTTGGCGTAGTGGACGAGCAGCTCGTCCTCGGGGATCTCGTCGACCCAGGCCCGCACGACCTCCCCGAGCAGCTGGCGCCGCGCCTCGCGCCCAACGCTCTCGGCAACGACCCTGATCGCTTCCTGTGGCTCGATGAAGCAGAGGGACATGCGCGCCAGGGTACGTGGGGGTCCCGACAGAATGAAATTAGGCGCTGCGAAGCGTTTCCCGCTCGTCCCAGGAGCACAGTGCGGCACGGCCGGGACAGTCCCCGCACAGCTCCAGATGTGGCTCTGCGGCGGGCTCGAAGCGCCCGTCGACGACCCCCGCGGCGAGCCCCAGCAGCTCCGTCTCGAGGCGCGCCGCATCGGCCGCGACGTAGGTCGCGACCTCCAGCTCCCGGGGCTGCTCGAGGAAGCAGTAGGCGACCTCGACGCGCTGCGCACCCGCGCGCAGCCCGGCGAGCGCGTAGACGAGCCGCTGGGTCGAGTACGACTCGGCGGTCAGCTCGGCCGGCGTGCGCCCCTCGAGCGCGTTGCTCTTGTAGTCGACGACCAGCAGCCCGTCGGGCTCGGTGGCGTGGACGTCGACCACCCCGTTGATCAGCAGGCTGCGCCCGCCCGCGCCCGGCGGGGTGAGCGTGAACGCGAAGGGCAGCTCGGTGCGCACGCGCGACGCGCCCGCGAGCCGCTCGCGCAGCGGCGTCTCCACGAAGCGCGCCACCCTGTCGCGCAGGTCGGCGACCTCGTCGGGCGCAACCGGCGCGCCGTGCGCCTCGACCAGGGCCGCCACCTCTGCCTCGTCCGGCACCGCCGGCCGCCCGAAGTCGAGCCGCTCGAGCAGCTCGTGCACGAGTGTCCCGCGCAGCAACGGGCCGAGCCCCGGCTCGGGCAGCTCGCCCGCCGCGAACGGCGACTCGACCCTCGACAGCCGCAGCGCCCGCTCCAGGTAGAAGCGGTACGAGCAGCGCCGGTACTCCTCGAGCCCGCTGTACGACAGCCGGCTGACCGGCAGCGCCCGCGGCGCCGGCAGCGTGCCGAGCCCCAGCTCGGGCTGGGCCGCCCCGCCCCCCTCCGACTCGGGCTCGGCCGGCGCGGGCACGCGGTCGGCAGGCGGCAGCAGCTCGTCCACGTTGGCCGGCGTGAGCTCGGTGACGCTCACCCCCTCGCCGGGGAAGCCGCGCAGCAGCCAGCGCATCGGCTCCTTCATGTCCTCCGGCGGCAGCCGCTTCTCGAGGTCGGTCGCCCCGCTCAGCACGAGCTGCTCCCGGGCGCGCGTGGCGGCCACGTAGAAGATGCGCCGCTCCTCCTGCTCGCCCTGCTGCTTCTCGCGCTGCTTGATCTCCGTGAGCCGGGCGCTGTCCAGCGCCGCGCCGGCGAGCGAGGCCAGCCGCAGTCCGGTCATCCCGTCGTCGGAGATGCGCAGCTTGCCGTAGTCCTCGCGCCCGTCCTTGCCGAGATCCGCGACACACACGACCGGGAACTCCAGCCCCTTTGCGCGGTGCACGGTCATGAGCCGCACGGCGTCGAGCGCCTCGGCCTCGAGCGGCGCCTCGCCCTCGCGCGACTGGAGCTCGTCGAGGTCGGCGAGCGTGTCGATGAAGCCGCGCAGGTCGCGGCCCTCGTCGGCCTCGAACTCGCGCGCCATCCGCATCAGCTTGCGGACGTTGGCCATCCGGCGCGTGCCGCCGGCCAGCGACAGCGTGTGGCGGTCGTAGCCGGTGTGGGTCACGGCCCGGTCGATCAGCGTCTCGAGCGACACCTGCGGGGCCACGCGCCGCTCTGTCTCGAACAGGGCGACGAACGCCGCGGCGCGGCGCTGGTCCTCGGCCGACAGCAGCTCGCCGAGCTCACCGGGCTCGCGCAGCAGCCACCACGGGTCGCGCCCGGTGCGCGCTGCCTCCATCCCGATCAGCGCGACCGCGTCGAGCGACAGCCCGGCCAGCGGCGAGGCGAGCACGCTGTAGACGGCCAGTTCGTCGAGCGGGTTGGCCAGGGCCGCCAGCCAGTGGCGCAGGTCGGCCACCTGCTGCTGCGCCCAGTAGCCGCGGCCGCCGACCACGTGCGTCGGGATGCCGCGCTCCTCGAGCGCCCGCTCGTAGAAGCTCATGTGGGTGGTGGCCCTGAACAGCAGCACGATGTCGCGCCACTCCCAGCCGCCCTCGGCGCGCAGTTGGTCGACGCACTTGGCGAGCAGCCGCGCCTCGGCCGCCCGCCACGGCGTGGCGGCGTGCATGGCAGCACCGAACGGGTCGTCGTCGCCGAGCGCGGCGTCCCAGCGCCGCTTGTCGCGGTCGGTCACGAGCAGCTCGACGCTTGGCCCCTGGCGCGGCTCCGACGAGCGCCCCTCGCGCAGCGGCTCGAAGCCGTCCGGCCACAGCTCCGTGAAGCAACGGTCGATCGCGTCGAGCACCTCGCCGCGGCTGCGGAAGTTCACGCTGATGCTCTCGGCCCGGCCTTCCGCGGCGGCATCGGCCCAATGGCTTCGGAACACCTCCACGTCCGCGTTGCGGAAGCCATAGATCGACTGGTTCTCGTCCCCCACGCGGAACAGGTTGTCGCGGTCGAGCTGCCCGAACAGCTGGTTTTGCAGCGGGTTCGTGTCCTGGAACTCGTCCACGAGCACGTGCGCGAAGCGCTCCGCGTACTGCCGGCGCAGCCCGTCGTGGCGGGCCAGCAGGTCGCGCGTGAGCAGCTCGAGGTCCTCGAAGTCGACGGCGGAGCGCGCGCGCTTGCCGCCCTCGTAGCGCTCGCCGTACAGGTCGAGCAGCGCGCGCAGCATGCCGTGGTCGCGGTACTCCTTGTGCGCGCTCGAGAGCGCGGCGTACTGCTCCAGCGCCTCGCCGTACTCGACGCAGGGATCGGTGCAGAGCGCCTTCGCGTTGCGGCCGAACGAGAGATCGTCGAGCTCGCCCGGCTCGGCCAGCTCGCCCGCGGGCACTCGCTCGAGCAGCGCGGCGCAGCGCTCGAGCTTGGCGATCGCCCGCCCCACGATCACCCCGTCGGTCCCGCCGAGCTCGCGCAGAGCACCGGCGACGGCGGCGCTGAGCCGCTCGGCCTGTCCCACGACGGCCGGCCGCGGCAGCTCCTCCAGCTGCGGGCGGCGCTGTCCCTGGCTGCGCAGGCGCGAGTAGGCGGTGCGCACCATGTCGCCGAGGCCGTCGGCCGTGTAGGCGGCCACCAGCTCGAGCCGCTCGGGATCGTTGCCCATGAACGTCTCGAGTGCGGCGTCGAAGGCGTCGGCGGCGATCCGCTCGGCCTCCAGCTCGCCGAGCACTCGGAAGTCGGGGTCGATGCCGGCGCTCAGCGCGTGCGCCCGCAGCACGCGGGCGCAGAAGCCGTGGATCGTCGAGATCCAGGCCCCCTCGACCGCGCGGCCCTCGGCGCGCAGGCCGAGCTCGACGAACCGCGCGCGCACGCGCGTGCGCATCTCGGCCGCGGCCTTCTCCGTGAACGTGATCGCCAGGATGCCCTCGACGGGCACGCGGTCCTCGGTCACAGCCCGCACGAAGCGCTCGACGAGCACGGTCGTCTTCCCCGTGCCGGCTCCGGCGCGCACCATCAGCGAGCCGTCGCGCCTCGCGACCGCCCGCTCCTGCTGATCGGTCAGCCGGCTCATCCCTCGCACCGGCAGATCGAGGGATACGAGCAGCCGCCGTTCCAGGCGCAGGCGTCGGGGTCGCAGCCCAGCTCGCCGCGGCGCATGCGGGCGTCCGCGTCGCCCACCTGGCCGAGCGCCCAGTCCAGCTTGGCGCGGAACTCGTCGGGCGGCAGCCGGTCGTTGTCCTTGAAGTCGGAGCCCAGCTCCGCGACGTCCTCGGCGACCATCCCACGCGGCGTGTCCGATTTCCCCAGCGGGACGTACACGCCGCCGGCCGGGCGCAGGCCCAGCAGCCGCTCGACGACCAGCATGTAGAGCGCCGCCTGGAAGCGGTTCTCGGCCTCCCACGAGGCGACCTTGTACGAGTCGACCCGCTTGCCGCTCTTGTAGTCGATCACCAGCGCCATGCCGTCGCTTACGTCGACCCGGTCGATCCGCCCGCGCACCTTCAGCCCGGGAGCGATCTCGACGGGATCGCCCGCCTCCCCCAGGCCGAACGGCAGCTCGAGGTGCTCGGGCTCGAACCCGCCGTCGCGCTCGGCCTCGCGGCGCAGGAAGCGGATCAGGTCGAACTCGAGCCGGCGCGCGGCGGCCTTCACGCGCGTCTGCTTGGGCGACAGCTGGAACTCCGAGCGCTGGGCGCGCAGCTCCTCGAGCAGCAGCCGCTCGGCGTCGTGCAGGTTGGCCGGTGTGACGCGGCGCACGCCGGTCTCCTCGCGCAGCCGCTGGAAGGTGCGCTGGAGCACCGAGTGGGCGTACCGGCCGCGCACCATCTGCTCGGGGTCCGGGACCAGCTCGTCGGGCCTGAGCACGTTCTGGACGAGCCACTTGACCGGGCAGTCGGCGAAGTTCTCGAGCGCACCGGCCGAGACGGCGTCGCGGGCGGCGAGCCGCTCGAGCACCGGCTCGGCCGTCAGCGCCCGCGGCGGCTCCTCCGTGCGGCTCGGACCGGCCGCCGCGAGCGCGCGCTCGAGCTCGGCGGCGGTCGGCGCGTCCGCCGGGCTCCAGGTGACCTCCGAGAGCGAGCGCTTCGCCTCCGGGACATCGGGGGCGAGCAGGTCGCGCACGTCCTCGACGAAGAACGATGGCGACTGCGGGTTGCCCTCCTCGTCGCTCGAGCGCGACGACAGCACGAGCAGCTGCTCCGCGCGCGAGCAGCACAGGTAGAACAGGTAGCGCTCGCGGTCGAGCCGGTCCTCGCGCACCGGGAGCACGAGGCCGCTCGCCACGGCGATCGCGCGGCGGTCCTCGTCGGGGAGGAACGGCTCCGGCGTCGCGCCGCCCGGGAACTCGCCCTCTTGGAGGCCGCAGACGAACACCGCCTGGAAGCGGCGTGCGCGGATCGCCTCGGGCTTCGCCACCTGCACGCGGTCGGGCTGCGGCGGCACGCCGAGGTGGACGTGCAGCTCGCGCAGCACGGCCAGGACGCGATCCGGGTCGAGGCGGGTGCGCGAATCGGCCTCCACGACCGCGCGCAGCTCGGCGAGCGCGTCGCGCGCGGCCACGTACACGCGCGGGTCGTCGAGCTCGGGGCCGTGCAGGATCGCGGCCTTGCGCCGGTAGGGCGCCGCGAACAGGCGCTCCAGCTGGCGCTCGAGCTCGGCCAGCAGCGGGACGCCGCCGCCCGAGTCGCGCAGGCGGTCGAGGTCGTCGAGCTTCCAGTGCTCGCTCTCCCACAGCGCACGCGCCTCGCGGGCGCTGTGCGCGCCCTGGCGCCGCACCTGGGCCTCTAGTCGGTCGGCCAGCCCGGGCTCGCGCAGCAGCCCGGGCGTCCGCAGCCAGGCGAGCAGGTCGGCCGCGGTCGAGTCGGGGTCGACCGCACAGCGCACGAGCGCCAGCAGGCCGCGGCCCAGGCCGGTGTGCCAGAGCGGCACCGAGCGGTCGATCGAGAACGGGATGTCGTAGGCGCCGAAGACCTGCTCGAGCAGCGACGCGTACTCGTCCGGACGGCGCAGCACGACGGCGATGTCGCCCGACTCGGTGCCCTCGTGCAGCAGTCTGCGCACGCGCGCGCCGGCCAGTTCGATCTCGGCGCGCTGCCCGGCGGCCGAGTGGAACTCGACCGCGGGGCTCGCCTCGACCGGCTCGGCGTCGTCCTCGAAGAGGCTGCGCTCGACGTGGTGGAGGGCGGTGCGCGACTCTGGCGCGTAGTGGTCGTCGAGCGGCGGCAGCTCGTGCTCGCTCGCGCCCCGCGCGCGGAGCTCCTGGTGAACGCTCGCGACCGCCTTGAAGGCTGCGCGGCCGGCCTCGTAGGGGAGCGACACGACCACGTCGGCCTCACAACGGTTGGCGAGCGTGTCGAGCGCGTCGAGCTGGAGCGGGTCGAAGTCGTCGAAGCCGTACACGAACACGGGCGTGGGTCCCCAGGACGCAGGCTCGGCGCGCAGGGCGTCGAGCGCGTGCCAGGCGGACAGCTCGGGATCGGCCAGGCCGGCGGCCTCGAGTCCGGAGCGGTAGCCGCGGTAGATCGCCGCAACCTCGTCGGCGTAGGCGCGGCGCGGGCCGTCGCCGGCCCAGGCGCGCAGCGCCTGCGTGAAGCGCGCCGGCTCGACCATCGACCGCTCCAGCTCGGCCACGAACGCGGCCGCCGCGCGGACGAAACCGGGCTGGGCGGCCGACTCGGCGAGCAGCTCGAGCCCGGCCCGGCGCACCGCCTCCTCGACGATCAGCTCGCGCTGTACGTCGGAGGCGATCCGCTCGGCGTGGCCGGTGCGGCGCCCGACCTCGCGGAAGAGGTGCTTGAAGCGCAGCACGCTGACGCCGAACACCGCGCCGCGCTCGGCCAGCTCGCGCTGGGCGTGCTCGACGTCCTGGAATGCGGGAACGACGAGGATCGGCTCCTCGTCCACGCGGGCGCGCAGCCCGCCCAGCACCTCGCCGGCCTTGGCGGCGTTGGCGGGTCCGGTTACGAGAGTGAGCGGCACATCTCCATGGTCGCTATTCGGCCGGACCGAGCACGCCGCGGCCAACCGCGGCCGCCATCGCCTCGGCGAAGCGCTTGGGCGGAAGCATCACCGGCGCCTCCTGGAGCTCCCAGCCGCGATTCGGCCGCATGATCCAGCGCGCCACGCGCACGCGGTCCTCGTCGACGCGCTCCACGCGCAGCTCGTCGCGCAGCTCGCCGGAGCGACCGGCGCTGGCGCCGAAGCTGCCCGGCTCCGGCCGCCCCGCCCCGGGGGCGCCGGCGGCGCCGCCGAGCGGCAGCAGGCCCTCCGCGGCCGCCTCCGCAAGCAGCCCGGCCACGTCGCCCGCCGCGAGCACCGGCGCGGAGCGCTCGATCTGACCGCCGCGCCAGACGGCGAGCCGCAGGCCGCCCGGAACGCGCTCGAGCCGGACCTCGGCGCCGTCATAGGGGCCGGCTGAGACGAAGGGGCCGCGCGAGGGGCGCGCCACCTGAGCGGCCGGGCGTGCGCCGGCCGAGCCGCCTCCGGAGCGCGCACGGCCGCGGCCGCTCGGCGCCGGCCGCCGCTTCGCCGCCGCCCGGCTCGGATCGAGCACGGTGCCCTTGGAGCAGATCGGGCACTCGGCGAGGAACCGGTTGTGACGACAGAAGGTGGACACTCGGCCTGGAGACTAGCCGTGCCACCATCCCCCGCGTGCGGACCGCCGTCGTCTCGGATTTTCACCTCGGTGCGCTGAACGACGCCGACGTGCTGCGGCGCGCCGGCGCTCTCGAGCGCCTGAGCGCGACGATCGAGCGTGCCGACCGGGTCGTATTCCTCGGCGACCTGCTCGAGCTCCGCGAACGGCCGGTCGCCGCCCTGCTCGAGCTGGTCCGCCCGCTGTTCGAGCGCCTCGCCCCGGCGCTCGCCGGCAAGCGGGTCACGCTCGTCCCAGGCAACCACGACCACCAGCTCGCTCAACCCTGGCTCAGCCGCGCCCAGGTGGCTGGCCGGCCGCTGGGGCCGGAGAACGAATGGCGCGTGGGGGCCGAGGACGGCGCGGCCGGAGTGCTCGCCTCCTGGCTGCCGCGCAGCGAGCTCACGCTCGCCTACCCCGGGCTCTACCTCGACACCGGGGTCTACGCGACACACGGCCAGTACCTCGACGTGTACCTGACCGTCCCGCGCATGGAGTCCGTGCTCGCCTCCGTCGTCGCCCGGGTGATCGGGCGCACCGAGAAGTGCACGAGCGCCGCCGACTTCGAGGCGGTCGTCGCCCCGATCTACGGCTTCGCAGCGGGCATGGCCGAGGGAGCGAGCGGCGCGGCGCTCGGACGCGGCTCGACCGTCTCGCGCGCGGTCTGGACCCGCGCCACGGGCGACGGGCGGCTGGGGCGCCTGCTCGTCGGCAGGATCACGATCCCCGCCGCGGTCGCCACGCTCAACAAGCTCAAGATCGGCCCGTTCAGCCCGACGCTGACCGGCGAGGAGCTGCGCCGCGCCGGGCTGCTCGCGATGGGCCGGGTGGCCGACACGCTCGCGCCCGGCGCCGAGCAGGTGCTGTTCGGCCACACGCACCGGGCCGGCCCGCTGCCGGGCGACGACCCGGGCGAGTGGAGCACGCTGTCGGGCATCCGGCTCGCCAACAGCGGCAACTGGTACGTGGAGTCGGCCTTCGTGAGCGGGATCGGCGAGCAGAGCCCGTACTGGCCCGGGACGGTCGTGTGGCTCGAGCCGGGCCGGGCGCCCCGGATCGAGAACGCGCTGCGCGGCTACGCGCTGGCAGGGACGGGCGCGGGCGCCGGCGCGCCGATCGCGTAGGCGCCCTCGTCGAACTCGCGCGTGCGCTGGCGGAACGGCCAGGTGAACGTCGGCCAGATCGTCGAGTTGTGGCCGTTGCGGTCGATGTAGTAGCTCGAGCAGCCGCCCGTGACCCACACCGTGCCCTCGGTCATCCGGTCGAGCTCGGCGTTGTACGCGGCCTGGGCCTCGGGCCGGACGTCGACCACGCGCGCGCCACGCCGGCGCATCGCCGCCAGCGCGCCCGCGACGTAGTTGATCTGCGACTCGATCATGAACACGATCGAGTTGTGGCCGAGGCCGGTGTTCGGCCCGACGAGGAAGAACAGGTTCGGGAAGCCGGCCACCGTCGCACCCTTGTAGGCGCTCGGCGAGCCGCCCCAGGTCTCGTCCAGGGTGCGCCCGTCGCGGCCGCGCACGAGCCCGGCGATGGGGATGTCGGTCACGTGGAAGCCGGTTCCGAAGATGATCGTGTCGACCTCGCGCTCGGTGCCGTCGGCCGCCACGATCGACCGCGGCTTGATCTCGCGGACGCCCTCAGCGATCAGCTCGACGTTGGGCTGCGTCAGGGTCGGATACCACTCGTCGGTCGGCAGGATGCGCTTGCAGCCGAGCTCGTAGCGCGGCGTCAGCTTGGCGCGCAGCTCGGGGTCGGGCACCTGCTGCTCGAGCTGGCGCAGCGCCATCCGGGTGGCGAGCTTGCGCATGCGCTCGTTGCGGAACTGGAGCACGAACGTCTCGCGCGCCCAGTAGATCGCGGCGCGCATGGCCAGCTGTGCGGCCGGCAGCCGCCGGTAGAGCTTGTGCTCCCACTCGTGCATGAGCCTGTTGGGGTGCGGCATCACCCACGGCGGGGTGCGCTGGAAGACGTGCAGCTGACCGGCCAGCGGCTGGATCTTCGGGACGAACTGGATCGCCGAGGCGCCGGTGCCGATCACGGCCACGCGCTCGCCGTCGAGCTCGTGCTCGTGGTTCCAGCGCGCGGAGTGGAAGGTCGTGCCCTCGAACGTGTCGAGGCCGGGCAGGTCGGGGACCAGCGGGTCGCTGAGCGGGCCCTGGGCGGCGATCAGCACGTCGGCCGTGAGCGGGCCCTGCGAGGTCTCGATCCGCCAGCGCGCCTCGGCGTCATCCCACTCGGCCGACTCCATCTCGGTCTCGAAGCGGATGTGCGGGCGCACCCCGAAGCGCGCGGCGACGTCGCGCAGGTAGTCGAGGATCTCGGGCTGGGGCGAGAACGTGCTCGACCAGTTCGGGTTGGGCGCGAACGAGAACGAGTAGAGGTGCGAGGGGACGTCGCAGCGGCAGCCCGGGTAGGTGTTGTCGCGCCAGGTGCCGCCGATCTCGCCGGCACGCTCGAGCAGCACGAAATCGCGCTCCCCCTCCCGCAGCAGCTTGATCGCCATGCCGATCCCCGAGAAGCCGGTGCCGACGATCACTGTGTGGTGGTGGGTCACGTGAACCTCCGTAGTCCAGGGATGAGCAGCTCGGCGATCCAGTCGGCGATCCGCTCCATGTCGACGTCGGGGTGTGCCCACATCCAGTGGGCGACCCCCTCGTAGGCGGCGTTGACGGCGTGGGCGGCGACGTCCAGCTCGCGCGGATCGGTGCCCTCGGCGGCCATCTCGGCCATCAGCTCGCGGACGAGCTCGGCCTGGCTCTCGCGGACGGCGCGCGCCTTCTCCGCGAAGTTGCCCCCCATCGACATCAGGTCGAAGGTCACGCGGTTGCCGGACGCGAAGCGGATGAAGGCGAGGCCGCCGGCGCGCAGGCGGGCCTCCGGCTCGCCCTCGGCGCGGACGGCGGCGGCGATCTCGGTGGCCAGCCGCTCGATCGAGCGGTCCACGCAGACGCCGAACAACCCCTCCTTGTTGCCGAACAGCTCGTATATGACCGGCTTGGTCACACCCGCCCGGCGGGCCAGCTCGTCCATCGACGCGCCGGCGTAGCCGCGCTCGGCGAACAGCGCCTCGGCGAGCTCGATCAGCTGCCGCTCGCGCACGGCGCGCGGGACCTGTCCGTGCTTGAAGTCCTCTACGAGGGCCACTTACCGGCGGTAGGTTACCGCTGGTAGGGCGTTCACGTCAAGCGTCGGCGAGGCCGGCGGCCGCGAGCGCCTTCGCGCGGTCGGCGAACACCTCCAGCCGGACGCACTTGCCGTCGCGCAGGGTCCAGAGGTGGGCGCCCTTCGTGTCGACGACCGCGCCGCTGCCCTTGCCGCGCCCCTGATACCGGCACAGGGCGACGACGTGCGGCTCGTTGACCACGTAGTCCTCCGCCTCGCAGGTCCAGTGCTCCCACGGGCTGAGCCACTCGAGCAGCCGCTCGTTGCGCTCGGCGGGGTCGCGATAGACGCCGGCGAGGCCGGGGAAGTCCTCCGACCAGCCCCACTCCATGTCGTCGGCGTAGAGATCGAACTTCGGGCGCCAGTTGCCGCGACCCCACTCGTCGTACACGCGCTGGATCGCCTCGAGCTCCATCAGCTCGCCTGCGCAGCCTCCTGAGGAGCAACCTCCGCCTCGGCCTTCTCCTCCTCGGACTCGCCCTTCGGCGGCTCCTTGGCCCAGTCCTCGTCGAAGTCGACGCGCCACTTGCCCTCTTCGCTGCGCTCGAGCTTGAGCTTGGCCCGGAAGGTGCGCCCGGAGCGGCCGCGGAACCCGGTCACCGCCTTCTCGGTACGGCCGACGCCCGGGTCCTCGCCGCGCTCGCGCGAGGCGGCCAGCGACGCGATCAGCTCCTTGGCCACCGCCACCGGCAGCGTCTTGCTGGCCTTCTTCTTCCAGATCACGAACCCGCAGCCCGGGTCGTCGCGCGACCAGCACGAGTAGCCCTTGCGGTTCTCGTTGATCTCGCGGCCGCAGACCGGGCACGGGCCGAGCTTGGCGCGCTCGATCTGGACGCCCTTCAGCTTGTCGAGCTCGGCCACCGTCTCGCCGGTGAACTTGGCGATGTCGCGCATGAACGACTCGCGGCTGTCCTCACCCTGCTCGATCAGCCCGAGCCGGTGCTCCCACGATCCGGTCAGCTCGGGGGAGGTGAGCTGGTGCCCGTTCAGCAGGCGGATCACCTGGATGCCCTTCTCGGTCGCCACCAGCGAACGGCCCTCGCGCTCTACGTACTCGCGGTTGACGAGCAGCTCGATGATCGACGCGCGCGTGGCCGGCGTGCCGATGCCGGAGTCCTTCATGGCCTCGCGCAGCTCGGCGTCCTCGACCTCCTTGCCCGCGGGCTCCATCGCGGCCAGCAGCGAGGCATCGGTGAAACGCCGCGGCGGCTGGGTCTCCTTGCGGATCGACTCGACCGACAGGGTGTCCACGGCCTCGCCCTGCTCGAGGCGCGGCAGCAGCTGGTCGCCGCCCGAGTCCTCCTCGCCGCGCGGCTGGTCGGCCTCCTCGCCGTAGACGCCCTTCCAGCCCGGCTCGATCAAGCGCCGGCCGCTGGTGCGGAAGACGTGCTCGACGACGGTCGTCTCGACGCGCGTGCGCTCGTAGACGGCCTCGGGATGGAAGATCGCCAGGAAGCGCTTGGAGACGAGGTCGTAGACCTTCAGCTCGTCCTGGCCCATGCGGCCCAGGTCGTGCTCGGAGCGGGTGGGGATGATCGCGTGGTGGTCCTGGACCTTGGCGTCGTTGACGACACGCCCGAGCGGGAGGCTGTCCAGCCCGAGGACGTACTCGGACGCCTTGCGGTACTGCGCGTTGTGGCCGACCAGCTCGGCGATCGGCTTGATCTCGCCGACCATGTCGCCGGTCAGGAAGCGCGAGTTCGTGCGCGGGTAGGTGAGCGCCTTGTGCTCCTCGTAGAGGCGCTGCGCCGCCGCCAGCGTGCGCCGCGCCGAGAACCCGTAGAGCGTGTTCGCGTGGCGCTGCAGCGAGGTCAGGTCGTAGAGGAGCTGCGGCTGCTCGCGCTCCTCCTTCTTCTCGAGCTTGGTGATCTCGCCCGGCTGGCCGGTGACCGCCTCGACGATCGACGAGGCCTCCTTCTCCTCCGGCAGGCGCTTGCCGCCCAGGTAGCGGCCCGAGTAGCGGCGCTCGCCGCTCGCGGCGAAGCTCGCCTCGACCAGCCAGTAGGGCTCCGGCTTGAAGGCGCGGATCTCCTCCTCGCGGCGGGCAACCAGCGCGAGCGTGGGCGTCTGGACGCGGCCGAGGCTGACCGCGCCGTCGAAGGCGGCGCGCAGACGGATGCTCGCCGCGCGGGTGGCGTTCATGCCGACCACCCAGTCCGCCTCCGAGCGCGAGCGCGCCGCCGCCTCGAGCGGCTTCATCTCCTCGCCCGGCCGCAGGTGCTCGAACGCCTCGGCGATCGCCTTCTTGGTCATCGAGGAGAGCCACAGCCGCTGGACCGGCTTCTTGACCTTGGCCAGGTCGTAGACGTAGGCGAAGATCAGCTCGCCCTCGCGCCCGGCGTCGCAGGCGTTGACGATCGTCTCGATCTCGTCGTCGGCCATCAGGCTGTGGATCGCCTTCAGCTGCTTCGCCGACCGCTCGTCGTTGGGGACCAGCTTGAACTCGTCGGGGACGATCGGCAGGTCCGCGAAGCGCCACTTCTTCAGCTTCGGGTCGTAGGCGTCGGGCTCGGCCAGGCCGACCAGATGCCCGACCGCCCAGGTGATCACGTGGTCGTCGCCGACCAGGTGGGTCTTGTCCTTCGACTGCGTGAAGGATCCGGGCAGCGCCGCGGCCAGATCACGTGCCACGGACGGCTTCTCTGCGACGACTAGGGTCTTGCCCATCGGCCCTCACGATACGCAGATCGGAAGTCACACTTCCACAGGCTGGTGGCTGGAGGAGGCCGGACCGGTCGATCCACAGCCCGCGCTCGACGGCGCCGTCAGCGCCGACGTCGCCGTCATCGGAGGCGGCTACACGGGCATGTGGGCGGCCTGGGAGCTGCTCGAGCGCGGGGCGTCGGTTGCCCTGCTGGAGAGCGGAGTCTGCGGCCACGGGCCGAGCGGGCGCAACGGCGGGTTCTGCGAGTCGATGTGGCTGTCGGGCCCCTATCTGCGCGACCGCTTCGGCGACGAGCGGGCCCGGGCGCTGCTCGACGCGTCGAGCGAGACCGTCTCGCGAGTCGGGGCGTGGTGCGACTCCGAGGGCGTCGACGCCTGGTTCGACCAGTCCGGCTACATGTGCGTCTCGACCGCCCCGGCGTTCGACGACGTCGGCCTGGGCGCGGTCGAGGCCGCCGCGGCGCTGGGGGCGCCCGAGCGGGTCGTCGCCCTGTCGGAGGCGGAGACCCGCGCGCGCTGCGACTCGCCTCGCTTCCGCCGTGCCGTGATGATCCCCGACTTCGCGACGCTCCAGCCGGCCCGCCTGGCGCTCGGCCTGCGCCGGCGGCTGATCGAGCGTGGCGTACGGGTCTACGAGCGCTCGCCGGTGCGGCGGGTCGGGCCGCCGGTGGAGACCGCCGGGGGAAGCGTCAAGGCCGGCGCCGTGGTGCTCGCGATCGGGCCCGCCGCGCGCACGCAACGGCACCTGCGCGGCCGCCTGACGGTGACCTCGTCGCACATCGTGCTGACCGAGCCGGTACCCGACGTGATCGCCGAGCTGGGCTGGACCGGAGGCGAGTGCATGACCGACGGCCGCACGCTCGTGCACTACTTCCGCACGACGCGCGACGGCCGCATCCTGCTCGGCTGGGGCGGCGGACGGCTCGCCTACGGCGGGCGCGTGAACGGGCGGGTGGAGCTCGACAGGCGCGCGGTGGACGCGGCCCACGCGGCCCTCGTGCGCTTGTTCCCGGGGCTCGAGGGGCGTCGCATCACGAACGCCTGGGGCGGCCCGATCGACGTGTCCCCCAGCCACATCCCGCAGATCGGCACGCTGCCCGGCCGGCCGGTCCACTTCGGCTTCGGCTTCACTGGCAACGGCGTCGGCCCGACGAACCTGGTCGGCCGCACGCTGGCCGCGCTCGCGAGCGGGGCGGACGACGAGCTCACTCGCCTGCCGCTGGTCGGCGCGGGCGCGGGCGCCTGGGTCCCGCCGGAGCCGCTCACGTTCATCGGCGGCTCGCTGGTACGCGGCGCGCTGGTGCGGCGCGAGCGGATCGAGGAGGACGGCCGCACGGCGGACCCGCTCACCCGCGCCCTGTGCGCCGCCCCGCGCGCGATGGGCATGCACCTGGCGCGGTAGGCTCGCGCGTGTGAGCGGATTCATCTCCCGCGGCTTCACCCGGCGCCGTCAGGTGCCCGAGGAGCTCGCGGGGCGAGTGCCGCCTGGCCAGTACGTCGAGACCGGTTTCCCGGTGCTCACGGCGGGCCCGACACCGCTGGTCGACACGGCGGAGTGGAGCTTCAAGATCGACGGCATGGTTCGCACGCCGCGCGAGTGGAACTGGACGCAGTTCCACCAGCTGGCTCAGGAGGAGGTGCCGTGCGACATCCACTGCGTGACCAAGTGGTCGAAGCTCGGCACCAGCTTCACCGGGGTCTCGCTCGACACGCTGCTCGCCGAGATCGACCTGCGCGGCGTCTACACGATGGTCCACTCGTACGGCGGCTACACGACCAACGTCGCGATCGAGGACCTGACCGGCGGCAAGGCCTGGGTCGTCAGCAGACACGAGGGCGAGCCGCTGCCGCGCGAGCACGGCGGCCCCGCCCGGCTGCTGGTGCCGCA
Organism: Thermoleophilaceae bacterium; assembly: GCA_052038485.1. Classification (GTDB taxonomy): domain Bacteria; phylum Actinomycetota; class Thermoleophilia; order Solirubrobacterales; family Thermoleophilaceae; genus JACVRW01. The sequence continues at coordinate 29,615 of JBQGCL010000039.1, read as the reverse complement.
CCTCTACTTCTGGAAGAGCGCCAAATGGGTCGCCGGCCTGCGCGTGATGGACCACGACGAGCCCGGCTTCTGGGAGGCGAACGGCTACCACAACCGCGGCGACCCGTGGAAGGAAGAGCGCTATTGGACGGACTGACGCAGAAGGCGCCGGGCCAATGGCAGATCGGCACGGTCGCCGCGATCGAGGTCGAGACGCCGCGCGTCAAGTCCTTCCGACTCGAGCTGCCGATGTGGATGCCGCACCAGCCGGGCCAGCACTACGACGTCCGCCTGACCGCTCCTGACGGCTACCAGGCGCAGCGCTCCTATTCGATCGCGTCGTCTCCGCTCGACGAGGGCGTGATCGAGTTGACCGTCGACCGGCTGGCCGACGGCGAGGTCTCCCCCTACCTGCACGACGTCCTGGTCGAGGGCGACCAGATCGAGGTGCGCGGACCGTTCGCGTCCTACTTCGTCTGGCACGGCGAGTCGCCCGTGCTGCTGGTGGGCGGCGGCTCGGGCGTCGTGCCGCTGATGTGCATGCTGCGCCACAAGCGCCGCACCACGCCGGACACCGCAATGCGGCTGGTCTACTCGGTGCGCACGGCCGAGGACGTGATCTACGCCGACGAGCTCGGCGACGACGCGTCGATCACCTACACCCGCGAACCGCCGGACGGCTGGAGCGGCCACACCGGCCACATCGACGAGGCGATGCTGACCGGCGACGCGGAGGTCGCCTTCGTATGCGGCTCGAACGGCTTCGTCGAGGCCGCCACGACACTGCTGCTCCGAAACGGCCTCGACCCGCAGCACGTGCGCACGGAGCGCTTCGGGCCGACGGGGCTGGGCTAGCCCGGGCGCACGTGTTGCCCGAGACGTAAACAGCGGCTAAGAAGGCGGCGTCCGCGACCGCACCGCCACGAAGTTGACTTTAACCGCGCTATAGGGGGCAAAAGTCAACCTCGTGGGCTCGAGGCCGCGAACCGGCTGCCCTTGTTGCCTGTCGTTCGCCTGTGCTGAAGAGGCGCCGCTACCCCGGATACTGCCGCGGATCGTGGAACTTCCCGCGGTCGCGCCCGCGGCAACCCCGCCGCCGCTCGCCGAGCTTGAACGGCAGCCGCACGATCACCTGGGCCTCGTTGTTGTCCTCGTTCGACTCGTAGACGCCGTTCTCCGGGTCGGCGATGTGGACGTAGGCGAAGCAGCCGCGCAGGCCGGTCACGTCGATCCACTGCTCGGGGTAGCTGGGCGGGTAGATGTCGGCCCAGCCGACGGATGTGCCGAGGAAGTCGCGGCGCGCGTTGATGTTGGTGTTGCACGCCGGGTAGTGCGGCAGGTAGGGCGAGCCGCGCAGCGTCGGGCGCGTGTGAGTGAGGTCGCGCAGGCAGTAGGAGACCTTCGGCCCGGTGCGCACCTTCTCGACCCGCCGGCCCCGGCCGTCGAGGCTCCACAGCTCGAAGCGGGCCGCGTTGTAGAACTTCCACCAGTAGCGCGAGAGGTGCGCGAACTTGAGCCGCAGGCGTGCGCCCGTGCGCACCGTGATCCAGCCCCGCTTGCGCTTGTAGATGCGCTGGCGGGCGTGCATGTAGACGCGGTTGTAGCGCACGCCGCGCAGCTCGGCCGGGCCGCGACCGATCGAGTCAATCACGTTCCCGGCGCGCAGCAGGGCGCGCCCGCGCCGCGTCAGCTTGTCGAGGTAGAGCCCCCACGGCTGCCGCATGACCAGATCGGGGCATCGCAGCCCCTTGGCGAGGGGGGTGACGCAGGGGTTGTCGTCGACCTTCGCGCGCGGCGGCGGGGTGCCCTCGGGCGGCTCCTGCGCCGGCGCGACCGCCGCGATCACGGCCCCTACGCAGCACAGCGCGGCGAGTGTCCGGAACACACGCATGACCCGAGTTCTAGCGGGCCTACCGGGCGCAGGGACCCGTATCGACCGGACCCTCGGCGTTCTCGAGCGCATCCGCCACCACCGCATCCGGCACGCCGTACCCGCTTCGGCCGCCGTCCGAAACGGTCGCCGCGAAGATCGTCGTGACCACGCGGCCGCGCCCGTCGACCACCGGACCGCCCGAGTTGCCCTGCCGCACGCGCCCCCGCAGCGCGGTGATCGAGCGGCGCACCGGGCCGTGCCCGTACGCGTCCTGGCTCACGACCGCCGAGGTCGTCCCGAGCCGCGCGGGCGCGACGTCGTAGGGCCCGTTCTCGGGGAAGCCGAGGATCGCCGCCGAGGTGCCGCGCGGGGCGTCGCGGCGCAGTCGCAGCGCGGGCGCGTCGCCCAGCCCGGGCGCGACCAGCAGCGCCAGGTCGTTGCGCGAGTCGAACCAGATCGCCTGGGCGTCGAGGTGCGGCCCGCTCCCGCCGACCTGGACGGTCGTGTCGTCCTGCCCCGCCACGACGTGGGCATTGGTCACGACCACGCCGTCGCCCGCGACCCAGCCGCTGCCCTGCACGCCCAGCCCGCAGGCGGTGCCGAGGATCTTGACCACGCTGCGGCCCGCGGCACGCACCTGCGGGTCGCGCGCGATCCGCGAGTTGGGCTCGGCGACGTCAGCCTGCGGCCCCTCGATCTGCGGGAACGGGTCGAAGCGGGCGAACGCGCGCAAGATCGGCCCGGACGGCGGCAGGTGGTCGTTGAGATAGCTGAGGATTGCCGAGCGCTGGATCGAGTCGCGCACGTCGCGCGCGCCGGGCGTCTGGAGCGCCACCGCACCGGCGAGCCAGACCAGCCCCAGGGCCAGACACGCCACCAGCGCGCCGCCGCCCACGCCGTCGACGACGCCGAGCCGGTCGCCCAGTCCGTGGCGCAGGCGGAAGCCGACCAGCTCCAGCCCCGAGGCCAGGACGCCGCCGAGCATGAGCGCGCCGACGAGAGCGATCAGCGGTGCGTAGGGCGATTCCGAGCCCTCCGCGAGCAGCAGCGGCCCCAGGCGCGAACCTATGAATGCACCCGCGGCAAACCCGGCCAGTGACAGCGCGCCTACGATCAGCCCCTGGGCATACCCCCAGAGCGCCATCAGCACCGTGAATACGACGATGATCCAGTCCAGGGCGGTCACGCGCCGGAGCCAGGGTAGTAATCCGTGATCGACATCTCCCCCGAGCGGCGGCGCCGGCTCACCCACCGCGCGCTGCCCGCGCTGGGGGCGCTCGCGCTGATCGCCGGGGGCGCCGGGATGGTGGTCGGGTCGAGCACATCGTCGGCCTCCGAGCGGACCGCGCGCCAGTTCACCGAGGCCTGGGAGCGCCAGGACTACGACGCGATGTACGCGCTGCTCGACGACGCGTCGAAGCGGGCCTACTCGGCGCGCGAGTTCCGGCGCGCCTACCGCGATGCCGCCGCCACCGCGACCGCCCGCCGGGTCGAGGCGGGCGACCCCGGGGGCGAGCACGACGGCAGCGTGACCGTGCCGGTGGTCCTCCACACGCGCGTGTTCGGGCGGGTGTCGGGTGAGCTCAGCCTTCCGGTCAGCGACGAGCGCGTGACCTGGGGTCCGCTGCTGGCCTTCCCGGGGCTGCGCCGCGGCGAGGGCCTGGCGCGCCGCAGCGAGCCGCCCCGACGCGGCACGCTGCTGTCACGCGACGGCAAGGTGCTGGCGCGCGGACCGGTCGACGACCGCAGCTCGCCGCTCGAGGCGATCGCCGGCTCGATCGCCGGGACACTCGCCCCCGAGGAGACCGCCGAGGAGCGACGGGCCCTCTATGCGCAGGGATTCCCGCGCGACTGGCCGGTCGGTCAGAACGGCCTCGAAGAGGCGTTCGAGAACCGGCTCGCCGGCCGCCCGGGCGGCGAGCTGCTGGCGGGGACGAGGACGATCGAGCGCGCCCGCCCGCGGCGGGCGCCGCCGGTGCGCACGACGATCGACACGGTCCTCCAGGAGGCAGCGGTGACCGCGCTGGCGGGCCGCTTCGGCGGGGTCGCCGCGCTCGACCCGCGCAACGGCGAGATCCGGGCGCTGGCCGGGATCGCGTTCTCGGCGCCGCAACCGCCTGGCTCGACCTTCAAGATCGTTACCACCGCGGCTGCGCTGGAGGCCCGGGCGGTCAAGCCCTCGACGGAGTTCCCGGTCTCGACCGCGGCGACGATCGACGGCGTCGAGCTGGAGAACGCCAACGGCGAGTACTGCGGCGGCACGTTCCGCAACAGCTTCGCCCACTCGTGCAACTCGGTGTTCGCGCCGCTCGGCGTGGAGATCGGGGCCGAGGCGCTCGTCGACGCGGCCGAGCGGTTCGGCTGGAACGCCGACCCGGCGGTCCCCGGCGAGGTGCCGAGCACGCTGCCGCCTGCGACCGAGATCAAGACCCCGCTCGAGGTCGGGTCGACGGCGATCGGCCAGTTCCGCACGCTCGCGACGCCGCTCCAGATGGCCTCGGTGGCGCAGACGATCGCGGCGCGCGGGGTGCGCCACGTCCCGACCCTGGCGCTGGGCGACGCCACGCGCAGCGACCGGGTGATCAAGCGGCGCATCGCGCGCACGATCGAATCGCTGATGCTCGACGTGGTCGAGTACGGGACCGGCACGGCTGCGGCGCTGCCGGGCGTGAGGGTGGCCGGCAAGACCGGCACCGCCGAGCTCGAGGACACGCGCGACCCGGAGACCGGGGAGACGGAGCCCCCGGACCCGACCAACACCGACGCCTGGTTCGCCGCCTACGCGCCCGCCGGCCGGCCCAAGATCGCGGTGGCGGTGATGCTGGTGCGTGCCGGAGCGGGCGGCGCCACGGCGGCGCCGGCGGCTCGGGTCGTGCTCGACGCGGCCCTCTAGATATCGAGCTCGAACGTGCGCTTCTCGCCGTTCTGCTCGATCTCGAGCTCGAGCGGACGGTTCTCCGTGTTCTCGAGCGGGAACTGGAAGAGCAGCATCGAGCCGGCGGTCGGGCCGAGCTGAGCCACGCTGCCGGCCTCGGGGATGCACTCCTCGGGGTCCAGGGCGCGCGGGATGTAGGCGAACTGATTGTCATCGGGCAGCGGCTCCGGCTCGAACTTGTTGCCCTGGTTGTCGGTGACCGTGAAGTCGCTGGCGACCTCGCGCTGGTCGTCCGACACGTTGCAGGCGCGCAGGAAGATCCCGTAGAGCGACTCGCCGGGCGGCGCCTCGTCGGTGACATAGGCGTTGTCCGGCGTGATCTTCGGGTTGAGCTCGCGCGTGATGAAGACCGTGTAGTCGACGCCGCCGAGCTCTATGGCGAGTCCCTCGCGGGCAGGCTCGTCGATGCCCTGCTCGTCGTCGCCGCAGGCGACCAGCCCGAGCGGGGCGGCGAGCGCGAGCAGGCAGGCGGCGAGGCGGACCATCGAGCGCGGCATTCTAGGAGGCTTCCCGGCGCGGCGCGCGGGCGGGGTCCATGCCGGTCGCGACGCCGAAGCGAGCCGCCTTGTCGGGCTCGTAGCCCGCGATCGTCGCCCGCTTGAGCTCGCCCTTGGGGGGCTCCTCGAAGATCATGCGCAGCCGGTTGAGGGCCTTCGAGGTCTGGCGGCGCATCCAGCCGTGGGCACCGAGCTCCTTGACCCGGTCGATCGCCGTGGCCGGCTCGCTGAACGTGGTCAGCTCCACACGCGTGACGCCGTGGCCCTCGTCGGTGAAGTCGTAGACGGCCAGCGAGCGGTTGCGCCCGCGCCGTCCCACCGCGATCTCCTCCACGATCCGGCGCGGCCGGTCGACCTCCGTGATCTGAAGCTCCGCGTACTCCTTCGCGAACGGTGCCTTGAGCTGGAAGCGGGAGGCCGCCCCGATCCCGACCGGGTTGACGCGCGCCAGGCGGTAGTCGCGCATGAAGTGGTCCGTGTAGGCAGGCCGCGCCGCGAGATCGCAGACGAAGTCGAAGATCTGCTCGCGGGGAGCGGAGATGACTGTGGAGACGGTGACCTGGCGCACTGGCGCGCGCCATTCTATGGATGCCGGCGGGCTAGGCGGCTTTGCGGACGACGGCCAGCGGGCGTTCGCTCGCGTGGATCTTCTGGGAGCGCACCGCCTGTCGGCTCTCCTCGGGCAGCGCTCCGTAGCACAGCTCGCACAGGTGCCGGCCGGAGCCGAGCTCGTGCAGGCGCTCTCCGGCGAGCGGGGTGCGACGGCAGTCGTGGCATCCGTCGGTCGGCGCCAGTGCGCGCATGTGCCGGCGCACGAGCATGGCTGCGAGCTCTGGCATACCCGGCCTCTTTCGGGGCATCAGGGGCCAGTCCTCCATTGGCGTGCGCAAGGTCCCCCCGGAAAGCTCGCAATTACCGCCAAAAGGTCACATTGAACGAATTGGGCTCGTTACTATCTGCACTACCCCCCACCCTGAGGAGAGTCTTTCCATGGAAGCGTTCAGCGCCGGGACGCTGGCAGGTGCCGGGTCCTTCCGCTGCGAGTCGTGCGGCTTTGCGGTGGCGCTGCACGAAAGGGACCCGGTGCCGGGTTGCCCTGAGTGCGGCGGGATTCGATTCAAGCGTGCGTCGTTGTTCGGCGAGGGCGACCCGCCGCCCGACCACCACGAGCTCGACGATCCGCCCGAGTGGCTGGAGGACGCCCGCGACGCGCTGGTGCGCCCGGGCGACTACCTCGCCTTCGAGGACGACGAGCGCGTGCGCGTGGTGCCGTTGCAGGAGGGTTGGACCCGCATCGGCCGCAGCCTGTCGGCCCACATCCGCTTCGACGACCCGACCGTGTCGCGCCGACACGCGTTGGTCTACTGCGACTCCGACGGATCGCGCATCCTCGACGACCGCAGCCTGAACGGCGTGTTCCGGAACGGCGACCGCGTCGAGCTCGCCGAGCTCGAGGACGGCGACGAGATCGACGTCGGCCGCTTCCGGATGTTCTACGTCAGCCTGGTCGCGAACCGCACCGCGATCGCCGGCTAGCGCGCTACCCATCCGTGCCTCGATGCCCGCGTCGGGTGTTTGAGGCTGCCTAACTGGGGGACCCGAGTGGTGGGACGACGGGCGTCTTATCGGGGCGTCAGGCCGGACCGCCGCAGGTAACACGGAGGGTCCGCCCCAAAGGCGCCCGAGCGCGACTGCTCGGGCAGATCCTCGCCACCTACAAGGAGGTACTGGCGATGGCCAACACCGTCGCAGGTCAGGAGCAGGTCAACGCGGGCAGCGAGGGCATCGCGTCGCAGGCCCAGGACAAGGCGAAGGAGGCCGCGGGCGAGGCCCGCGGGCGCGTTCGCGAGGAGGTCGACCGGCGCTCGACGGAGATCGGCGGGCGAGTCGGCAGCAGCGCCGGCGACGCTCGTGCGGTCGCAGGCGAGCTCCGCAAGCAGGGCAAGGACACACCCGCGCGCTACGTCGAGCAGGCCGCCGATCGCGCGGAGCGGCTCGGCGCCTACCTCGAGCGCAGCGACGGGGATCGCATCGTTCGCGACGTCGAGGACTTCGCCCGGCACAACCCGTGGGCGGTCGCAGCCGGCGCGCTGGCGATCGGCTTCGCCGCGTCGCGGATGCTGAAGGCCTCGAGCGGCGAGCGCTACCGCTCCGCGTCGCGGGCATGAGCCCGCAACAGAGCGAGCTGCGCGAGCGCTCGACGGGCGAGCTGCTCAAGCAGCTCTCCGACCAGACCACGACCCTGGTCAGGCAGGAGATCGACCTCGCGAAGGCCGAGCTCGAGCAGAAGGGCAAGCGTGCCGGGATGGGCGCCGGGATGTTCGGGGGAGCCGGCCTGTTCGGCGTGCTCGCCCTCGGCGCGCTCACGGCATGCCTGATCGCCGCGCTCGACACCGCCATGGAGCTGTGGCTGGCGGCGTTGATCGTCGCCGTCGCGTACGCGGCGGTCGCGGGCGTGCTGGCAATGCAGGGTCGCAACAAGGTTCAGGAGGCGACGCCGCCTGTTCCCGAACAAGCCAAGGAAAGCGTGAAGGAGGACCTGGAATGGGCCAAGACCCGAGCCAGATCAGGCAGGACATAGAGCGCACCCGCGAGGACATGGGTGACACGGTCGAGGCACTCGGCCACAAGACCGACGTTCCGGGCCGTGCCAAGGAGGCCATCTCGAGCAGCGTCGACACCGTCAAGGACAAGGTCCCCGACGCCGGGCAGGCAGCCGGCGTGGCCCGCGAAAACCCGCTCGGGCTGGCCATCGGCGCGGCGGCTGTGGGCTTCGTCGCCGGGCTGCTGATCCCGTCGACCCGCGTGGAGGACGAGAAGATCGGCCCGATGGCGGACCAGATGAAGGAGAAGGCGCGCGAGACCGGGCAGGAAGCCCTCGAGAGAGGCAAGGAGGTGGCGCGCCAGACGGCGGAGACCGCCAAGGAGGCCGGCCGCGAGCACGCCGGCGAGCTGCGTGACAGCGCACAGGACCGTGCGGCCGAGACTCAGGGGGTGCCGGCCCGCGGCTAGCCCGCGAGCTCGGCCAGACCCTGCTCGCGCGACGTCACCGGCCGGTAGCCGAGCTCCCGCTCGGCCCGGCCGGTGTCGATCGTGCACTCCTGGGAGGAGACCCAGACGGCAAAGCGGGTCAGTGGCGGCGGGCCGGAGCGCCGCAGCAGCCGCCACAGGCGTTCGGCCGCGCCGGCCGCGACGGTCGCCACCCCGGCGGGCACCGACCCGGTCGGCGGCGTCACGCCCTGTGTCTCGAGCATCGCGGACACGAACTCGCGGAACACGACCGGTTCGCCGTCGGTGATGAAGTAGACGCCGCCGGGCTCGGCCTTGGTCGCGCCCAGCCACAGCCCCTCGACCGTGTTGGCCACGTGCGTGGTGGCGGTCAGGTGCCGCCCGCCGCCGACCCAGCGGAAGCGTCCCGATCGCACCAGCTCGACCAGCGCGGGCAGCAGGGTCGTGTCGCCCCGCCCCCAGACGAAGCGCGGCCGGATCACGACGGTTTCGAGCCCCGCGTCGTTCGCGGAGCGCACGCGCTGCTCGGCCTTGGCCTTGCTCGACGAGTAGAGCGCCGGCGAGTCAGGCCGCAGCGGCGCCCCCTCGTCGACGTTCACGAGCGGCTGCCCCGCCATCAGCGCAGCCTCCGTGCCCACGTGAACGAGCCGCCGCACGCCGGCCCCGCGACAGGCGGCGATCACGTTCTGAGTGCCCTGCACGTTGATCCGCTCGAAGTCCGCCGGGTCGCCCCAGTCCTCCACCTTCGCGGCCGCGTGGAAGGCCACTTCGCAGCCGGCCGCGCCGTCGCGCATCAGCTCCTCGTTGCCCACGTCGCCCGGCACCGGCACAGCTCCGCGCTCGCGCACCTTCTGCTCGGCGTCCTGCGAGCGCGCCAGGGCGCGCACGTCCCAGCCTTCGGTACGCAGCCGCTCGATCAGGAAACCGCCGATGAAGCCGGAGCCACCGGTCACGAACGCGGTCGGCATGCGCGCAAAGCTATTCGAACTCCGCCTCGATCACCCGCCTCAGGTCGGGCTCGGTCGGCGAGCCCTTGTGCAGGGCACCGTTGACGAAGAAGCCCGGCGTGCTGGGGATGCCGCTCTGGGCGCCGCTGCGCAGGTCCTCCTCGACGCGCTCGCGGTGCACGCCCTCGCGCAGCTCGCGGTCGAAGCGCTCGACGTCGAGCCCGAGCGCCGCGGCATGGCCGCTGAGCTCCTCGTCGGTGAGCTCGTGCTGGTGCTCGAAGAGGCGGTCGTGCATGTCCCAGAAGCGCTCCTGTGCGCCCGCCGCCTCGCCGGCCTCGGCCGCGACCGGCGCGCGCGGGTGCAGATCCGCCAACGGCATGTGCCGGAACACGAAGCGCAGCCAGTCGAACTCCGCGAGCAGCATCTTCACGACCGGGTAGGCGTCGCCGCAATAGGGGCACTGGAAGTCGCCGTACTCGACCAGCGTCACGCGGCCGTCGACGGCGCCGCGGACGTGATCGCGCGCGGGCTGGACGGCTGGGATCGTGCCCACGTCAGCGCTCCTCGCGGGGGCCCGACCAGAAGGCTTCGCCGACAGTGACGGTGCGGGCCGTCTCCGCCTGGTGGCGCAGGGAGTGGGGGTCGCCGTCCTCGAACGCGAACATCGCGGCGGACGGCAGGTTGCGAGTTTCGCCGGAGCCGCCCAGGTAGCGGTCGACGATGCGCGCGCAGCGGCGGCCCTCGGCGATCGCGGTGACCACCAGGGACTGGCCCATCCGCGCGTCGCCGCAGGCGAACACGCCCGCCTTGTCGGTGGCGTATATGGGCGCCTTGATGTTGCCGCGCGGGTCGAGCTCCACGGCCAGCTCCGTGACGGCGCCCTCGTGCTCGGGGTGGTTGAACCCGATCGCGATCAGGACCAGGTCGGCCGGCTCGGTGAACTCGCTGCCGGGGATCGCGTGCAGGTCGCGCGACGACGTGCCCTCCACCTGCCGGCCATCGACAGCGCGCACGCGGCCGTCCTCCCCGACGATCGCGTTGATCTGGGTGCCGAAGCGGCGCTCGCCGCCCTCGTCGAGCGCGTAGGTCGTGGGCGTCCGCTTGGGGGGCAGTGGCCAGGGCGTGCCCGGCGGGCGGGCGTCGCCGGGCAGCGGCGGGTAGACGTCCAACAACAGCACGTCGGAAGCCCCCTCGCGCAGCGCGTTGGAGATGCAGTCCATGCCGGTGTCGCCGCCGCCGATCACGACCACGCGCCGGCCGGCGGCGCTGATCCGCTCGCCGGGCGGCGGCTCGGGGGCGTCGCGGCCCTCCTGGCGCGCCACGAAGCGGTTGCGCTGGTAGAGGTACTCCATCGCGAAGTGCACGCCCCGGAGGTCACGGCCGGGCACGTCCAGGTCGCGGTGCACGCGCGAGCCGATCGCCACCACGAGCGCGTCGTGGCGCCGGCGCAGCTCGACCGCCGACACGTCGCCGCCCACGTCCACGCCGTACTCGAAGGCGATCCCCTCCTCCTCGAGCAGGGCCACGCGACGGTCGATGATCCACTTCTCGAGCTTGGCGTCGGGTACCCCGAAGCGCAGCAGCCCGCCGGGGCCCTCGTCGCGCTCGTAGACGGTCACCCGGTGGCCGTGCTGGTTGAGCTCGGCCGCGACCGCCAGCCCGGCCGGGCCCGATCCGATCACGCCGACCGTGCGATCCGTGCGGGTGGCGGGCGGGTTGGCGACGATCCAGCCCTCGTCGTAGCCGCGCGTGACGATCGCGAGCTCGATCTGCTCGATCGTGACGGCATCGTCGTTGATGTCGAGCACGCAGGCCGACTCGCACGGCGCCGGGCAGATCAGGCCGGTGAACTCGGGGAAGTTGTTGGTGGCGTGCAGGTGGGTGAGCGCCTCGCGCCAGCGATCGTTGTAGACGAGGTCGTTCCAGTCCGGGATCTTGTTGCCGAGCGGGCAGCCCTCCTGGCAGAACGGCACGCCGCAGTCCATGCAGCGTCCGCCCTGCTCGCGCAGCGTCGCGTCGTCGGGCAGCGCGAAGTACTGCCGGTAGTCGCGCACACGCTCGCGCGGGTCGCGCTTCTGGAAGCCCACCCGGTGGGTGGTCAGGAAGCCGCGCGGATCGCCCATCAGGCCGCGACCGGCTCTTCCTGGGCGAGCTCCAGCAGCGCGCGCTTGTAGTCGTGCGGCATCACCTTGACGAAGCGGGGCAGCTCGTCGTCCCAAGCGTCGAGCAGACGCTCGGCCACCGGCGAGCCGGTGCGCAGGCGGTGCTCCTCGACCAGCCCGCGCAGCTCGAGCGCGTCGTCGGGCGTGATCTCGTCGAAGCCGACCAGCTCGGTGTTGCAGCGCGAGCGGAAGGCGCCGTCGACGTCGAGCACGTAGGCCACACCGCCGCTCATCCCGGCGGCGAAGTTCAGCCCCGTCGGCCCCAGCACGACCACGCGGCCGCCGGTCATGTACTCGCAGCCGTGGTCGCCCACGCCCTCGACGACGGTCACGGCGCCCGAGTTGCGCACCGCGAAGCGCTCGCCGGCGAGCCCGCGGAAGAACGCCTTGCCCCCGGTCGCGCCGTAGAGCACGGTGTTGCCGACGATCGCGTTGTCCTCGGCGCGGAAGGTCGCCTGGCTCGACGGCCGCACCACGAGCGTCCCGCCTGACATCCCCTTGCCGGTGTAGTCGTTCGCGTCTCCCTCGAGCTCGAGCGTGACGCCGGCCGCCAGCCAGGCGCCGAAGCTCTGCCCCGCCGAGCCCTGGAGCTGCACCTCGATCGACCCCTCCGGCAGCCCCTCCTCGCCGTGCCGGCGCGCGATCTCGCCCGAGAGCAGGCCGCCCACGGCGCGGTTCTTGTTCTCGATGCGCCGCTCCAGCCGCACGTGCTCGCCGTGCTCGATGGCGCCGCGCGAGCGCTGCAGCAGGTCCACGTCGATCGAGTCGTAGAGCACCGGGTCCGGGCGGCGGATGCAGTGCCGCGGGGCGTCGTCGGGCACGTCGGCCGGGACCTCGAGCAGCGGGCGCAGGTCGATCCCGCGCGCCTTCCAGTGGTCGACGGTCTCGTCGGGCACGAGCAGGTCCACGCGCCCGATCAGCTCGGCGACCGAGCGCACGCCGAGCCGGGCCATGATGCCGCGCAGCTCCTCGGCCACCATGAACAGGTAGTTGACGACGTGCTCGGGCTGGCCCTCGAAGCGCCGCCGCAGCTCGGGGTCCTGGGTCGCCACACCGACCGGACAGGTGTTCAGGTGGCAGACGCGCATCATCACGCAGCCCAGCGCGATCAGCGGGGCCGTGGAGAAGCCGAATTCGTCGGCGCCGAGGATCGCGCCGATCGCCACGTCGCGGCCGGTGCGCATCTGGCCGTCGACCTCGACCAGGATGCGCGAGCGCAGGTCGTTGCGCAGCAGCGTCTGCTGGGTCTCGGCGAGGCCGATCTCCCAGGGGATGCCGGCGTGGTGGATCGACGCTTGCGGCGAGGCGCCGGTGCCCCCGTCGTGGCCGGCGATCACGACGTGGTCGGCGTTCGCCTTCGCCACGCCGGCCGCCACGGTGCCGACGCCGACCTCCGAGACGAGCTTCACCGACACACGCGCGCGCGGGTTGGCGCAGCGCAGGTCGTAGATCAGCTGCTTGAGGTCCTCGATCGAGTAGATGTCGTGGTGCGGCGGCGGCGAGATCAGCGTTACGCCCGGCGTCGAGTGGCGCAGGCCGGCGATGTAGCGGTCGACCTTGTGGCCGGGCAGCTGGCCGCCCTCGCCTGGCTTGGCGCCCTGCGCGACCTTGATCTGGAGCTCGTCGGCGTTGACGAGGTAGTTGACGGTCACGCCGAAGCGGCCCGAGGCGACCTGCTTGATCGACGAGCGCCGCTCGTCGCCGAAGCGCGCGGCGTCCTCGCCGCCCTCCCCGGTGTTCGACTTCCCGCCGAGGCGGTTCATCCCGACGGCGAGCGTCTCGTGCGCCTCCGGCGAGAGCGCGCCAAGCGACATCCCGCCCGACTTGAAGCGCTTGACTATCTCGCTCGCCGGCTCGACCTCGTCGAGCAGGACCGGCTCGGTGTCCTCGCGGAAGCGCAGCAGCCCGCGCAGGGCGGTGTTGCGCACCGCGACGTCGTTCACGTAGGTGGCGAAGCGCTCGTACGCCTCGGCGCCGTCGCTGTTGCGGGCGGCCTGCTGGAGCGTCGCGATCGTCTCCGGGTTCCAGCCGTGGTACTCGCCGCGGCGGCGCCAGGCGTAGATCCCGCCGGCCGGCAGCAGCTCCGAGACCGCAGCCGGGTAGGCGCGCCGGTGGCGGCCGAGCGCCTCGTCGGCGATCTCCTTGAGGCCTATCCCCTCCACCCGCGAGGGCGTCCCGGTGAAGTGCCTGTCGATCACCTCGCGCTTCACGCCGACCGCCTCGAAGATCTGCGCGCCGGTGTAGGAGCGCAGGGTCGAGATACCCATCTTGGAGAGGATCTTCAGCAGGCCCTTGCCGATCGCCTTGATCACGCGCTGCTCGGCCTCGGCCGGGGCCATCTCCTCCGGCAGCCGGCCGTCGCGGTGGAGCGCGTAGAGCGACTCGAACATCAGGTAGGGGTTGACCGCAGACGCGCCGAAGCCGATCAGCGTCGCCAGGTGGTGGATCTCGCGGGCCTCGCCGGTCTCGACGACGAGCCCGATCTGCAGGCGGGTGCCCTCGCGAACGAGGTGGTGGTGGACCGCGCCGACGGCCAGCAGCGACGGCATCGCCGCCCGCTCGGGGCCGAGGTTGCGGTCCGACAGGATGATGATGTTGACGCCGCGCTGGACCAGGTCGGATGCCTCGCGGCAGATGTCGGTCAGGCGCTGCTCCATCCCGGCCTCGCCCTCGGCCACCGGCCAGGTCATGTCGATCGAGCGGGCCTCGAACACGCTGTGGTCGACCTGGCGCAGCTTCTCGAGCTCGCCGTTGCGGAGGATCGGCTGCTCCATGACGAGCTGGTGGCAGTGGTCGGGCGTCTCGCCGAGCAGGTTGATCTCCGGGCCGATACAGGCGGTCAGGCTCATCACGACCGACTCGCGGATCGGGTCGATCGCCGGGTTGGTCACCTGGGCGAACAGCTGCTTGAAGTAGGAGAACAGCGGCGGCAGCCGGTTGGAGAGGCTCGCCAGCGCCACGTCGTTGCCCATCGACCCGGTCGGCTCGGCGGCGTCGCGCGCCATCGGCGCGAGCAGCACCTTCAGGTCCTCCTCGGTCCAGCCGAAGGCGAGCTGCTTTGCGCGCAGCGGCTCCACGCGCGGCACGCGCGGGCTCTTGTCGGGCAGGTCCTCGATGTGGACGACGCGGTCGTGCAGCCACTCGCCGTAGGGGCGGCGGCGGGCCAGGTCGGCCTTGACCTCGTCGTCCGGCACGATCCGGTCGCGCTCGAGGTCGACCAGGAACAGCTTGCCCGGCCGGAGGCGGCCCTTCGCGACGATCTCGTCCTCCGAGGCCTCCAGCACGCCGGTCTCGCTGGCGAGCACGACCCAGCCGTTCTTGGTCACGACCCAGCGGCCCGGGCGCAGGCCGTTGCGGTCGAGCGTGGCGCCGATCACCCGGCCGTCGGTGAAGGCGACCGCCGCGGGACCGTCCCACGGCTCGATCAGCGAGGAGTGGTAGGCGTAGAAGTCGCGCACCTGCTGCTTGAGCTCCGGCCGGCCCTGGTAGGCCTCGGGGATCAGCATCGAGATCGCGTGGGCGGGCGAGCGGCCGCCCAGCACAAGCAGCTCCATCAGGCCGTCGAGCGAGGCCGAGTCGGAGATGTCGTCGCGCAGCAGCCCGCGGATCTTGTCGATGTCGTCGCCGAACAGCGGCGACGCGAGCGTCAGCTCGCGGGCACGGTGCCAGTTGCGGTTGCCGCGCAGCGTGTTGATCTCGCCGTTGTGGGCGAGCATCCGGTACGGGTGGGCGAGCTCCCAGCTCGGGAAGGTGTTGGTCGAGAAGCGCGAGTGGACGAGCGCGAGCCGCGAGACCAGCCGCTCGTCCCTGAGCTCGGGGAAGTACTGGGAGATCTGCGGGGCGGTGAGCATCCCCTTGTAGACGACCGTGCGGCTCGACATCGACGCGATTGCGAGGTTCGGCAGCTCGGCGCGCTCGATCACCCGGCGGATGACGTAGAGGCGGCGCTCGAGGGCGTCCTGGTCCTCCGTGTCGCCGCTGGCGGCGATGAACAGCTGGCGTATGCAGGGGGCGACCGCGCGGGCGGTGTTGCCGCAGTGCTCCGGGTCGACCGGCACGTCGCGCCACCCGAGGACGGTCTGGCCTTCGGCCTCGACGGTGTCCTCGATCAGCTTCTCCGCGTGCTCGCGCGCGAACTCGTCGCTGGGGAGAAAACAGACGCCGACGCCGTAGCGGCCGAATTCGGGCAGCTCGAACGGCACCTCGGCGCGTAGAAACTGGTCCGGGAGCTGGATCAGGATGCCCGCGCCGTCGCCTGTATCGGCGTCGGCGCCCTCTGCGCCACGGTGCTCCAGGTGCTCCAGCGCCCAGAGGGCGCGCGAGATCACCTCATGGGACGCGGGCGCGCCGAGTCGCGCCACGAAGGCGACACCGCAAGCATCGTGCTCATAGGTGGGGTCGTACAGGCCGTGACCGGCCTGGCCGGGGGGTGGTGCCATCGGGTTTCCTCGGGTTTCGCGCCTTCTTCGAGCGGGCGCGCGACGGGTGCGAGCCCTCAATGGTACGTCTCTTTACCCAGGCAGTAGGGTCCACCGAGCGTGTCCGTAGCCATCACCGTTCTCTCTCAGAAGGGCGGCACGGGGAAGACGACCACCGTGCGGACGCTGGCGGACGCGTACCGGCGCGCCGGGCTCGAGGTGCTGTGCGTGGACCTCGACCCCCAGGGCAACCTGTCCGACTACTTCGACGTACCGGCCGACGCGGCGCCGACGATCGCCGACGTGCTGGCGGGCCAGTCGCGCGCAACCGACGCCGTCTACTCGGACGTGCTGCCGGCCAACCTCGGCCTGGCCGAGGCCGAGCTGATCCTGAGCGGCAAGATGGGCCGCGAGCTGACGCTCAAGCGCGGCCTGCGCGAGGTGCGGCGCGGGTACGACCTGGTGCTGATCGACTGCCCGCCCTCGCTCGGGCTGCTGACCGTCAACGCCCTGGTGGCCGCCGAGCACGCACTGATCACCAGCGAGGCCGAGTACTTCTCGCTGCCGGGCGTCGAGCAGGCGCTCGAGGTCGTCGAGCTGGCGCGCGAGTCGCTGCACCCCGACCTCGACTGGCTCGGCGTGGTGCTGAACATCGCCGACATGCGGCTGGTGCACTCGCGCGAGGCGCTCAAGTCGCTGCAGGAGCGCTTCGACGGCAAGGTCTTCGGCACCGTCGTGCGTCGCAGCGTCCGCTACGCGGAGTCGGCCGAGCGGGGCATCTCGATCCTCGACTACGCCCCCGACCTGGGTGCCGACTACCTGGCGCTGGCGGCCGAGGTGCTGGGGCGCTTGGGCGGGTTCAACGAGGCACGCGAGCGGCTGGCAGGGGCGCCCGCGCTGCACTAGGCATGGACGACCTCGTTACGCGTCCGGCCACCGAACTCGCGCGCCTGGTGCACGCCGGGGAGCTGACGTCGCGCGAGCTCGTCGAGGCCTCGCTCGAGCGGATCGACGCGCTCCAGCCCGAGCTCAACGCGTTCGTGCACGTGGATGCCGATGGGGCGCTGGCGGCCGCCGATGCCGTCGCGCAGGGCGACTCGCGCCCGTTCGCGGGCGTTCCGATCGCGGTCAAGGACACGGCCCAGGTCGCGGGCATGCCCTACCGGCTGGGCTCGGACATCTTCGGCGACTTCGTGGCGCAGATCGACGCTTTCGTCGTGCGGCGGCTGCGCGAGGCGGGCTTCGTGATCGTCGGCAAGACCAGCCTGCCCGAGTTCGGGATCCTGCCGGTGACCGAGCCGCGCCGTTTCGGCCCGACCCGCAACCCCTGGGACACCGAGCGCACGCCGGGCGGCTCGTCCGGCGGGGCGGCCGCGGCGACGGCGGCGGGCATGGTCCCGCTCGCCCACGGCAGCGACGGCGGCGGCTCGATCCGCATCCCGGCGGCCTGCTGCGGCCTCGTCGGCCTCAAGCCGAGCCGCGGCCGGATCTCGCGCGGACCGGAGCAGGGCGACGACTTGCTGGTCCAGGACGGCGTGCTGACGCGCACTGTCGCGGAGACCGCCGCGCTGCTGGACGTGCTGGCCGGCTACGAGACCGGCGACGCCAGCTGGGCCCCGCCGCCGGCGGAGCCGTTCGTGGCGGCCGCGGCGCGGGAGCCGGGGCGGCTGCGGATCGGCGTGACCACCACGGCCGCGATCGACGCGCCGCTCGACCCGCTCTGCGAGCGCGCCGTCCGCGACGCCGCGGAGCTGCTCGAGTCGCTGGGGCACGACGTCGAGGAGGTCGAGGCGCCCTGGGCCCAGGGGGGCCTGCTCGAGGTGTTCACGCTCGTGTTTGGCACGCCGATCGCGATGGGGCTCTTCTTCGGGGCGCAGGTGACCGGGCGCGAGCCATCCGAGGAGCTCGTCGAGCCGCTCTCCTGGACGATCTGGAACGGCATCCGCGAGCGCAACGCGCTCGACTACCTGCTCGCGCGCACCCAGCTCGGGGCGTTCTCGCGGGCCATCGTGGCGCTCTGGAACGACCACGACGTCGTGATGACGCCGGCGCTGGCGCAGCGCCCGGTGCGCATCGGCGAGATCGACGCGTGCAGCGCGGCGCCCTGGGAGGACTTCCGCCGCTCGGGCCAGTTCACGCCCTACACGGCGATCTTCAACGTGACCGGCCAGCCCGCGATCTCGGTGCCGCTCTTCCACGGAGACGACGGCCTGCCGCTCGCCGTCCAGCTGGCGGGCAAGCCCGCGGGCGAGGGCCCGCTGCTCGCGCTGGCGGCTCAGCTGGAGGCGGCACGCCCGTGGGCCGAGCGGCGGCCGGAGGCCGCACCGGCTTGACGGCTTCGGAGCGGATAGACGAGCGGATCGCGGAGCTGGGCGACTGGCGCGGCGAGACGCTGCGCCATGTGCGGGCACTCGTCAGGGCAGCGGACCCGGAGATCGTCGAGGAGTGGAAGTGGGCGAAGGCCACGAGCCCCGGAACACCGGTCTGGTCCCACGACGGCGGCGTCTGCACCGGTGAGACCTACAAGAACGTGGTCAAGCTGACGTTCTTCAAGGGTGCGTCGCTGCCCGACCCTGCGGGGCTGTTCAACTCGAGCCTCGAGGGCAAGGTCCGGCGTGCCATCGACATCAAGGAGCACGACGAGATCGACGAGGAGGCGCTGAAGAGCCTCGTTCGTGAGGCCGTCGCGCTCAACCTGGGCCTCTAGCCGCAGCCGCGGCCACCACGGCCTTGTCGCGGTCGTACGTCAGCAGGTCGAGGGCGTCGTGGGGCGCAAGCCAGCGCAGCTCGTCGACCTCGTCGTTCGGCTCGAAGCCGGGATCCGAGACGACGGACATCAGCCAGTAGCGCACGATCTTCGGGCGCTCGCGCACGGTGTAGTGGACCGGCGGCAGCTCCCGCACCAGCTCGCAGCGCAACCCCGTCTCCTCCCAGACCTCACGCAGCGCCGCCTCTTCGAACGTCTCGCCCGGGTCGAGCTTGCCCTTCGGCAGCGACCAGTCGTCGTAGCGGGGCCGGTGCACCACCGCGAACCGGTTGTCGTCGCTCCGGACGATCCCCCCGGCGGCCTGGATCTCGTCAGAGCTCATTGACGTCGGCTCCGCCCGGGGCGAACGTCACGCGGCGCACCTCGCAGTCGGGCGCCTCGGCGCGCAGCCGCTCGACCAGCGCGCCGGTCTGCTCCCAGTGCGACCAGAACAGCACGGTCGGGCCGGCCCCCGAGACCGTGGCGCCCAGCGCGCCGAACGACTCGGCGGCCTCGATCAGCTCCATCGACCTCGGGTAGAGCGGGCGCCGGCGCGGCTGGTGCAGCGCGTCGGCCAAGCCGCGCCCGATCAGGGACAGGTCGCCGCGCTCCACGCCGACGACGAGCAGGGACGCGCGGCCGACGTTGAAGACGGCGTCCGCGAGCGGGACCTCCTCCGGGAGCGCGGCGCGCGCGGAAGCCGTGGGGACCGGGTCGGGAGGCGTCGCGATCACCGCCTCCAAGCCAGGGGGCGGGTCGAGGCGCAGCGGCGACCCCGCGCACACGACGAACCCGCCCAGCAGCGCGGCCGCCACGTTGTCCGGATGCCCCTCCAGCTCGACGGCCAGCTCGAACAGCGGGGCGTCGAGCTCGTACATGTGGTCGGCGGCGCACAGGCCGGCGACGATCGCCGCGGCACTGGACCCCAGGCCGGCCGCCGGCGGTATCTCGGAGCGGATCGCGAAGCTCAGCCCGTCGGCCGGGTGGAGCCGCTCGAATGCGCGCACGCACAGGTTGGAGCGGTCGAGCGGGAGTCCCGGCAGCTCGGAGCTGACCGAGAAGGCCCCGGTCTCCTCCACCTCCAGCTCGAGCGAGATGTCGAGCGCGGCCGCGAGCACGTCGTAGCCCGGCCCGAGGTTGGCCGAGGAGGCCGGCACCCGCACGACGCGGCGCCGGTTCACCCGAGCACGGCCTTCTCGACGCTCGCGATGTCGGGCTCGCAGGGCACGACCGGGCTGGCCCGGTTCATCGCCGTCTGCGGGTCCTTCAGCCCCTGCCCGGTCAGCACGCAGACGACGCGGCCCTCGGCACCGTACTTGAGCAGTCCCGCCACCGCCGCCGCCGACGCCGGCTCGCAGAAGACCCCCTCGCGCGCGCCGAGCAGCGTGTAGGCGTCGAGGATCTCGGCGTCGGACACCGCGCGCACCTGGCCGCGCGACGAGGTGAACGCGTTCATCGCGTCCTCCCAGCGGGCCGGGTTGCCGATCCGGATCGCCGAGGCCACCGTCTCGGGCGCCTCGACCGGCGCGCCGTGCACCAGCGGCGCGGCGCCCTCGGCCTGGTAGCCGTGCAGCGCCGGTGCCGCCCCGTACTCCTGGAAGCCCTTCCACCAAGACGTCACGTTGCCGGCGTTGCCGACCGGGATGCAGAGCACGTCGGGCGGGTCGCCGAGGTCGTCGCAGACCTCAAACGCGCCCGTCTTCTGCCCCTCGATGCGAAAGTCGTTGACCGAGTTGACCAGCGCGATCGGGTGGCGCTTGGCCAGCTCGCGCACGAGCGACAGCGCCTCGTCGAAGTTGCCGCGCAGCGCGATCACGCGCGCTCCGTGCATGAGCGCCTGGGCCAGCTTCCCCGTGGCGATCTTGCCCTCCGGCACGATCACCGCCCCGCGCAGCCCGGCCCGAGCGGCGTAGGCCGCGGCGCTGGCCGCGGTGTTGCCGGTCGACGCGCAGATGACGGCCTCGGCGCCCTCGGCCACCGCCGCCGACACAGCAACCGTCATGCCGCGGTCCTTGAACGAGCCCGTCGGGTTGGCGCCCTCGAGCTTCAGCCACACGTCCGCCCCGGTCAGCTCGGACAGGCGGGGCGCCGGGATCAGCGGGGTGTCCCCCTCGCCCATCGTGACGAGCGGGTCCACGGGCAGCCTGTCGCGGTAGCGCCAGAGGCTCAGAAGGTCTCCTCGATGACGCGGATCACGCGCGGCGGCTCGCGGACGAAGTCGAGCCGCGACAGCAGCTCCACCGCCGCGCGGAACTTCGACTCGAGCACCGGGTGCATGACCATCACCAGCCGCGCCTCCTCGCCCAGCCCCTTCTGCACCACCGACCTGATCGACACCCCCTGGAGCCCGAGGATCTCGGCGACCTGGGCGAGCACGCCGGGCCGGTCGGCCACCTCGAGGTGCAGGTAGAACGAGAACTCGACGTCCGTGACGATCGGCAGCTCCACCGCCGGCGGCGGCAGCGACGGCGGCGGGATCATTGCGGAGATGACGTCGCCGAGGACGGCGCTTGCGGTCTGGATCCCGCCGGCGCCCGGGCCGCTCAGGGTGATCTCGGTGATCGCCGGCGACTCGATGGTGACCGCGTTGAAGGCGCCGTTGACGCTCGCCAGCGGGTGGTCGGCGTACAGGAAGGCCGGGTGCACGTGCACGGCCACGCCGCCGTCGATCCGCTCGGCCGAGCCGATCAGCTTGAGCGACAGCCCCAGCTCGCTTGCGTACTCGATGTCGTCGACGGTGATGCGCTCGATCCCCTCGTAGCTGACCTGGTCGAGCGCCACGGCGGCCCCGAATGCCAGCCGCGCCAGGATCGCCATCTTGGCCGCGGCGTCCTTGCCGGTCACGTCCTCGGTCGGATCGGCCTCGGCGTAGCCCATCTCCTGGGCTTCGCGCAGCGCGTCCTCGTACGAGGCGCCGGTGGCCGCCATCTGGGTGAGGATGTAGTTGGTCGTGCCGTTGACGATGCCGTGCACGCGCTCGATGTGGGCGGCGGCGAGGGTCTCCGCCATCACCCGGATCGCGGGCACCACCCCCGCCACGGCACCCTCGAAGCGCAGCTGCACGGCGCCCCTGCGGGCGGCCTCGAAGACCTCCTCGCCGTGCTGGGACAGCAGCTGCTTGTTGGCCGTGACGACGTGGCGGCCGCCCTCCAGCGCGCGCAAGACGTACTCGCGCGCCGGCTCGATTCCGCCGATCAGCTCGACGATCAGGTCGCTGCCCTCGAGCAGGTCGCCGAAGTCGCCCTGGCTGCGGGTCAGGATGCCGGACAGCTCGGGCCGCAGCCCGACCTCGCCCTCGATCGCGTCGGCGCGCTCGGCCAGCAGCGAGGCGAACGCCGCGCCGACGGTCCCGTGGCCGAGCAGCCCGATCCGAAACGAGTCAGCCATCGCGCCGGGTCAGGTCGTCGTAGGTCTCGCGGCGCACCACCACGCGGGCGTCGCCGTCCTTGCAGAAGATCACCGGCGGCCGCGTGAGCGCGTTGTAGTTGTTGGCCATCGCGTAGCCGTAGGCGCCGGTCGCGGGGGTCACGAGCACGTCGCCGGGGCGCGGGTCGTCGAGCAGGGCGTCGCGCACGAGGATGTCGCCCGACTCGCAGTGCATGCCGGCGATCGTGACCTCGTCGGAGCCGCCGAAGCGGTCGGCGATCTCGGCCTCGTAGCGGGCGCCGTAGAGCATGGGGCGCAGGTTGTCGGACATGCCGCCGTCGACCGCGACGTAGGTGCGCACGCCGGGGATCCGCTTGACCGTGCCGACCGTGTAGATCGTGACGCCGGCGTTGCCGACCAGCGAGCGGCCCGGCTCGCAGAGCACGGTCACGTCGCCGGGGGCGCGGCTGAGCAGCGCCTCGACGTATTCCTCCACCGGCGGCGGGTGCTCGTCGCGCGTGTACGCGATGCCGAGCCCACCGCCGAGGTTGAGCAGCGGCCAGTCCCCGATCTCCGACAGCACCTCGCCCAGGCGCTCGAAGCCCTCTAGCTCGAACACCTGCGAGCCGATGTGCGCGTGCAGGCCGTCGAGCTGGAGCCCCGCGTCGGCGCAGGCCGCCACCGCGCGCTCGACGTCGTCGAGGCCGAAACCGAACTTGGAGTCCTCCTGGCCGGTCTGGATGTAGGAGTGGGTCGAGGGCTTGATGCCGGGCGTGACACGCAGCATCACCCGCGCGCCCCGGCCGCGCAGGCGCTCGATCTCGTCGAACGAGTCGACCACGATGTGGCCCACGCCGGCCTCGAGCGCGTAGTCGAGCTCGGCGGGCGTCTTGTTGTTGCCGTGGAAGTAGATCCGCTCCGGTGCGAGGCCGCCCGCGAGCGCCAGGTGCAGCTCGCCGCCGCTGGCCACGTCGGCGGACAGGCCCTCCTCGGCGAACAGGCGGTAGGCGGCGGTGCAGGGAAAGGCCTTGCTGGCGTAGACCACCTCGAAGTGCTCGGTGCGCGCCCGGAACGCCTCCAGGTAGGCGCGCGCCCGGGCGCGCATGTCGTCCTCGGCGTAGACGTAGGCGGGCGTGCCGAACTCGCGCGCGACCTCGATCACGTCGCAGCCGCCGACCTCGAGCCGGCCCTGCTCGTTCAGGCGCGAGCCCAGGGGATAGACATGCGAAACCGCAACCGCCGCCATGCGGCGCGATTATGAAGGAGCGATGGAGCACCCCGTCCCCGCCCCACCAAAGCTGGGAGAGCTCGACGGCCTCGCCTACGCCCTGTTCCTGCCCGAGGGGGAGCCCCGCGCGGGCGTTGTGATCCTGCACGGGGCGGGATCGGCAAAGGAGTCGCACTTCGACTTCGCGCGCGGCTGTCGCGCCGACGGCATCGCCGCGCTGGCCTACGACGCCCGCGGCCACGGGCGCTCCGACGGCGAGTTCGGGCCGGTCGCGATCGACGACGCGCTGACGATGGTCGAGCTGCTGCGCGGGCATGCCGCCGCGGTCGCGCTGCGCGGGTCGAGCATGGGCGGGTTCCAGGCGATTCACGCGGGCGCGCGCGACCCGTCGCTGTGTGCCGTCGTCGCGATCTGCCCGGCGCCGGACGACCTTCTGCTGCGCGGGCTGCGCTCGGGCGAGGAGCTGCGCTTTCGCTGCGACCTGCCGGCGACCGCGGAGTGGCTGACGACCCTGAGCGTCTACGACGCGGTGGGCGAGCTGGGGCCCGAAACGGCGCTCCTGCTCCTGCACGCGCGCGGCGACGAGCAGATCCCGTGGACGGTCAGCGAGGAGCTGCACGCCGCGGCGCACGAGCCGAAGCGCCTGCTGGTGCTGCCGGGGGGCCATCACCGGTCGCTCCAGCACGACCTCGAGCTCCAGGCGGTCTCGCGGCGCTGGATCCTGAACGCGGCCGGGACGCGTTAGGGGACGGCGAGCGCGTCGTTGGCCGCCGCCGCGGCGTCGCCGAGCAGACCGCCGGCGGTGTCGCCGACCGCCTGCGAGCCGCCGCCGGTGATCTCGCCGACGACGTCGCCGACCGTGTCGGTCGTGTCCTCGACCGGGTCGGTGACGGTTCCGCCGGTACCACCGCTGCCGGTGTCGGTGCCGCCGGTCCCGGAGTCCGAGCCGCCGCTGCTGCCGCCCGGGTCGGTCGAGCCCGTGCCGCTGTCGCCGGAGCCGGTGCCCGTCCCGCTGTCGCCCGAGCCGGTGCCGCTGTCAGAGCCGGTGCCGGTCCCCGAGCCGGAGTCTCCGCCCGAGGAGGAGTCCGAGCCCGACGAGCCGCCGTCGGCCGGGGCAGCCGGGGTGACCGGCGTCGCGACTACGCCCGACCCCGAGCCGGACCCCGACCCCGAGCCAGGGGCGGGAGTGCCGGTCGGCGGGGTCTTCTCGCTCAGTGGGGCGCCGGGCGCTCCCGGGCGGAGCGCGTCGGGGCCTCCACCGCCGGCGTTCTCGAAGATGCGTCCGGCGGGCCCGGTGGCGGAGCTGGTCGCGACGCGCCCGAGCACGTTGTCGGCGGCGCTCAGGCCGTCGGCGCGATGCCCGCCGAGGATGTCGGCCGATGCGAGCAGGCCGCCCCCGCGCTGGGCCGCCTCCTGCTGCTGGCGCAGCTCGATGCTCGACAGGTCGCCGTTGCTGGCGGCGCCGGGAACGCCCTTGAAGGCGACCAGGGTGCTGCCGACCGTCAGCAGGAAGAAGAACGATCCGATCAACACCCCGGTGGTGCCGAGACCTGCCACATATGCGCGAGAGGCTTTCAGAGTGGGTCCTTCATTTCCCGGGGCCCAATGTTATGGAACCTTTGGGGTGTCTGGTTAACAAATTGCGCAGAAAGTTCGTGCGGACTGAGAATCATTCTCGTTTAGTCTCCGCGGGGTGCCCTCGCCCCTGGACCTGTTGGAGTTCCCGTTCCTGCGCGAGGCACTCGCGGAAGTGGTGCTTCTTGGCGCGGCGGGAGGGTTGCTGAGCGCCTGGATCGTCCTGCGCCGGCTGGCCTTCTTCACCCACGCGGTGGGCTCGGCGACCTTCCCCGGGCTGGTGGTTGCCGATGCCTCGGGGGTCAGCCCGTTGCTCGCGGGGGTGGCCGTCGCGCTCGGATACGCCGGCGGTGTCGAGCGCGCCGGGCGGGCGGGGCGCGAGCCGAGCGAGGCGACCGCGCTGCTGCTGGTTGCCGCACTGGCCGGCGGGGTCGTGCTCGCCAGCGACGTGTTCGAGTCCGGAGCTGCCGTCGACCGGCTGCTGTTCGGCACGCTGCTCGGCCTCGAGACGGCCGACCTCGCGCTGTCGGCCGCCACCGTCGCGCTCGCGCTCGCGGCGACCCTGGCGCTCGGGCGCACCTGGGCCGCGATCGCGTTCGACCCGGACGGCGCCCCGACGCTCGGCCTACCGGCGGCGCGCGCCGACTTCCTGCTGCTCGCGCTGGTCGCGGTGGCCGCCGTGGCGGCGATCCCGGCGGTGGGCGCGCTGCTGGTGGCGGCGATCTACGTGCTGCCGGGGGCGGCCGCACGGCTGGTCGCGCGCACGATCCCCGCGCTGCTGATCTGGTCGATCGCGTTCGCGCTCGCCGAAGGGGTGCTCGGCCTGTACGGCGCCTACTGGCTCGACCTGCCGCCGGGGCCGCCGGTGGCGGTGCTGGGAGCCGGGATCTACGCGCTCGTCGCCGCCGCCGCGGCAGTTCGTCGAGGAGTCGTGATGGCGACATGAGCGCGGTCCAGGCCGACGGCCTCTCCGCCGGGTACGGCGGCCGGGCCGTCCTCAGCGAGGTCTCCTTCGCGGCGGGCGCCGGACAGACGGTGTGCGTGCTCGGCCCCAACGGGGGCGGCAAGACGACGCTCTTCCGAGCCCTGATCGGCGAGCTCGAGCCGCTCGCCGGCAGCGTGAGCGTGGCCGCGCGCCCGGCCTACGTCGCTCAGACCGAGCGGACCCGGCTCGATTTCCCCGTGAGCGCCTTCGACGTAGCGCTGATGGGCGGCCTCGCGCACGGGCGCTGGTGGCTGCCGGCGCGACGCGCCGACCGAGCCGCCGCCCATGCCGCGCTCGAGCGGGTCGGACTCGCGGCCCAGGCCGCCACCCCATTCGGCGAGCTGTCCGGCGGCCAGCGCCAGCGCGCCCTGCTCGCCCGCGCACTCGTGCAGGACAGCGCCGTGCTGCTGCTCGACGAGCCGCTCGCGGGCGTCGACCCCGCCAGCGCGAGCCGGATCGACTCGGTCTTCGCCCAGCTGCGCGCCGAGGGCCGCACGCTGCTGGTCTCGAGCCACGACGTCGAGGGGGCACGCGGCTTCGACCTCGTGCTCTGCCTCAACGGGCGCCAGGTCGCCTTCGGGCCGCCCGCCGAGGCGCTCGACCGCGCGACCATCGAGGCCACCTACGGCCGCGAGCTGATCGTGCTCGACGAGACGGGCGCGGCCCGCGCGGTGACGATGCACCACCACGAGCACGAGCACGACGAGCGATGAGCGACATCGAGCTGCGCGCCACGCTGGAGGTCGTGCTCGCCGGGGGATTCTGCGGCGCGCTCGGCTTCTGGGTGGTCAGCGAGCGGCTCGCCTACGCCGGCGAATCGCTCTCCCACGGCATGCTGCCCGGCCTCGTGCTGGCCGCGCTCGCCGGGGCGCCGCTGCTGCTCGGCGCGGCCGGCGGCGCGCTGGTCGCGGCCGCGCTGATCGCTCTGGCGGCGCGCGACCCGCGCGTGGGGCCGGACACCGGCACGGCCGTCGCGGTGACCGGGCTGGTCGGGCTCGGCTCGCTGCTGGCGCTCGCGCCGGACTCCCCGCAGCGGCTCGAGGAGCTGCTGTTCGGCCAACCGCTCGGGGTCAGCGACGGCGACCTGATCGCCGCCGCCGTGCTGCTGGTGGCCGGCGGGGGCGCGCTCGCCGCGTTGCGACGCCCGTTCGCGGCCACCGCCTTCGACCCGGGCGGCGCGAGCGCTCTCGGGCTCAGGCCGGGGCTGATCAGGCTCGTCCTGCTCGCGCTGATGGCCGCGGCGATCGCGGTCGCCGTCCAGGGCCTCGGAGCGCTGCTGGTGCTCGCGGTGCTGGTCGGCCCGCCGGTCGCTGTGCGCGGCCACGTGCGCGGCCCGGGCGCCGCGATGGTCGCCGGCGGGCTGGTCGCGGCCGCGGCGGGGACCGCCGGCATCCAGCTGTCCGCCCAGGCGGGCAGCGCAGCCGGGGCGTCGGTCGCGCTCACGCTGTGCGGCGCGGCGGCCCTGGGCGCCGCGCTCAGGCCGTGGCGGGCCGCGGTACGTTCCGGCGCGCCGCGATCAGCGCCGCGCCGCCGGCCATCATCGCCAGGCTGAACAGCTGCGGGACGGTCAGGCCGGCGAGCACCTCGTCGTTGCGGCGGATGAACTCGACCAGGAAGCGCTCCACCCCCGCGAGGAACAGGTAGAGCCCGAACAGCACGCCGGGCGCGACGCGGTCCCGCAGGTTCCACAGCAGCAGCGTGACCAGACCCATCGTGAAGGTCTCGTAGACGGGCGTGGGGTGAACCTCGTCGGTGGTGGGAACCGTCCCGTCCGGATACGACATCGCCCAGGGCAGGTCCGACGGCTCGCCGTAGTCGCCGTCGCCCGACAGCTGGCAGCCGATCCGGCCGACCGCGTACCCGATCGCGATCGGCGCGGCGGCCGTGTCGAGCAGCTCCCAGCCGAGGAAGTTGCGCCAGCGCGCCCACAACAGGACCCCGACGGCACCGCCGATCAGCCCGCCGAAGAAGACCAGTCCCGAGCCCGAGAAGATGTTGCCGAGGATGTCCCCGGAGACCTTGTCCCAGTTCTGGATGATGTAGTCGAGCCGCGAGCCGACGAGGCCGCCGATCAGCGCCGCGAAGATCCCCTCGTAGGTCCAGTCGGGCGGCTTGCCGAGCTCCTGAAGCCGCTTGGCGAACAGGGCGCCGGAGGCCAGGAACGCGCAGGCGAAGGCGAGGCCGAAGGTCTGCAGGTCGAGCGGGCCGAGGTGGATCTCCGGCTGCATGTGCGACGCAGGCTAGCCACTACGATGGTGGCGATGCGGAGAGCCGTGCTCGCGATCTCGCTCTGCGCGGCGCCGCTCTTCGCCGCGCCGGCGCACGCCTCAGAGGACCTGCTGGGACTCCAGGCGCTGCGCGCCGCGCACGTGCGCTCGCTGCCCCTGGACGGCAAGGCCGAGCCCGCGTCGACGCGCATCGCCGCGCGCAGCGGCCGCGCCCGCGTGCTGGTCGGCGTGCGCGAGCACCAGAACCTCGCCGGCGTGGCGCGGGAGCTCGAGGGGCTGGGAGCCAGGCCCGAGCCGTTCGACTCGATCGGCGTGCTGGCGGCCACCGTGCCGGACGGCGACGCGCTCGCCGCCGAGCTGGTCGACGACCCGCGCGTGGCCTACGTCGAGCCCGACCGCAAGCTGCACACGGCCGTCGATCCGCTCGATGCGGTCGACCCGCTGACCGGCATCAAGTTCACCTGGTTCTACGACGACGTCCGGGCCGGCGAGGCTTTGATCGCCGCCGGCGGCGGGTCGCGCCGGTCGATCGCGGTGATGGACACCGGCCTCGACCTCAGCCACCCCGAGTTCGCCGGCCGCATCGCGCGCACGTACGACACGTTCACCCGCGGCACGGACGTGACCGACGCGGTCGGCCACGGGACGTTCGTCACCGGGCTGATCGCGGCGGTGGACGGCAACGGCATCGGCACCAAGGGCGTGGCCGGCAACACCAAGGTGCTCGCCATCCGCGCGTCGGAGGACGGCGACTTCACCACGCGCGACCTGCTGCGCGGGATCGACTTCGCCATCCGGCGCGGCGCCGACGTTCTGAACATGAGCCTGGCCGGCTCGCAGAGCGCCGACACGCCGACGCTCGCGCGCGCCCTGGCGCTGGCCTTCCTCAACGACATGCTGCCGGTCGCCGCCTCGGGCAACACCGGCAACTCGGGCAACCAGCTCCAGTTCCCGGCGGCGGTGCTCGGCGGCCGCGGCGGCGCGCCCGGCATCGGCCTCTCCGTCGGCGCCACCAAGCCCGACGGCCAGCCGGCCGACTTCTCGACCCACAACCGCTACGTCAGCATCGCCGCGCCGGGCGCCGCCGACGACTGCACGACGGGTGTGCTGTCGACGCTGCCGGCGACCGGCGGTACCGAGTGGGACCCGCCCTTCCCGGTCGGCGTCTGCCCGTCGCGGCTCGTGCCCCAGGGCGGCGTGCGCTTCGCGTACGGCCAGGGCACCAGCTTCGCCGCGCCGATCGTGTCCGGCATCGCAGCCCTGGTCTGGCAGGTCGAGCCGCGGCTCGCCTCCGAGCAGGTGGCGCAGGTGCTGATCCGCTCGGCGCGCCAGACGCGCGGCCGGGGCTGGAACCAGTACACCGGCGCCGGGATCGTCGACGGCAAGGCGGCCACCGACCTGGCCCGCGCCTACGACGTCACCTCCCCGCGCGCGAAGGGCAAGGCGCAGCGCCACGGCCGCAGCGTGGCCGTACGCGTGAGCAAGGTGAAGGACCGCAGCGAGCGCGGCCGCGAGGTGGCCGGGCACGTGACCTACGGCCTGCTCGTGTCGCGCGACGGCGGCAGGGGCTACGACGTCGTCGTGAGCGGCCGCCACCGCGCCTTCCGCAAGGCGGTCAAGCTGAAGGGCCGCAAGCCGAACGTCTTCGTGGCCACCGCCTGCGACGG
>JBQGCL010000038.1:0-32533 GCA_052038485.1 Thermoleophilaceae bacterium | reverse complement strand
GGCGCTCGATGAGCTGCTGGCTTCTTGAGCGGCGAGGTCCCGAGAGCCGTCAGGGATGTGGAGACCAGCCACATTCGGGCGCGTATTCGACGCCTCGTCGTCGACTTCCGTGCCTTGAAGGTCGCCATCGAGGACGAGTTCGGCGCGGACTTCGATCCGGACGCTTGGCGGCAGGCGTTCGACAGCGACGAGCCGGAAGACGTCAACTCCGTAGCGCCGGTCGTGGGGGCCTTCGAGCGGATCGTGAATGGGCTGGTCGAGGCGGCGCGTTCAGGGTTGGTTGCGAGCGGCCAAGCGAGGCCACTCGGGACGCCGGAAACCGTCCAAAGCGACTTGGAGCGCATACGCGACGACGGCGGACTGACCGACGAGCAGCTCGCGCTGCTCGTCGATCTCAGCCGCACGCGCAACGAGCTTCAGCACGCCTACATCGAGGTGACAGCCGACCACGCGCGCACCGCCATCACCCGGCTCAAAGCGAACCTGCCGGCGATCGTCAAAGCCCTGAACGGCTGGTTCACGCGCCACGGCGTTGGCGTCTGACTAGCCTCGCAGCGCGGGCGCGACCTGCTCGGCGACCAGCTCGATCGTCCGCCAGTCGAACGGCGCCATCTGGCCGAGCAGGAAGTCGCCCGCGCCCAGCGCGACGTAAGGGCGCAGCGCCTCGACGCACTGCTCGGGCGTTCCGAAGACGTACATGTCGCGCAGCCGCTCGGGCGGCGGGCCGCCGAAGATCTCCTCCGCGCGCGCCTGAGCCGCCGCCTCGCTCTCGTCGAGCACGGCGCGGAAGGTCACGGACTGCCGCACGTCAGCGGGCTCGCGCCCGACGTCGCCGCAGTGACCGCCGAGCACCTCGATCAGGTGCCGGTAGCGGTCGAGGTCGCCGAAGAAGGTGTTCCAGATGTCGCCGTGCTCGGCGACGATGCGCAGCGTCCGGCGCTCGCCCGAGCCGCCGATCACGAGCGGAAGGTGCTCCTGCACCGGCTTGGGGTCGAGCTGAGCGTCTTTGAGCTGGTAATGCTTGCCCTCGAAGGTGGTCTTGTCCTGCGTCCAGAGGCTGCGCATGATCCGGCAGGCCTCGTCGAGCATGTCCATGCGCACGCCGATGCGCGGGAACGGGATCCCGTATTGGTCGTGCTCGAGCTCGTACCAGGCCGCGCCCATGCCGATCTCGAGCCGCCCGCCCGAGACGTGGTCGATCGTCGCGGCGATGTTCGCCACGACCGCCGGATGGCGGTAGGTCACGCCGAGCACGAGCATCCCGCAGCGGACCCGGCTGGTGTGGGCGGCCATCGCCGACAGCAGCGTCGTCCCCTCGAACTGAAGGCCGGCGGGGTCGTGGAAGATCGGGCGGAAGTGGTCGAAGTCGGAGACCCAGTCGAAGCCGAGCTCCTCGCAGCGCAGCCACAGGTCGCGGTAGTCCTCGAAGCTCGTGTTCTCCGGGCCGCAGTGGACGCCAAAGCGGATCGCGTCGCCGTGGATGCGCATCAGCGCAACGCTACTGCGTCGAGGTCGTCGAGCAGGCCCACGGCGACCGGGTCGCGACCGTCCTCGAGCACCACCGCGCCGCCCGGCCAGTAGGGGTGCGGCGGCGTGACGTGGTGCACCAGCAGCGGCTCGTAGACCCAGGAGCCGGTGTTCACGATCCGGGGCGACCCGCCGGGGCCGAGCCAGCTCGCCGGGTCGTCGCCGTCGATCGGGCCGAGCCGGTGCACGTGGCCGAACACGACCCAGTCGGCGTCCACTCCGAGCCGGTGCACCACGCGGGCGAGCGCCGGGATGCTGGCGCGGCGCATCTGCGCGCCCAGCAGCGCCGCCGTCAGCGGAGACATGCGCCGCGCCAGCAGCCGGCGCGGCACGCGCGGCATCGTCGCCGCGCGCAGCAGCTCGGCCAGGTCGTCGACCAACCGCGCGAGCGGCCCCGGCAGCCAACGGGTGAGCAGCGCCTCCGCGCGCGTCAGCGACGGGCCGCCGGCACGCTCGTAGTCGACCGGCCGGGCGCCGTCGCGGGGCAGGCGGCCGAGCACGCCTCGGGCGACGCCGAACGCGGCCTCGGGCAACAGGTGGCGGTCGAGGTAGTGGCCGTGCGTCGCCCAGACGCCCTCGGACAGCCAGACGCCCGGGTAGCGCACCGATGCCCCGCCCAGCAGCTCGCACACGCGCGCGAGGATGGGTGTGGCGTCGGCCGGGATCGAGGCATCCAGGGCCAGCGGCACGCCGTTGGCTCTCAGCCAAGGTGCAATCAGGTCTCCGTCGTGGTTGCCGGGCACGACGACGATCGACGCGTTCGCGGCTACGCGTGCGCCGATCGCCCGCAGCACCGGCTCGGCAACGGCCATGGCCTCGGCGGGTCGCCCCTCGAGCAGCTCGACGACGTCGCCGAGCAGCACCAGCCGGTCGACGCCGGCGACCGCGTCGAGGAGCGGCTCGAGCGCGGCGGGGTGGGTGAGCACACCGCGCCGCAGGCGCGCGCCGAGGTGGAAGTCGGAGACGACGAGCGTGCGCATCGCCGCCGCAGTTTGCACCGCGCACCAGACAAGCGAGATAATCTGACTTGTCTTGGACTTCCCGAGCCCGTTCTCGATCGAGACACCCGCCGGCTGCGAGGGCTGGCAGGAGATGTACCCCTACTGGGCGCTGTTCGACGAGAACCGGCGCGAGTCCGACGAGAACCGGCTCTGGTTCTGGAACTCGCAGCACTTCCCGTTCCCGATGCCGGCCTTCGACATGGTCGAGGTCGACCACCCCTACTACACGCTCGGCGGCTGGCAGAACCGCGCGTTCGCGGTGCCGCCGGCGATGGGCGTCGACTACCGCGTGGTCAACGGCTACGTCTACATCTCGCCCAACCCGGTGACCGACCCCGAGAAGATGGCCGAGCGCGCCGAGTACTTCCAGAAGCGCGCCGGTCACTACTTCGAGAACTGGGATGAGCTGTACGACGGCTGGCGCACCAAGATGGAGGCGCTCAACCGCGAGGTCGAGTCGATCCACGTGCCCGACCTGCCCGAGTACGAGCCCGACGAGGTCGTCTTCGGCGAGCAGGACCTCAGCAACGTAGCCCTGCTGCGGGCCTTCTCCGACACGCTCCGCTGCGCGGAGATGATGTGGCAGCACCACTTCGAGTTCCTGCTGCTCGGCTACGGCGCCTACCTGACCTTCGCCGAGTTCGTCCGCAACGCGCTGCCGGACATCCCCGACCAGCACATCTCGCAGATGGTCGCCGGCATCGACGTCGTGCTGTTCCGCGCGGACACCGAGCTGCGCCGCCTGGCGCGGCTGGCGATCGACTCGAGCGTCGACGGTGCCTTCGTCGAGGGCCGCACGCCCGCCGAGATCGACGCCGAGCTCGGCGACAGCGACGCCGGCCGCGCGTGGCTCGCCGAGCTCGAGGCGATCAAGGACCCCTGGTTCAACATGGGTACGGGCGACGGCCTCTACCACTACTACGGCAGCTGGCACGACGACCCGAGCATCCCGTACGCGTCGCTGATCGGGCACGTTGCGGCGCTCAAGGAGGGCAAGGACATCGAGCGGCCGACCGAGGAGCTGTCGCGCGAGCGCGACCGCCTCGCGGAGGAGTACGGCGCGCTGCTCGACGAGGAGACGCGCCCCGGGTTCGAGGAGCTGCTCGGCCTCTCGCGCACGGTCTTCCCGTACGTCGAGGAGCACAAGTTCTACTGCGACTACTGGTTCCAGTCGCGCTTCTTCAACAAGGTCCGCGAGTTCGGCGCCCTGCTCGCCAAGCACGGGTTCATCGAGGAAGGCGAGGACATCTTCAACCTGTCCCGCCACGAGGCGATGCAGGCGCTGGAGGAGCTGTCGCTCGTCTGGTCGACCGGTGGCCCGCCGCTCGGCCCGCACCACTGGCCGCCGATCGTCGCGCGCCGCAAGGAGCTGCTGGAGCGGCTGCACGACTGGACCCCGCCGCCCGCGCTCGGGCGGATGCCGGAGGCCGTCAACGACCCGATCGTCGTGATGCTCTGGGGGATCACGCCGCAACGGCTCCAGGAGTGGGCGAGCTCGCAGGACGGCGACGAGCTCAGCGGCGCGGCGGCGTCGCCGGGCGAGGTGGAGGGGCCGGCGCGCGTGCTGCGCGGCCTGGGCGACCTCGAGAGCGTGCGCCCGGGCGAGATCCTCGTCTGCACGATCACGTCGCCGGCCTGGGCGCCGATCTTCTCGAAGATCGTCGCCACCGTCACCGACATCGGCGGGATCATGTCCCACGCCGCGATCGTGTCGCGCGAGTACGGCCTGCCGGCCGTCGTCGGGACCGGCACCGCGACCTCGCGGATCAAGACGGGTCAGCGGTTGCGCGTGAACGGGACGGACGGGCGCGTGACGATCCTCGACGAGGCGTAGCGGCGTGCACATCCGGCCACTCGCCGACCTCCGAGCTTCCGACGAGGCGCTGTTCGGAGGCAAGAGCACCGCGCTAGGCGAGCTGATCGACGCGGGCCTGCCGGTGCCGCCCGGCTTCGCGCTGAGCACGTCGGCGTCGCTCGACGAGGTCGCCGAGCACTACCGCGCGCTGGGCGAGCCGGCGGTTGCGGTGCGCTCCAGCGCCGTCGGCGAGGACAGCGCCGAGGCCACGTTTGCCGGCATGCAGGACACCTACCTGTGGGTGCGCGGTCACGAGGCGGTCGCCGAGGCGGTGCGCAAGTGCTGGGCGAGCCTCGACAACCCGGAGGCCGTCGCCTACCGCGAGCGGTTCGGCGGGCCGCCGCCGGCGATGGGGGTGACGATCCAGACGATGGTCGACGCCGCGATCGCCGGCGTGATGTTCACCTGCAACCCGGTCACGGGCGACCCCAGCACGATGGCCGTCAACGCGAGCTGGGGGCTGGGGCTGACGGTGGTCGGCGGCGAGGTGACGCCCGACGAGTACCGGGTCAGCAAGGTCACCGGGGAGGTGCTGCAGCGGACGCTCGGGCCGAAGGAGATCGAGTACGTGGCGGGTCCCGAAGGACCCGTGCAACGCGACGTCGATGAGGACCGGCGAGCGGCCGCGTGCCTCGACGACGGGCAGCTCGAGGCGCTGCTCGAGATCGCGCGCCGGGTGGAGAAGCACTTCGGCTGCCACCAGGACGTCGAGTGGGCGATCGACGCCGAGGGTGAGCTGTTCATGCTCCAGTCGCGGCCGGTGACCGTGGCGCCGCGCCGGGAGACGACGACCGGCCGCTCGGCGATCGAGCTCGTGATGGGCACGTTCGGAGTCGGAAAGAAGGACTGATGGCACTCACCGACGACGACGTCCGCGAGATCCTGCGCCTGATCGACGAGTCGGACCTCGACGAGCTGCGCATCGAGACCGACGAGTTCAGGCTGCACGTGGTGCGCGGGGAAGGGGCCGTGCCTCCGCGCGAAGCGGCCGCGCCCTCGCAGAGCGCGCCCGCTTCGGCGGCGGCCGCGCCCACGCACAGCGCGCCCGCTTCGCCCACTCCCGCGGGCAACGGGGCCTCCGCCACCATCGTCGCGCCGATGCCCGGCACCTTCTACCGCGCCGAGGGGCCCGGCATGGCGCCCTTCGTCGAGGTCGGTGCCCAGGTCGAGCCGGACACCGTCGTCTGCATCATCGAGATCATGAAGATGATGAACTCGGTGCCCGCCGGGGTCGCCGGGACGATCGTCGAGGTCTGCGCCGAGGACGCCCAGCTGGTAGGCGACGGCGAGGCGCTCTTCCGGGTTCGCGCATGAGCGACGTCGTCGAGATCGTCGACACCACCACGCGCGACGGCAACCAGAGCCTCTGGAGCGCCACCGGCCTGACCACCCCCGACGTCCTCGCGATCGCTCCGACGATGGACCGCGTCGGCTTCCGCGCGCTCGACTTCACCTCGAGCACCCACATGGCGGTCTCGGTCCGCTTCCACAAGGAGGACCCGTGGGAGCGACTCCGCCAGGTCAGCGCGGCGATGCCGAACACGATGCTGAACCTGATCACCACCGGCATGCGCTTCATCTCGTGGGTGCCGGCGGGCGAGGACGTGATGGCGCTGTCGTTCCGGCTCGCCGTCAAGAACGGCATCCGCCGCTTCCAGATCGCCGACCCGTCCAACGACCCCGACTCGCTCGTCCGCCTCGCCCGCATGGTCCGCGAGGCCGGCGCCGACGAGGTCGTGGTCGGCCTGACCTACTCGATCAGCCCGGCGCACACGCACGAGTACTACATCGAGCGCGCCAAGGCGGTGGCCGCTTCGCCCGACCTCGACCGCCTCTACCTCAAGGACCCCGGCGGCCTGCTCACGCCCGACGCCGTTCGCGAGCTGATCCCCGCCTTCATCGCCGCGGTGGCGCCGCGGCCGGTCGAGCTGCACAGCCACTGCACGATCGGCCTCGGCCCGCTCGCCTACGTCGAGGGCCTGCGCGCCGGCGTGCGCACGCTCCACACCGCGGTCGCGCCGGTGGCCAGCGGCACCTCCAACCCGCCGGCCGAGGGAACGCTGCGCAACATCGGGGCCGAGGGCCTCTCGCACGAGCTCGACACCGAGGCGCTCGCGCTCGTCTCCGACTACTTCCGCGAGCTCGCCCGCGACCGCGGCCTGCCGCTCGGCGTGCCCGCCGAGTACGACGCGGCCTATTACCGGCACCAGATGCCGGGCGGGATGGTCACGACCACGCGGCGGATGCTCGCCGAGGTCGGCCGCCCCGAGCTGTTCGACGCGGTACTCGACGAGGTCACGCGCGTGCGCGAGGAGATGGGCTACCCGATCATGGTCACGCCGGTGTCCCAGTTCGTGGCGACGCAGGCGACGATGAACGTCGTCAGCGGCGAGCGCTGGCGCGACGTCTCCGACGAGATCGTGCGCTACTTCCTCGGCCACTACTTCGAGCCGGCGGCGCCGGTCGACCCGGAGATCGCCGACCGCGTGCTGTCCGGGGCGCGCGTGGAGAAGCTGCGCCACCTGGAGCCGATCAGCCTGGAGGGCGCACGCGAGCGCTTCGGCGCCGGCATCTCCGAGGAGGAGCTGCTGCTGCGCCTGACGATGCCGGCCGAGCAGGTGGACGCGATGGTCGCCGCGCGAGCGTCGGGGGCGGCGGCGCCGCTCGCCCGGCCGGGGCGCGACCCGCTCGTGCGCCTGCTCGGCGAGCTCGCCAAGCGCGAGTCGCTCTCCTACGTGCGCGTGGAGAAGGGCGACGACCTCGTGGTGTGGCGCCGTGCGGCTTGACGGCGTCCGCGGCTTCGTGTTCGACGTGGACGGCTCGCTCGTGCACCGCGGCGACGACTTCCGCGCGCGCCCGCTGCCGGGGGCGGTGCAGGTGCTCGAGGCGATCCGCGCGTCGGGGCGCCCGCTCGTGCTGTTCACGAACGGCAGCCACATGGGCCCGGACGCGTTCGCGCGCGGGCTGCGCGAGGACGGGCTGCCGGTGGGTGACGACGAGATGCTCACGCCGGTCTGCAGCGCGCTGACCTACCTGGCGCGGCGCCACCGGGGCGAACCGGCGCTGGTGTTCGGGTCGGAGGCCACGCGCGAGCGCATGGCCTCCGCCGGCGTGCCGCTCACCGACACGGACGCGGCCAAGGTCGTGTTCGTGACGCACGTGGAGTCGGTCGACCTCGGGACGATGGAGGTCGCCGCGCGCGCGGTGATGAACGGCGCGCGGCTGCTCACCGCCAACTACCAGCGCGGGTTCTGGGGGGCGAACGGGATCATCTTCAGCCGCGGGGCGATGGTCACGGCGGGCATCGCGCGCGTGACCGGCGCGCGGCCGGTCGTGGTCGGCAAGCCGTCACGGGCGGCGGTCGAGGAAGTCGAGCACCGGCTGGGCGTTCCGGCGTCGGAGATAGCGGTGATCGGCGACGACATCGGGATGGACATCGCCCTCGGCCACATCGGCGGCTCCAAGACGATCCTGGTGCGCAGCGGGATGAGCGGGACCGTCGACCTGGACGGCATCCCCGAGCGCCGGCGCCCGCACGCCGTGGTGGACGGGGTGGAGGAGATCCTGGGCTGGCTCTGAGAACCGTTCGGAGGGCTGCGGGAGAGTAGGGGTGTGACCGTCGGTCTTCTCCAGGCCCAGCCGCCCGCCGCCGGCGACGCCGCGAGCATCGCCGCGTCGCTCGCCTCGCCGACGGCCTTCGCCGCGGTCCTGCGCGCCGCCGCCCTGATCCCCGGGATCGAACTGCTCGATTGCCAGCGCGACGTGGCCGGCCGGCCCGGCGTCGGCGTCGCCTACGACGTGCCGGGCCGGAGCAAGGTGCTGATCTTCGATCCGCGTACATACGAGCTGCTCGGTGAGCGGGAAGGCGGCGGCGGCAGCGCCGACCTCGAGTCCGCGATCGTCAGCTCGATCGACGAGCGTCCGTGACCACTGCCAGCGCGTCGTCGGTGGGCGGCAGCGCGGCCATCTCCGCCGCCAGCTCGCCGGCTACCCGGGCGTAGCCCGGCTGCTCGAGCACTGTCGCGATCGCCTCGCGCAGCGCCGCCGGGTCGATGCTGGTGCGGATGGCCTCGACGGGACCCTCGGGGTCCGGCCACACGACCACGCCAGCGCCGGCCCCCTCCACGCGGCGCGCGTTGTCGGGCTGGTCGCCGAACAGCGGCACGACCACCAGGGGGAGGCCGGAGGCGATCGCGCTCAGCGTGGTTCCGAACCCGCCGTGCGAGACCGCCGCGTCCGCACGCGCGAGCACGTCCGCCGGGTTCACCCACGGCTCCAGCCGCAGGTTGGCCGGCACGGGCCCCAAAGCGGCGAGGTCGGCGTCGCGCTGCCCGACCGCCAGCAGCACGTCGGCGGGCAGCTCGGCGGCCGCCTCGAAGACGGCCGCGAAGAGCGCGGGCGCGATCGGCATCGTCGCGGCCTCGGTGCCGAAGCTGACGAACACGAGCGGTCGTGCGCCGCGTGCCCGTCGCTCCGAAGCGGGGTAGCGGAAGCGGTGGGTGTCCGGCGGCCGCGCGCTGTCGGGGTCCTCGAGCGTCTCGGGCAGGTAGGTCAGATAGGGCGACGCCCAGATCAGCTCGGCAACCCCGGGCTCCAGCTCGTCGAGCCTCGGGCCGGCCAGCTCCATGCCCCACCGCTCCAGGCCGGCCAGCGACACCCCGACGCGCGCGTGCGGCAGCCCGTGGCGCTCGGCGGCGATCGACGACGCGAACTCGGCCTGCTCGCGAATCACCGCGTCCGGGCGCCAGTCGACGCAGGCCTGCTCGAGGCGCGGCAGCATGGCGCGCACGTTGAGCCCGCCGAAGATCTCGCCGACCACGACCTCGTTGGCCTGGTCCGGCGGCAGCGTCG
This sequence comes from Thermoleophilaceae bacterium, assembly GCA_052038485.1. GTDB lineage: Bacteria > Actinomycetota > Thermoleophilia > Solirubrobacterales > Thermoleophilaceae > JACVRW01. The sequence goes on along the minus strand of JBQGCL010000038.1, from coordinate 23,299 downwards.
GGACGCGTCCCCACACGGCGCCGAGCTCGTCCTCGGGCGGCGAGGCGCCCTCCCAGAACGAGTAGCCGGCGCGCGCCACCGCGTCCGCGAGCGGCGGCGGCCCGGCGACGAGCACCTCGTGACCACCCCGGACGCAGCCCTCGATGAACGGCTCCAGCGGAGTGAAGTGACCGGTTCCGCGGGTGGAGGCGAACAGGACGCGCACGGCGCTAGCCGCGCCTATCGAGCACGCGTACCGCTTTGCCCTCGCTGCGCGGCACCGCCCCGGGGTCGACCACTGAGACCGTGATCCGGATCCCGGTGTGCTCTCGCAGCAGGTGCTCCAAGCGGGCCGCGAGCTGCTCGCGGTCGACGTCAGCGAAGGCGGGCTCGCACTCGACGGTGAGCTCGTCCATCGCACCCTCGCGGTCGACGATCAGCCGGTAATGGGGTGCCACCTGCTCGACGCCGAGGAGCAGGTGCTCGACGTTCGACGGGAACACGTTCACGCCGCGCACGATCAGCATGTCGTCGCGCCGGCCGGGCAGGCTCGCGATTCGGACGAACGTTCGGCCGCACGCGCAGGGCGCGCTGTCCAGCGAGGCGAGGTCGCCGGTGCGGTAGCGGATCAGCGGCATCGCCTCCTTGGCGAGCGTGGTCAGCACCAGCTCGCCCTCCTCGCCGTCTCCGAGCCGCTCGCCGCTCTCGGGGTCCACGACCTCCGCGAGGAAGTGGTCCTCCTGGATGTGGAGTCCGTCGCGCGCCGAGCACTCACCGGCCACGCCGGGGCCGCACATCTCGGACAGGCCGTAGGCGGCCACCACTCGCAGATCCAGCTCGGCTTCGATCTGCTCGCGCATCGCCTCGCTGAACGGCTCGCCGCCGAACAGGCCGAGCTCGAGCGGCAGTGCGGCCGGGTCAAGTCCGGCGTCGCGAATCGCCTGTGCGATCGCCAGCGCGTACGAGGGCGTCGAGGTGAGCACCTGAGCGCCGAGGTCCGACAGCAGCATCGCCTGCCGGGCGGTGAAGCCGGCCGAGGCCGGCACCACGGTCGCCCCGATCAGCTCGGCGCCGGCGTGGAAGCCGAGCCCGCCGGTGAACAGCCCGTAGCCGTTGGCGTTGTGGATCACCATGCCGGGCCGTACGCCGGCCATGATCAGCGTGCGCGCCATCAGCTCCGCCCAGGCGTCGAGGTCCGCGCGCGTGTAACCGACGACGGTGGGCTTGCCGTGCGACCCGCTCGAAGCGTGTACCCGCACGAGCTGCTCGCGCGGCACGGCGAGCAGCCCGAACGGGTAGCCGTCGCGCAGGTCGGACTTCCAGCTGAACGGGAGCCGGGGAAGGTCCTCGAGCGAGCCGATCTCGACCACGCCCGCCTCGCGCAGCCGCGCCGCGCCCCGCGGCTGGCCGGAGAGGACGCGCGCGACGGTCGCTTGCAGCCGCTCCAGCTGAAGCTCGCGCAGGCGCTCGCGCGGAAGCGTCTCGACGGGGTCCCAGACCGCGTGCTCAGACGTCGCGTTCATGCGCCTTCCAGTTCTGCTCGAGGTTGTTCACGAGCGCCGGGCTGAGGTAGCAGCGGGCCTGCTCCGTCGCGTAGGTCCCCATGTACTCGCGAAAGACGTCCAGCGGCTCCTGGTTGCTCCGCAGCGCGCGCCGGTTGGCGGTCGCGCTGATCAGCCCGGAGCTGGTCAGCGCCTCGATCCGCGCGGACAGGGTCGACTCGATGGCGTCCTCGTCGACGGTCTCGTCGCAGAGCAGGTCGCCCTCCGGTGTGCCGGCCACGAACTCCCGCCCCGACATGATCGCCTGCCGCGCCAGGCGGTCGCCCACGAAGCGCGGCAGCCGCAGGTTCGAGGCGCCCGGGATGATCCCCTCGTTGCGGGCCGGCAGGAACAGCCGGCAGCCGTGCGTGGCGATCACGTGGTCGACCACGTGCAGCAGCTGGCAGGCGCCGCCGATCGCGTAGGTCTCGGCCACCGCGATCCAGAGCTTCTCCCGCTCGGGGTCGCTCAGGCCCCGGAAGATCTTGTGCACGAAGCCGAGGTCGCGCGTGACGAAGAACGCGAACGGGATCTGGCCGCGGTAGAGCCGGGTCAGGTTCAGGCCGGCCCCGAACACGCGCGAGTAGCGCGGATGGTCGACCACGCCCCCGCGCAGGACCCCGATCTCGATCTCCGGATCGAGCAGGACCAGGTCGACCGCGCATTCCGTCGCGGCCAGCGTCGTGTCGTCCTCGGCGTTGAGGTGGCGCGGGTTGCGCAGCTCGAGCATGCCGGCGCGGCCCACGCGGCTCAGGTGCACGGTCCCCAGGTCGGCGACCCCGGTGGCGCGAAAGTCTTCGAGGCGGTCGAGCGCCGCGCGGGTGGGCCGCAGCATCGCCCGGATCAGGTGGGTTCCCGCGCGCGCGGAGGCGAGCACGTGACCGAGCAAGATGCCCTGGGCGAGCTCGGTGCCCTGCTTGTCGGCGAGCTTGCGCTCGAGCTCGGCCGCCATCTCGGCGCGCGTGGGTGTCAGCCCGGGAAAGCGCTCGGCCGCCGCGTAGAGCAGCTCCTCGTCGCGCAGCTCGACCGCGAAGCCGTCGGTGAGCACGGCGTAGACCGCCTCGGCGTGCACTCGCAGGTAGCGCTCGCGGGCCGCGTTGAGCCCGGCGGCGAGCGGCTGAGCCTCGGCCCGGTCGGGCAGCCGGCGCAGCAGCGCCTCGCCCTCGACCAGGAACTCGCACGTGGACGCTGAGTCGGCCTCGAACGACCCCGACAGCTCGGGCGCGGACGCGACTGCGTCGAGCACTCCGACAATATGTCATAGCCTCTGCGGTGATGAGCGACGTGCTCTGGAGACCGCCCGCCGACGTCCGTCAGACGACGCAGATGGGCCGCTATCTGGACTTCGTGCGCGACACCCGCGGTCAGGACTTTCCCGGCTACGACGAGCTGTTCGCGTGGTCGGTGACCGACCTCGAGGGGTTCTGGGGCTCGCTCTGGGAGTTCTTCGAGGTCAAGGCTCACACGCCCTACGAGCGCGTGCTCGGCGCGACTGCCATGCCCGGCGCCGAGTGGTTCACCGGCTCGACGCTCAACTACGCCGAGCACATGGTCGGGGCCGACGAGGACGTGGGCGAGGTCGCCGTGCTCGCGATCTCGCAGACGCGCGAGCCGTTCGAGCTGACCTTCGGAGACCTGCGCGAGCAGGTCGGCGCCGCGCGCGCCGGCCTCCAGCGCCTGGGGGTCGGGCCGGGCGACCGTGTGGTCGCGTACCTACCCAACATCCCGGAGACGCTGATCGCGTTCCTGGCGACCGCGAGCCTCGGAGCGGTCTGGGCGACCTGCGCCCCCGAGTTCGGGCCGCGCAGCGTGATCGACCGCTTCGGCATCGTCGAGCCAAAGGTGCTGCTGGCGATCGCCGGCTACCGCTACGGCGAGAAGCCGGTCGACCGGCGCGCCGAGGTCGCGGAGATCCGCGCGGCGCTGCCGACGCTGGAGCACGTCGTGCACGTGCCCTACACGGGTGGCCCCGACGACGCCCTTCCCGACGCGGTCGGATGGGACGACCTGACCGCCGAGCCCGGGCCGCTCGAGTTCGACCCGGTGCCGTTCGATCACCCGCTCTACGTGCTCTTCTCGTCCGGCACCACCGGCCTCCCGAAGGCGATCGTGCATCGCCACGGCGGCATCCTGATCGAGCACTTCAAGAACCACGGCCTCAGCTGGGACATCCGGCGCGGCGACCGCTTGATGTGGTTCACCACGACCGCCTGGATGATGTGGAACGCGCTGGTCTCGACGCTGCTGCTTCGTGCGTCGATCGTGATGCTCGACGGCAACCCGCTCTACCCGGACGCGGGCGCCCAGTGGGCGCTGGCCGAGCGGACCCGCCCAACCATGATGGGCGCCGGCCCGCCGCTGCTGATGGGCTGCCGCAAGGCGGGCCTGCAGATCGGCACCGACTTCGACCTGTCGAGCCTGCGCCAGCTGTGCGCGGCCGGGTCGCCGCTCCCGAGTGAGGGCTACGACTGGGTCTACGAACAGCTCGGCCCGGACCTGCTGCTCAACGTCGGCAGCGGCGGCACCGACGTCTGCTGCGGGATCGTGCAGGGCAGCCCGCTCCAGCCGGTCTACCGCGGCGAGATCTCGGGGCGTTGCCTGGCCGTCGACGTGACCGCCTTCGACCCCGACGGCAACGAGGTCGTCGGGGAGCTTGGCGAGCTGGTCATCCGCCGGCCGATGCCCTCGATGCCCGTGCGCTTCTGGAACGACCCAGACGGCGAGCGCTACCGCTCGGCCTACTTCGACGAGTACCCGGGCGTCTGGCGCCACGGCGACTGGATCCTGTTCACCGAGCGTGGCAGCTGCGTGATCACCGGGCGCTCCGACGCCACGCTCAACCGCGGCGGCGTGCGCATGGGCACGTCCGAGTTCTACACCGTGGTCGAGGAGCAGCCCGAGGTCGAGGACAGCCTCGTCGTCCACCTCGAGGACCCCGAGGGCGGCCCCGGCGAGCTGGTGCTGTTCGTGCAGCTCGCTTCCGGCGTGAGCCTCGACGACGACCTGCGCAAGCGACTCGGCGGCGCGCTGCGCGGCGCGCTCTCGCCGCGCCACGTGCCCGACACGATCGAGGCGGTGCCGGCGATCCCGCGCACGCTCACCGGCAAGAAGCTCGAGCTGCCGGTCAAGCGCATCCTCCTGGGAGCCGATGCCGAGCAGGTCGCGAGCCGCGACGCGCTCGCGAACCCGGCCGCGATCGACGCCTTCGTCGACTACGCGGGCACGCGCGTGTGACCCGCTTCGTGATGATCCACGGCGCCTTCGCCGGCGGCTGGGTGTGGGGGCCGCTCGCCGAGGCGCTGGCGGAGCGCGGCCACACGGTCGAGGCGCCCGACCTGCCCGGCAGCGGGCGCGACCGCACGCCGGTCGCCGAGGTCACGCTCGACGCGTACGCGACGCGGATCTGCGAGGCGATGGCGGCGTACCCAGAGCCGGCCGTGCTGGTCGGCCACAGCATGGGGGGCATGGCGATCACCCAGGCCGCCCCGCGCTGCGCCGACCGGATCCTGTCGATGGTCTACGTCGCCGCGTTCCTGCCGCAGGAGGGCGAGAGCCTGATCGGGCTGACCCAGCTGCCGGAGGGGGAGGGGGACCAGGTGCAGGCCAACCTCGTGGTGTCGGGCGACCCGCCGGTCGCGACGATGCCCGCCGAGGCCTCGCGCGCGGCCACCTACGCGCACTGCTCGGACGAGCGGGCCGCCTGGGCGATCGCCAGCCGCACGCCCCAGCCGGTCTTCCCGTTCACCGAGCCCGTCAGCCTCGGCGGGTTCGACTTCGCGGGCGTCCGGCGCGCCTACGTGTTCTGCGGCGACGACCGCGCGATCCCGCCGCCGCTCCAGCGCCGCATGAGCGCCGCGGCCGGCTGCGACCCGGTCTTCGAACTCGACACCGACCACGTCCCGCAGCTGTCGCGCACGGCCGAGCTGGCCGAGATCCTGGACGGCCTCGCGGCGTAGAGTTCGCCGCCATGCCGCCCCCGCTGCCGCACGTCCCCGGCGTAGAGCACCGCGAGGTCGTCGTGCGCGGGCTGCGTACGCACCTCGCCGTTGCCGGCCCCGAGGGTGGCCGGCCGGTCGTGCTGACCCACGGCTGGCCTCAGCACTGGTACGAGTGGCGTCATCTGATGCCGGAGCTCGCCCAGGCGGGCTACCGGGCCATCGCATTCGACTGGCGCGGGTTCGGCTGGTCGGAGTTCCCACCCGACGAGGACTTCCGCAAGGAGACCCTGGCTGACGACCTGATCGCTCTCTGCGAGGTGCTCGGCCTTTCGCGGATCGCGCTCGTCGGGCACGACTGGGGCGCTTACGTCGGCTGGCTCGTCTGTCTGCGTCGCCCAGACCTCATCGAGCGCGCGGTGCTGGTCTCCGCGCCGCCGCCCTTCCCGCCCGACCGGATCGAGCCGGCCGCCCTGCGTCGCCTCGGACAGCTCGCCTACCAGCTGCCGATCGCGGCGCCCATGCCGCACCGCCTCAAGGGCGCTGCGCTCCGCAACATCGGCCGGGTGCTCCGCGGGCGCCCCCCGGACGACCTGGAGGTCTACGCGGCGAACCTCGAGCAGCCGTCCCAGCTGCGCGCCACCACGCTGCTCTACCGGGACTTCCTCACGCGCGACCTGCCCGGGCTGCTCGCTCGCCGATATGCCGGCCAGCGCCTCACGGTCCCGGTCCGCTTCCTGATCGGCGACGAGGACTTGGTCTACAACGAGGGCGTGGTCGACGAGGCGGTGGCGCACGCAGACGCCGACTACAGCGGCGAGGTGGTGCCCGGCGTCGGCCACTTCCTGCCCGACGAGGCGCGCGACCTGCTGCGCGAGCGCGTCCTCGGGTTCCTGGCGGCCCCTCAAGAAACGGTCGGCGCGCCTCGATAACAAAGGTGTGACCGACCCAAACGAGCGGCGCACCGCGGGACGCGCGACCAGCCTGCTGTGGCTGGTCGGCGGGATCTCGGGCGCGGCCTGATACCTGCTCCATGTCCGCGCGAACTGACCGGCGCCAGATGGCCTACACCGCCGCAGCGATGTTCGGCGGGGCGGTCCTCGTGTCGGTCGTCGAGGGCGTCATCCCGGGCGGCCCCGACGTGCCGCTCATCCCTGGTCTGTCCGCGCTCGCGCTCGTCGTGCCGATTGCGTTGCTCGGGCCGCGGCTGCCGATGTGGGCGCTGGCGGCGCTGGGCCCGATCGGTACCGCGCTGATCGCGTACGCCGTCGCGACCACCCCGCCCGGGGAGGGCGCGGGGGTGCTGCTCTACATCTGGCCGGTCCTGTGGATCTCGTACTTCTTCGGGCGCAAGGGCGCCGCGGCGATCGTCGCCTGGGTCGGGATCGTCCAAGGGGCGGCGCTGATCCATTCGGGCGGCCTGTTCGACAGCTGGTTCGACGTCGTCGTCTCGGTGGCGGTCGTGGCCGTAGTGGTGCGGGCGCTGTCGGAGCGCAACGACCGCCTGGTGGCGCGACTGGCCGCCGAGGCGCGCATCGACAAGCTGACCGGCGTGCTCAACCGGCGTGGCTTCGAGGAGCACGCTGCGATCGAGGTCGAGCGCGCGCGCCGGGAGGGCGACTCGGTCGGCGTGGCGAGCTTCGACATCGACTACTTCAAGAGCATCAACGACGAGTGGGGCCACGAGGCCGGCGACCGCGTGCTGGCCGCGCTCGGCGCGGTCTTCCGTGTCGAGTCGCGCTCGTTGGACGTCGTCGCCCGGGTCGGCGGCGAGGAGTTCGTGGCGCTGTTGCCGCGCGTCGACGCCGACGGGACGCTGGTCTACGCGGAGCGGATTCGGTCCGCATTCGCGAGCGCCGTCGACGTGCCCAACGTGACCGTCAGCGCGGGCGTGGTCGCCGCGGTCGCGCCCGAGACCGTCGACGGGCTGCTCCAGGCCGCCGACTCAGCGCTGTACGCCGCCAAGCACGCGGGGCGCGACCGCGCCGTCGTGCACGATCAGGCGCTCGCCTCGATCAGCCCGCTGAAGAATTCGATGTCGGCCTTCTGAAGCTGGCAGACCTCGAGGTAGTGGCCGAGCTGCGGCGTGGTGTCGACGTAGCCGGCCCGCACGCGATCGGGGATCAGCACCGTGTAGTCGACGCTCAGCCCGGCCGCGGCGAGCACGTCGCCGAGCGCGTCCCACTGGTCGTCGCCGACCGGGATGTGGGAGGCGATGTGGTGGAAGCCGAGGCCGCCGTCCTCGGGCAGGAAGCGGCGGTAGAAGTCGACCTCGCCGCCGACCGGCTCGATCAGCTCGACGATCGGCCCGCCGCGGGCGCCCATCGAGATGCGCACGTCCCACTCGGCCGGCTCTTCGCCGGCGAGGAAGGTCGCGCCCGCGGTCGGCACCTCGGTGCTCTCGATGCCGTAGTTGTCGCGCAGCAGCTTCATGCCGGCCTCGAGATCGTGCGTGACGTAACAGACCTGCCAGATGTTGGCGTAGAGGTCACCGAGCGCCCTGACCTCACGTGGATCGTCGAACATCGCCTTCCTCCCCTCGGTTCGACGCGATCATAGAATCCGCGCCGTGGACTCGCCGGCGCTGGACTCGCAGGCCGCCGCGTTCCTCCAGATGGCCGCCGACCTGCCGCCCCTGGAGGGACTCACCCCCGACGAGGGTCGTGAGCAGATGCGCGCCGCGATCCCCTTGTTCGGGGAGCCCGCCGAGCTCGCCGACGTGCGGGACGACACCGCCGGCGGGGTGCCCGTGCGCGTGTACCGGCCCGAGGCCGAGGGCGTGCTGCCGGCGATCGTCCACCTGCACGGCGGCGGATGGGTGCTCGGCGACCTCGACACTCACGACGCGGTCTGCCGCGACCTCGCCGCGGAGACCGGCTGCGCGGTCGTGGCGGTCGACTACCGGCTCGCTCCCGAGCACCCCTTCCCGGCCGCGCTCGAGGACTCCGTCGCCGCCGTGCGGGCCGTCGACGAGCTCGGACTCGACCCCGACCGGGTCGCCGTCTACGGCGACAGCGCCGGCGGTGGGCTGGCCGCGGTGATCGCGCGCGAGCTGCGCGGGGCGCTGCGCCACCAGGCCCTCGTGTATCCCGTCTGCGACGCGCGGCTGGGCGCGACCGACAGCTACGCCCGCTACGCAGACGGCTACTTCATGACGGCCGCCGACATGCGCTGGTTCCTGGACCACTACGCGGCCGGGGTCGACCCGACCGACCCGCGCCTGTCGCCGCTGGCGGCCGAGGACGTCTCCGGCGCGGCCCCGGCGACGATCGTGCTCGCCGGGTGCGACCCGCTGCGCGACGAGGGCGTCGCCTACGCGCGCAAGCTCGAGGCCGCCGGCGTCGAGGTGGAGCTGCGCGAGTACCCCGACCAGCTGCACCCGTTCGTGCTGCTGGCCGGCATCATCGACGCCGGCCGCGAGGCGCGCAGCTGGCTGGCGCAGCGGCTGGGCGCGGCGCTACGCGCCTAGCTCGCGCAGTGCGCCGAGCACGAGCGCGTCGTGCTCGTCCGGCTTGACCTTCGGGAACACGCGCGCGACGTTGCCCTCGGGGTCGACCAGCACGCTCGAGCGCTCGTTGCCGAAGTAGGTGCGGCCGTAGCGGTTCTTCTCGACCCAGGCGCCGTACTGCTGGGCGACCTGGCCGCCCTCGTCGGACAGCAGCGTGAACGCGAGCCCGTACTTGTCGGCGAACTTGCGCAGGTCCTCGACCGGGTCGGGGGAGACGCCCAGCACGACCGCGTTGGCGGCCTCGTAGTCGGCCGAGTGGTCACGCGCGCTGCACGCCTGCGCCGTGCAGCCAGGGGTGTCGGCCTTGGGATAGAAGTAGACGAGCCGCCACTTGCCGTCCAGGCCGGACAGGGCGACGTCGTTGCCGTCCTGGTCGGGGAGGGTGAAGTCGGGTGCGGGGCCACCGGCGTCGATCATGAGCCGCTCCTTAGGTCTAGCAGGCGGGCGGCGTTCTCCTTGAGGATGAGCGGCCGCACCTCGTCGTCGATGTCGAGCTGCTCGAAGTCCTTCAGCCAGCGGTCCGGCGTGATCATCGGGTAGTCCGAGCCGAACAGGACCTGGTGCCGGAGCAGGGTGTTGGCGTACTGCACCAGCTGGGGCGGGAAGTACTTGGGCGACCAGCCCGACAGGTCGATGTGGACCTCCGGCTTGTGCATCGCGATCGAGAGCGCCTCGTCCTGCCAGGGGAAGGACGGATGGGCGAGCACGATCGGCAGCTCGGGGAAGTCGGCGGCCACGTCGTCGACGTAGATCGGGTTGGAGTACTTGAGCCGCAGGCCGCCGCCGCCGGGCACGCCGGAGCCGATGCCGCTGTGGCCGGTGTGGAACAGCGCCGGCAGCTTGGCCGCGGCGATGACCTCGTAGAGCGGATAGACGTCGCGGTCGTTCGGAAAGAACTCCTGGATGTTGGGGTGGAACTTGAATCCACGAACGTGGTGCTCGTCGATCAGCCGCTGGGCGCGCTCGGCGGCGTCGGGCCGGCGCGGGTCGACGCTGGCGAACGGAATCATCACGTCGGGGTTGGCCGCCGCGACCTTCGCGACCTCCTCGTTGGAGACCGGCGGGCGGCCGCTGCGCGTCTCGAAGTCGACCGTGAAGACGACGCAGGCCATGTCGCGCTCGCGGTAGTAAGCGGCGACGTCCTCCGCGTTGGGCCGGTCGACCCTGCCGCGGAAGTAGCGTTCGGCCGCCGCCCGCAGCTCGGGCGGCATCGGATCATGGCCGTCCAGGCCCACCTCGACGTGCGTGTGCACATCGAGCGCGCGGATGCGGTCGACGTCGATCAAGGTATAAATCCAAATCATATGACGAGTTCTGGCCCGGGCGGAGCCCGGGACGGCGGCGCCCGGGTGCGCGAGGACAGCGGCGCAGGGCTGCGCGAGGACAGCGGCGCGCGGGTGCGCGAGGACAGCGGCGCGCGAGTGCGCGAGGACAGCGGCTCGACGCTTCGCGAGACGGGCGGCTCGACGCATCGCGAGACGGGCGGCTCGACGGCCACCGTTCGCGACGCGGCTTTCGAGGTGCTTCGCGCGCGGGGTCTGACGACCGTCTTCGCCAACCCGGGCTCCACTGAGGTCGCCTTCCTCGGCGGCCTGCCCGACGACTTTCGCTTCGTGCTCGCCCTCCACGAGGGCGCGCTGGTCGGCATGGCCACCGGCTACGCGATCGGCTCGGGCGAGCCGGCCTTCGTGCTCGTCCACACCACCGCCGGGCTTGGCAACGCGGTCTCGGCGCTCGCCACCGCGCGCGTCAACCGGGCGCCGCTGGTCGTACTGGTCGGCCAGCAGGACCGCCGTCACATCGCCCAGGAGCCGTTCCTCACCGGGCGCCTGCAGGGGCTGGCGGGCGAGTACCCCGTCTGGGTCGACCAGCCGGTCCGCGCCCAGGACGTCCCCGGCGCCCTCGCGCGCGCGTATCAGGAGGCCCGTACCGGCCGTGGCCCCGCACTCGTGATCGTCCCGATGGACGACTGGCTCGCGCCGGCCGGCGAGCAGCACGAGGTCGCCGCCCCGGAGCGAGTTCTGCACGCGCAGGCCGCCGAGCCTGCCGCGATCGCCGAGCTGGCCGACCTGATCGAGCAGGCCGGCTCGCCGGTGCTCGTAGTCGGAGCCGGGGCCGACGACCCGGACGCCTGGGCGGCCCTCGTCGAGCTGGCCGAGCGGCTGGCCTGCCCCGTCTGGCAGGAGGCGTTCGGCGCGCGGGCCGGCTTCCCGCAGGACCATCCCCGCTTCGCCGGACACCTGCCCGCCGGACGCCGGCGCCTGCGCGAGGCGCTCGCCGGCCACGACCTGGTGCTGGCCGTGGGCGCGCCGTTCCTGCGCCAGTACCCCTACGAGCCCGGGCCGCTGGTGGAGCCCGGCACGCGCGTGGCGGTGGTCACCGACGAGCCGGCCGAGGCCCACCGTAGCCCCGCCGACCTGGCCGTGCTCGCCTCGCCTGCCGCGCTCTGCGCGGAGCTGGCGCGCGTGGTGCCCGAGGGGTCGGGCGCGGCCCCGCGGCCGATGGCGCGCCCGCCGGCGCCGGACCCGCCGGCCGGGGGCGAGCCGCTGCTCGCCGGCCACGTGCTGGCGGCGCTCGGCGACCGCCTGCCGCCCGACACCGTCCTGATCGAGGAGGCGCCCTCCTCGCGCCCGGAGCTGCTCGCCCGCCTGCCCGCGCGCCAGCCGCTCGGCTTCCTGAGCGCGGCCATGGGCGGCCTCGGCTTCGGCCTGTCGGCGCCGATCGGGGTGCGCATGGCGCAGCCGAGCCGCCCGGTGGTGGCTGTCGTCGGCGACGGTTCGGCGATGTACGCGATCCAGGCGCTCTGGAGCGCGGCTCGCTACGGCGTCGGGGCGATCTTCGTCGTGCTCGCCAACGACGGCTACCGCGTGATGGACCGGCTCGCCGACGCTCAGCAGCAGCCCGTCGCCTGGCCCGAGTTCGGCGGGATCGAGATCGCCGCGATCGCGCGTGCCCAGGGCTGCCCAGCCAAGCGCGTCGAGACGCTCGACGAGCTCAACGCCGCGCTCGACGAGGCGCTCGACGGGATCGGCGAGCGCGCCGAGCCGCTGCTGCTCGAGGTCGTCGTGGCGCCCGACCGCGACTTCGTCGTCTAGCGCATCATCGGCAGGCTGGCGCGGACCGTGGTCCCGCGCCCGGGCACGCTGTCCACTACGAGCGAGCCGTCCAGCGCGCCGACCCGATCGGCGAGCCCGCGCAGACCCGTGCCGCTTGCGAGGTCGGCGCCACCCGCGCCGTCGTCCTCGATCTCCACGCACAGCTCACCGTCGCGCCGGGCCACCCGCACGACCGCCGCGGTCGCCTGGGCGTGGCGGGCGACGTTGGTGAGCGCCTCCGAGACCACGAAGTAGGCGGCCGCCTCCACGGCTTCCGGCGCGCGCCCGGCCGACTCGGCCTCGACGGTCACGGGCACGGTCGCCCGCGTGGCCAGCGCCTCGAGCGCCGGCACCAGCCCGCGGTCGGCCAGTACGGGCGGGTGGAGTCCGCGCGCCAGCTCGCGCAGCTCCGCGGTGGCGCCGGCCAGCTCGTCGGCGGCGCCCTGGAGTAGCAGGGCGGCGGCCTCGGGATCGGTCTCGAGCTTGGCTCGCACGACCTGGAGCTCGAGCCCGAGCGCAACGAGCCGCTGTTGGGCGCCGTCGTGCAGGTCGCGCTCCACGCGCTTGCGCTCCGCGTAGCCGGCCTCGACGATGCGGGCGCGCGACTCGCGCAGCTCCTGCGCGGCCTCCCACAGCCGCGATCGCACCGCGCCGAGCCAGAACGCATACGGGATCGTCGCGAGCACGAGCAGCGCGGCGGCGAACACGTAGTCGTCGAAGTTGCCCTCCTCGGGGCCGAGGTTGGTCGCCAGCAGCAGCAGGACCAGCACCAGCGTGGCGCCACCCGCCCACCAGACCGGCGCGTCGCGAAGGCGCTCGCCGTAATCGCTGGCGTCGCGCCAGCGGCGCACGAGGTGCCAGATCAGGGCGCCGAGCACGATCGCCGCGAGCACGCTCGACACCGCGCTGCCCGCGTTGTAGGCGTCCTGGCTGTCCCAAACCTGGAGCGGGTTGTCGGGGCAGTCGGGGCAGTCGTCGGAGACGGCCGGGTCGAAGAAGAGCAGGCCGACCGCCGGCCCGATCGTGGTCACCGCATAGCCGAGCCCGACGAAGCGGCGGTCCCACTTGCCCTCCAGCCGCCCGTTCGGGAAGGCGAACAGCAGGTGAGTGAGGATCGCGAACGGAAGCCCGTTGAAGAGCGTGCCGATCACGAACAGGCCGGGCGTGTTCGAGGCGCTCAGCCCGCTCACCAGCCAGCTGAAGCCGAGCGCCACCATCAGCGGGCCGGTCAGGTTGACCGGGCGGCGGTCCCACAGGTACAGGCCGGTGCCGAGGAACGACCAGGCGACCAGCACCGACAGGCCCGCGAGCAGGCCCTTCAGGTTGGTGTGGTCGCTGGTCGCGATGATCGCCGCGACCGGGAAGGCGAGGGCGAAGCCCACCACGCCGAGCCCGAGCAGCGCTCGGCGCAGGGGGTTCATGGACGCGCCGTTCACGTCCCGTAAGTGTGAAAGCTCTCCACGGTCTTGACACCCCAGGCTTGGCCCTTGGCTCGTTCGGCCTCGGTCCAGACGGTGGGTTCCGGGTCCGGGTCGTAGACGAGATAGCCGCCGGTCGTCACCTCGACCCGGTTGCCGCCGGGCTCGAAGCCGTAGAGGAAGAAGCCTTGGGCGATCGCGTGCTTCGAGGGGGCGGCCTCGATCTCGATGTCGTTGTCGAGGAAGAGGTCGGCCGCGCGCAGAACCTCCTCGCGCGTGTCGACCCAGAAGGCGAGGTGGTGGAGGCGGCCCTGCTTGCCGAGCGCGTCGGCCACGTAGATCAGCTCGTGCGCGGCAATGCTGAGGCTCATCCAGGCGCCGGCCTCGGTGCCGTCGTCCAGCTGGATGCGTTCGTAGAGGCGGAAGCCGAGCACGTCCTGGGCGAACTCGCGGTTGGCGGCGACGTCGAGCGCGAGCACGTTGACGTGGTCGAGCCGCTTGACCGCGGCGCCGCGCCCGACGTAACGCTGAGGCTGGTTCTTCAGCGACGGCCGCAGGTGCTCGGGCGGGCTGTACTTCTCGGTCTCGAAGTAGAGCTCGAAGACGTGACCGTCGGGGTCGGTGAAGCGGTAGGCGGGGCCGTGGCCGAGGTCGCCGTCGGTCCAGCCCTGGCCGAGGCCGGTCGCCTCGATCGCGGCCACGCGCCGCTCGAGCGCCTCCGGGCTCCAGGCCCGCAGCGCCATGTGCCCGAGCCCGGCGCGCTCGGACTCGGTCAGCTTGAGGCTGTAGCGCTGGTAGTCGCCCCAGCCGCGCAGGAACACCGACTGCCCCTCGCGCGCCTCGACCTCCATCCCCAGCACCTCCTCGAAGAAGCGCAGGCTCTCCTCGGCCTTCGGGGTGAGCAGCTCGGCGTGGCCGATGTGGGCGAGGTCGTGGATCACGACCCCTCCACGCGCGCCCGCAGGTCGTCGAGGTCGTAGGAGAGCTGGCCGCTTCGCAACCGTTCCCGCTTCACGCTCTCCTGCTCGAGCCGTTTACGCGACGCGGCGAGCACCTCGTCGACCCGCTCTTGGCGAACCACGACCGCTCCATCCGCGTCCAGCACCACGGCGTCGCCCGGCCGGATCGTCGCTCCCCCGACCTCCACGGGCTCGTCGATCGTGCCGACTTCGGTCTTCGTGGCGCCCTTGACGCGGATCCAGCGTGCCCAGATCGGCAGCCCCAGCTCGCGGAGGTCCCAAACGTCGCGTACGGCGGCATCCACGAGCAGCCCCGCGACCCCTCGTTGCTTCGCTTGGGTGGCGAGCAGGTCGCCCACCAGGGCCACCGGCTCGGGCTCCGGCATGGTGAGGACCAGGATGTCGCCGGGTTGTGCCTTGTCCATAACCGCGTGCACCATCAGGTTGTCGCCCTGCCCGCAGCGCACCGTGCGCGCCGGCCCGGCGGCGCGCGACCCGGGGCTCAGCTGGTGCAGGTCGACGTCGATCAGGCCCTCGCGCCCGGACGCCTCGTAGACCGTCGCCGACCCGAGCTGGGCGAGCTCGCTCACAGCTCACCCGTCACCTGCGGGAGCACGCGCATGAAGGCCTCGGCGTAGCGGATCTCCTTGTTGCCGGACACCCGGCGCGCGTGGTTGGCGCGCTGCTCGGCGCGCTGGCCGTAGTAGGTCTGCAGATACGCCTGTGCCTTCATCTCCTCCATCGCCGCCCGCTTCTTGTCGATCACCGGGGTGATGTCGACGAACGTCGTCGGCGTGAAGTTGCACAGCTCGGGCTGGTGCGGCTCGAACAGCAGCAGCTGCGGCGGTTGAATCGTGGGGAAGGCGCTGTCCACGCCCGCGCCCGCCGCCAGCGCCCGCGCCCGCTCGACGGCGGCGAAGGCGACCGGGTGATCCGGGTTGAACGGATCGCGATCGGTGTGGGTGACGATGACATCGGGGGCCGCCTCGCGGATCGCATCGGTCAGCTTCGCAAGCGCGTCGCCCTCGACCTCGAGCGGGTAGTCGCCCAGGTCCAGGCAGCGGAAGTCCGCGCCCAGATGCTCAGCCGCGCGCTCGGCCTCCTCGTGGCGGATGCGCTTGACGTTCTCGATCGTCTGGGCGGGCTCCTTCCACAGCTCCCCCGACTCGCCGCGCTCGCCATACGAGAGCGACAGCACGCTGGCGGTACCGCCGTTGTGCGCCGTCAGTGCGAGCACGCCCCCGGCACGCCAGACGAAATCGGCCGCGTGGGCGCCGATCGCAAGCAGCCGGCGGCTCAAAGCCCCGCGATCCTGCGTGTGTTCGTCACCGCCATCGTGCGCACCTCATCTTCGCCGAAGCCGGCCTCGAGCAGCCGGTCGGCCATCAGCGCCAGGCCGTCCTCCACCGGCGGGTTCTTCACCTGGCCGAGGTCGCTGGACAGCAGCGTCCGCTCCGCGCCGACGGCGCGCGTGCCCTCGATCCACTGCTCCCACGAGCACTTGCCGGTGTAGGGCGTCGTGAAGCAGCGCTCGATCCAGGCACCCAGGTCGGCCAGCTCGACCTGCTCCTCGACCGAGAAGTCCTGAGCGGGAAAGTCGGGATGGGTCACGACGACGTCGCGCACGCCGGCCTCGAGCGCGGCGCGCACGATCGCGAACACCTCGTCGCGACCGAGGTGGCCGGTGGCGAGCACCATCCCGTGCTCCGCGATCACCTCGAGCACGAGCCGCGTCTCCGGCAGCGGCTCACCCGCCTCGTCGAGCGTCGCGACCGGCGTGCTCTTGATCCCGCGCTCGGCGAACTCGGCCTCGACCTTGGCCCAGACCGGCAGGTTGGCGCCCGGCGGCTGGTCGGCGAGGTGCTCGCGCTCTGCGTGCGAGTCGGTTGTGGGCATCCAGACCACGCGCGCGCCTTCACGCGCGGCGATCTCGACGGCAAGCGGGTTCATGCCGCCGATCGCCCGGTTGAGCACGATCGCGCCGAGCGCGGCGATCCCCGGCACCACCCCGCGCACCACAGCCGCGCGCTCGGCCGTCGACGTGTAGTGCGACTTCAGCACGAAGCCCGACAAGCCGAGCTCCTCGAAGCGGCGCGCCAGGCCGACATCGTCGATCCGGCGCTCGACGACGTCGGGGGCGATGTGCACGTGCACGTCGGCGCCACCGCGCACGAGCTCGCGCGCGCGCGTGGATGGAGCCTCGCTCACCGCCGCGCCTCGGTACCGGCCAGGGAGCGCAGCCAGGCCTCGCTGGCGGCCGCGACTCGCGGCTCCACCCCGAGCTCCTCGAGCATCGCGACGGCCGCCGACATCTCGTCCACGCGCCGCTCCGCATGCCGGCGGCTGCCCTCGACCAGGCGGTGGAGCAGGCGCCCGTCGGCCGTCGTCAGCGAGCTCTCGATGTTCTTGTAGAGCCACTCCTCGCACCCGAGCCGCTGGGCCGCCTCGAGCGCTTCGCCGATCGCGGCCGCCTGGCCCTTCATGAACACGCTGCGGGCGAGCTTGCGCGCCGCCGCGGCGCCGGGCTCGGGCCCAACCGTGGTCACGGGCATGCCGAAGCGCTCGAACGCGGCGGCGAAGCGGACGGCGCCCTCGCCCGAGGCGAGCGCCGGCGTGCGCGCGCCCCAGTCGGGCACCGGCTCCATCAGCGCGACGTCGGCGAACACCGCGCCGTGGGCCTCGACCGCGGTGGCGACCGCGCGCTTGAGCGCCGGAGCGCCGGTGTTGAGGTCGGCGTAGAGGGTGCCCGGTGCCAGGGCCGGCGCGACCGTCTCCGCGAGCTCCAGCGCGACCGCGGCCGAGTTCACGCTCAGCACGACCCCCGCCGGCTCGACCGCGCTCACGGCGTCGGCGGCGGCCTCGACGCCGTCGGGGGCGTTGCGGAGCGGGTCGAAGCCGACCACGCGGGTGGCCGTGCGGGCCAGGTCGGCGGCGATCGCGCCGCCCGCCTCGCCCAGGCCGAGCACCGCGATCGCCGGCGGGTCGCTCACGCGTGCTCCGCCGTGCTCTCCCGGACCATGCGCAGCACGTCCTGGAGGTAGAGCAGGTGATCCTTCATCGCGCGCTCGGCGCGCACCGGGTCGCCGCGCTCGACCGCCGCCAGCAGCGTCTGGTGGTGCTCGAGCAGCGCCGACTGGACGATCGCCGGCTGGAGCACCTCGATCAGCGAAGGCTGGAGCACCTCGAAGATCCAGTCGGTCAGCGCCTGGATCATCCGGTTGCCCGCCGCCGCGGCGAGCGTGCGGTGGATCTCCATGTCGGCCGCGGCGTGGGTCTCGGTGTCGTTCGGGCCGGCGGCCGCCTCGCGCTCGACGCTCTCGCGCAGCCGCCGCAGTGTCTCCTCGTCGGGCTGGTAGGCGGCCAGGCCCGCCAGCGGGACCTCGAGCAGCAGCCGTGCTTCGAGCAGCTCGTCGAGGGTGACCGTGCCGGTCTCGAGCATCATCGCGATCGCGTCGCTGAGGCTGCGGCTCATGCCCTGCTCGGCGGTGCGGGCGACGAAGATGCCGCCGCCGGGCCCCTTGGTCGCGCGGATCAGGTTTCCGCTGGCCAGCAGGCGCAGTGCCTCGCGCAGAGTGGGGCGACTGACGCCGAACTCGGCCGCCAGGTCCTCCTCGCGCCCCAGGAAGTCGTCGGGACCCAGGCCCTCCTGCTGGATGTAGTGCTGGATCTCGACCGCCACCTGCTCGCTGGCGGCGCGGATGGAGCGGCGGGCGGAGGTCCGCGATCTCACCGCGCGCTCGGCCACCGGAAGACCTTAGCAATACGTCAGACTATTTGGCTACGGATTTGTCGGCCCGAAGTCGGGTGGGGCTTCGCTCACGACCGCCTTGACGGCAGGGCGCAGCTCTCCGGGGAGCGTGTCCAGGCTCATCTCAGCCCCGCTTCCCTCGGCCTCCTCGAAGCCCTGGAAGTGCTCGGTCAGGTGCGCTCGCGATGCCTCGATCGAGAAGGAGATCCCCACCTGGGGGCCGACCTCGAAGCCCTGGTCGGCGAACCAGCGCCGCACCGGCTCCCCGTCGGCGCCCTCCTGGAGCACGACGAGCGCGGCGGCGTTGTCAGCCATGCCAGGCGCGGGCCGGCGTGTGGACGGCGAGGCCCAGGTAGGTGTCGCCCGAGCGCACCATCAGGCGAGCCTTCACGCAGCGGTCGAGGAAGCCGCCGAGCCGGTCGGCGGGGACGCCGTCGAGCTCGGGGAGGCGCGCCAGTCCGGAGCGCGAGCGCATCTGGTCGCAGGCCGAGTAGGCGCGCGCCCGCCATCCCTTCAGTCGCAGCGAGCGCGCGGGGGGCGGCGGCCGCTCGTCGAGCAGCACGATGCCGCCGCCACCGTCGTCGAGCTGGCTCAGCCGGCCCCGCCGGTCGTCGGCCATCCAAGCGCGCGCCTTGTCCACGGCGGGGCCGGCATACGACATCGGGTCGCGCCCGTCCGCGTAGTCGTAGTCGAAGTAGTAGGCGATCCGCATCAGCGCCTCGCGCGGGAACGGATACAGGTACCGGTAGGGCGCCAGGGGGCGCACCTCGACCATGCCGTTGGCGGCCGGGTCGGCGTGATAGGGGCTGAAGCGGTCGAGCCGAACAGGTCCGTAGCCGGTCGGGGGGTCGAGGAACCAGATCTCCTCGAACAAACGCGGCATCGGAGCATAGTCCTCTGGCAGCTCGCCCGGGAAGCCGAACAGCAGGTTCCAGTCGGCCCGCACGTCGTGCTCGCGGCACCACTTGAGCAGCTGGACGTTGCGCAGCGCGGTGGTGCCCTTGCGCATCAGCTTGAGCACGTGATCGCTCATGCTCTCGAGTCCCGGCTGGATGCGGTCGACGCCCGCCGCCGCCAGCAGCGCGACCTGCTGGAGCGACAGGTTGGCCTTCACCTCGTAGAAGAGCGCCGGCCGGTCCGGGTAGGCGGCGAGCATCGGGAGCAGGGACTTGAAGTAGCCCATGTCGAGGATGTTGTCGACGACGTTGAACGAGTCGATGCCGTGGCGCTCGCGCAGGTCGTGGAGCTCCGCGAAGGCCCGCTCGGCCGACTTCGACCGGAAGCGCATCGTCCCGCCGTTGAGGCCGCAGAAGGTGCAGTGCGACTTCTCGCCCCACCAGCAGCCGCGACCGGTCTCGAGCAGCAGCGTGGAGCTGACCTGCCCCGCTGCCGGACTCTCGGCACGGTCCGCGAAGAACGGATCGAAGTCGGGGTGGGGCAGGGCGTCGAGGTCGGTCACGAGCTCCGGCGGGCCGGTCGCGCGGGTGCGCTCCCCGTCGCGCCAGACGATCCCCTTGATCCCGCTCACGCCGCCGTTGCCGAGCGCCTTGACCAGCTGCGGGAACGACTCGTCGGCCTCGCCGCTGCACGCGAAGTCGACGAACGGGAAGCGGCGGTGGAGCTCCCTGCCCATCGCGCCCTCCCAGTTGGCGCCGCCGAAGACGATCGCGACCTCCGGGTGCGCGCGCTTGACCCTGCGAGCCAGCGCCAGCGACGCGATGTTCTGCTCGAACGTCGAGGTGAAGCCGACCACGTCGTAGTCGTCCCACTCGACCTCATGCAGGCAGCGGCGCAGGTACGGCTCGCACCAGCTGCGGATCCGCCCGAGCCGCGCGATCGCCTCCTCGTCGAGGTGCCAGCGGTTGCGCAGGATGCCCTGGACGTAGGCCGCGTCCGCCGCGGGGCGGGCGCCATAGAGCGCCTCCGTGAACGTCCAATCGCCGGCGAAGGCGGTGTACGGCAGGTCGCCCTGGATCCACAGGTAGTCGGTCACGCCGATGCAGTCGGCGAACTCGAACGCCAGGTAGCGCGTCTCGCACTCGATGCGGCGCTCTCGCAGCTCCGACTGCAGCAGTCCGAGGCCGAGCGCCGGACGATCCAGCGAGGCGTACGGCATGCTCAGCAGCAGGACGCGCGGCATCAGAGATCCAAGTCGCCCTCCGATTCCACGATCAGGTCCTCGAGCGCCGACACGTCTTCCTCGGACAACGGCGCCCCGGCGTAGCCCTGCGGGAAGGGCTCAGCCTGGGGCCGGATCGGTGACGGGTCGATCGGCCTCGGCCCGACGATGGGCTGCGGCCCCACGATCGGCTGCGGCCCGACGATCGGCGGCGTCACGATCGGGGGCGGCGGTCCGACGACCGGTGGCGGCGGCCCGACGATCGGCGGCCCCACCGGAGGCGGCGTCACGATCGGCGGCGGCGGCCCGACCACAGGCGGCGGCAGCGGCGGCGGGACTATCGGCGGGTGTGGCGGCACGACCCGGAGGCAGCGGACCTTGGCCATCAGCACCGCCGGCTTGGCCGTCACCAGGCCGGCGCCGGTCGCGAGGTCGTAGCCGGTGCCGGCGTTCTGGCCGAGCGCGTTGGTGCCGGTGGTGACGTCGCGCGCGGTACGCATCAGGATCGTCCGCACAGCGGCCGGCGTCAGCCGCGGACAGGCCTGCTTGAGCAGCGCGCACACCCCCGCGATCTGCGGCGCGGCGGCCGAGGTCCCGCTGAACGTGGCCCAGCCGTCGTTCGGCGCGGTCTCGTCGCCGTTTGGGAAGGTGCCGCCCGCCTTGCCCTGGTCGATCTCGTCGTTGGGCTGGAGTGGCAGCACGATGTAGTTGGCGCCCGGACGCATGCCGACCAGGCCCGAGACGTCCGGGACGTTGCGGCCCGCGTAGATGCTGCTGGCGAACCCGCTCGCGTAGTCGGACGCGCGCAGCGAGCCGTCGGCCTCCATGAACACCCCGCCCGCGGAGATGACGTCGGGGTGCTGGCCGGGGAACCCGAAGTGCCCGTTGCCGGCGCTGAACACGACGATGATGCCGCTCGCGACCGCGGCCGCGATCGCGGCGGCCAGCGCCTGGTTGGCTGCGCTCAGCGGTCCGGTTTGGATGCTCGATCCCCACGAGCAGCTGATGATCTGAGGGGCGAGCGCCACGGCCGCGTTGAAGGAGGCCGTGCTGTTGGTGAAGCTCATCTTCACCATCGTGAAGTCGACGTCCGGCGCCGCGGCGAAGGCGTTGGCCGACTCGCCGGTGCCGTGGCCGGACTCGTCGGCGGCGGGGTTCGCCGCACCCGGGCCGAGCACCACCGGGTCGGTCGAGCGATACCCGCGCTGGACGAAGTAGGGGTGGCGGAACCAGCCCGAGTCGACCATCACCAGCCTCACGCCTCGGCCGGTGATCCCGTCGCGGTGCACGCGGTCGGCGTCGACTCCGAGCGAGACGTCCGCCGGCACGTCGAGGTGCCAGTACTTGACCGAGGGCGGGAATGCGTTCTGGTGCGGGTAGACCGGCTCCTCGATCGCGACCCCCTCGAGCAGATCGTTGAAGTCGGTGCTGCGCGTGTCGATCAGGCCCGGCAGGTCTGTCTCGGGGCACTCGACGAAGGTGGCCGTGTCCTTCTTGGCGCCGCCCTTGATGACGGGACGCTCCTCGGTCTCGAGCTTCGTGTCGAATGCCCGCTCGAAGGTCCGCGCAGACGCCGCGATGTTGATCGTCGTGCGCGAGACCTGGAGCACCCTGAAGCCGCGCTCCTGGAGGCGAACGGCGGCGGCCTGGATGAGGCGGTCGTCGGAGGTGAAGTTCGCGACGTTGTCGCGGTTGATCGCCGCACCCGCGTCGAAGAGGGGAGTGCCGCCGAGCGAATGAGGAGAGGCCTGCGCGAACACCAGGTTGGGCATCTCGCCCGCGGCCCGCTGCCGTCTCCGACCTTGACTCCGGCGTCTGGGTGCGGGTGGCATCCGGCCTCCTCTCGTCGTGGGAGCCGAACGTAGTTCGCCGCCGGCGCGGTTGTCACATCTCGCGCGGCGGGGCTACGGCGCGAAGCGATGGCCGCACTCGGGGCAGGCGACCTGGTGCGGGTGGCCGCTGCCTTCGTTGGGCCGGCGGTGCCGGCGCAGCTCGCGCCGTAGCGCCCGCACGGACAGCCGCTTCTGCTCGGCGCGGCGGAGCCAGGCCTCCTGCTCGTCGGCCGGCAGCGCGGCCAGCTCGGCGTGGTGGCTGAACGACAGCTTCTCCCGGCGTCGGGAGACTTCGAACCTCGACGCGACGTAGGCCTGATTCATCAGCGTCTGCACGTCGTAGCCGGTGATCGCCGCGGCGGCGCGGTAGCGCTCGCCGTAGCGGGAGTTGCCGTAGCGCAGCCAGTCGCCCAGCCACCAGCCGCTGGCGCGCGTGAGCACGCCCAGCCAGTGACCCTGACGCACCCAGTCGCCGAGCTCGAGCTCGGCCCGCGGCGCCCCGGCAACCACGGTCAGCGAGACCGGCGAGCGCTGCGTCGGTCCCACGCCCTTCACGGCGTGGGAGGCCGGATGGGTCGGGAGAGCGGTGCGAGTCACCGAGGACGCGCAAACATTACCAAGATTCGCGTAACGGTGTTCACCAGTCTGTAAGTTCTGCGCAAACTTCCGGGTCGAACCTGCGCGGATGGTCAGCCGGTGCCGCCGAGCGCGAGCGTGGGGCCGGCGATGTCCTGTCCGGACGCCCGCGCGAGCTGCTCGAGCTGCTGGAGCCAGAGGGTCACGTAGGTCACGACCACGGGTGGCACGGAGGTCTTGTCGCCCGTGCGCTGCGGCACCACGCGGCTGGCGGTACGTGTGCTCGCGACGCGGCTCATCCGGATCGGCTTGCCGTACAGGCCGGGCGCCGGGATGCGCCGCGGGACGCGGCGCTCGGAGGCGTCGATTCCCCGGAAGCTGCCGACCTGCGTGAGGCTGTACTTGCGGTCGACCAGCGCCGTCCAGAGCAGCTTCGTGTGGTCGCGGTTCCAGTCGAACTCGGGGATCACGTTGTGGAAGTCGGTCAGCTGGCGCAGAGCGTGGGTGCGCACGTCGACCATGAACAGATCGCTCGTGAAGTCCGGGTCGGAGAAGTCGGCGAGGAACTGCGGGCCGCCGACGGAGCCCG
>JBQGCL010000037.1:0-6810 GCA_052038485.1 Thermoleophilaceae bacterium | reverse complement strand
TGATGAGCCACTACTCGGCGGTCATCTACGCCACCGGCGCCCAGACCGACAAGTCGTTGGGGATCCCCGGAGAGGACCTGCCCGGCAGCTGGGCCGCCACGGAGTTCGTCGCCTGGTACAACGGCCACCCCGACCACCGCGAGCTCGACTTCGACCTGTCCGCCAAGCGGGCGGTCGTCATCGGCAACGGCAACGTCGCGGCAGACGTCACCCGGATGCTCACGCTCGGCGCGGAGGAGCTCGGGCGCACCGACGTGGCCGACCACGCGCTGGAAGCCTTGCGCGGGAGCGCGATCGAGGAGGTCGTCGTGCTCGGGCGGCGCGGCCCGGCCCAGGCCGCCTTCACCAGCGCGGAACTGCGCGAGCTGGGCCGGCTCGAGGGCGTCGAGCTGCGCGTGGAAGACGCCGAGCTGGACCCGGTCTCGCGCGAGTGGCTCGACGCGGAGGGGACGTTCACGGCGCGCAAGAACGTGGAGCTGCTGAGCGAGTTCGCGGCGAGCCCGCCGCAGCCCGGCGCCCCCCGGTCGATCGAGCTGCGCTTCCTGACATCGCCGGTCGAGATCGTCGGCGACGGTCGCGTCGAGGGCATCGCGGTCCGGCGCAACCGGATCGCGCGCGGGGACGATGGCCGCTTGGCGGCCGAGCCCGCCGGCGACGACGACGTCGAGACGATCGAGTGCGGGCTGGTGCTGCGCTCGGTCGGCTACCGCGCGGTGCCGCTGCCGGACGTGCCGTTCGACGAGCGCTACTTCGTGCTCCCCAACGAGCGCGGTCGTGTGCTGGCGGGCGACGGCACCCCGGTCCCCGGCGTCTACACGGTGGGCTGGATCAAGCGCGGGCCGACCGGAATCCTCGGCACGAACAAGCGCGACGCCGAGGAGACCGTCGCCTGCCTGGTGGCGGACCTGAACTCGCGGAGCTTGCCCGAGCCGGAACGACCGGACCGCGAGGCGATCGACGCGCTGCTGGCCGAGCGCAAGCCGGGGCTGGTCGACGCCGCCGGCTGGCAGGCGATCGCGAGCCACGAGCTCGAGCGCGGCCGCGCGGAGAACCGCCCGCGCGTGAAGCTCGCCAGCCGCGACGAGCTGCTGGCGGCAGCCGGCGGCTAGCGCCGCAGCGGGTGGTCGATTCCGGGTAGGGTCGCTCCGATGCCCGGGCTCCGCCCCCTCGCCCTCGTCGTCGTCGTGTGCGCTTTCCTGTCCGGCTGCACCCAGTACGACATCGCGCGCCTCGCAGGGGACGACACCGCCGGGCGCAACAACAACACGAACGGATCGACGCTCGCGCGCCAGTTCCTGATCGAGCAGCTCAAGCCGATCTCCACGGGCCTCAACACGGGTGCGACCGGCGACGCCGCCTACACGCAGACGCTGCCGGGCGGGACCAACGTCGTCTCGGTGATCCGCGGCAGCCAGCTGCCCAACAAGTACGTCGTGGTCGGCGCCCACTACGACCATCTCGGCAGCTCCTGCACGTACAAGTCGAGCGGCGACACGATCTGCAACGGCGCCACGGACAACGCGGCCGGCGTGGCGGCCGTGCTCGCGATCGGCCGGTCGATCGCGGCCCAGCAGACCAAGCCGCGCCGCTCGGTCATCCTCGCCCTCTGGGACGAGGAGGAGGACGGGCTGGTCGGCTCGCGCTACTACGCCGACAACCCGCTGGTCCCGCTCGCCGACACGGTCGGCTACGTCAACTTCGACATCCAGGGCGCCAACCTGGTGCCGCACCTGCGCAACACGAGCTTCGCGGTCGCGTCGGAGAGCGGCGGCGCCGCCTTCCAGCAGATCGTGCGCTCGGCGATCGACGCGGGGCCACTCGACACCCACTTGCTCAGCTCGATCTTCGGGCAGAACCGCAGCGACTACGTCTCGTTCCTCGGCAAGCAGATCCCGAGCGTGTTCTTCACCGACGCGACCGGGCCGTGCTACCACACCAACGACGACGAGATCGGGATCGTCGACTTCGGCAAGCTCGACCACCAGATCGGCATCGCACTGCGCGTGACGCGCGACCTCGCCAACACGAACAGCCCGCCGGCGTTCGTGCCGAACCAGCCGCTGGCGACGTTCGCCGACGCCGTCGTGCTCCAGGGGGCGGCCGAGTTGATCTGGGAGGACCGCGACCGCTTCTCGGCCCAGGACCAGCAGACGCTGAGCGACATCCGGGCCGACCTCACCCAGATCGTCCAGGACGGCGAGGCGGCCTTCGATTCGAACGACGTGAGCACCGTGCTCTCGCACGCCGCGACGGTCGTGATCTCGATCCTGCCCAAGGGCGAGTGCGACGGCTTCCTCGAGCCGGCCGCTGCCCAGCAGGCTCGGGCGGTTGAGCGTTTTGCGCTGAAGTAGCCGCGTAGCGAGGACTACGAGGCCGAGCGGGAGGAGCCCCGAGTGGAGCCCCTGCCGGCGACGCCGGAGCAGGAGCTGGAACCGGTGGGCACCCGCTAGAGGGTCAGCGGCACGCGCTGGTCGGTGTCGTCGAGCACGAACTGCTCGGCGGCCGTTGCCTTGTAGAGCCGCAGGCGGGCAGGCGGCAGCGCGTCGGCCGCGGTGAACTCGCCGCCGCCGTGGGCGACCGAACGGCGCGAGAAGGTCGCGAGCGCCGCGTCGCGCTCGGCTTCGCCGACCTCTGCGGCCGTCGCCTCCATGTAGACGCCGCCGCCGGTGCCGAGCGGCACCGTCGAGTCGAACACGACGATGCTGACCTCGGGGCGCACCGCGATGTTGCGCGAGTGCCGCGCCTCGGGCTTCGACACCCAGATGACCTCGCGGTAGCCGTCGTGGGCGAAGTACACGGGCGCGGCCCACGGCCGGCCGTTGGCGTCGGCGGTGCCGAGCACCAGGTAGAGCGCGTTGTCCACGATCGCCCTGCCCTGCGCCGTGAGGTCCATCAGTCCGCGGCTTCGAGCGGGTGAACCGCGAGGGCGGCGATCCGCTTGATCGCGCCCTTGGCCTGCATCTCCTTGCCATAGGCGCGCTCCGCCGCACTCAGCTCGGCGCGGCGCTCGTCGGGCATGTCGGGAGGCAGGTGCACTTCGATGCGGACGAGGAACTCCATCAGGGCCGGGGTTTTACACGGTAGAACCCACCTGTGGCACTTACGACCGCGAGCTGCCCGCGCTGTGGCACCGCCGCCGAGCCGGAGGCGGCGCGCTGCGAGCACTGCGGCTTCGTCTTCTTCGAGCTGCCGGAGCGGCGGTCGCCACCGCGGCCGCCGGCCCGCTGGATCGCGGTCGGCGTGGTCGCGCTCGTCGCCTGCGTCGCGGGGGTGGTGCTCGTCACGCGCGATCCGCCACCCGAACCCCCGGCGCCCGTGCCCGCCGTGCGCGCGGAGCACCGGCTCGAGCGCCAGCTCGCCGCGGTGGCGAGGGAGTTCGTGCGCTGCCCGGGGCCGATCCGGCGCGACCGCTCGACTCGGTGCCAGTTCATCTATCCGGACGGCGACACGCAGCTGATGCTGGTCCGCCTCGCCCGGGACGGCGAGCTGGACATCGACGTGCCATACCCGGCGCAGCGCCGGCCGGCCGACTAGGAGGCGGCGGCCGCCTGCGCGTTGCGCCACTCGGCCTTGTGGGCGCGCTTGGCCGCCTGGTAGGCCTCGAGCGCCTCGGGCGAGTCGACGTCGCCGAGCGTCGGGTGCCACGGCACGAGCTCGGCGGCGACCTCGACGCCGAAGCGCTTGGCGAGCACGCTGCCGAGCGCCTTGACCTTCATCTCGCCGAAGCCCGGCAGCGCCGCCAGGTTGGCGCGCAGCGCTTGGGAGTCGGCGGCATCCGTCCAGACGCGCGCGGCGTCGCCGTCGTAGGTGTCGCGCACGTGCACGGCCAGCGCCTGCACCTTCTTCGCCATCGAGCCGGGGAAACGGTGGACGGCGGGCCGCTCGCGGAAGATCGGCTCGAGGTCGGCGGCGGCCAGCGTCGCCGCGTCCAGCGAGCCGAGCCGCTCCTTGATCGCCAGCGGGCCGGAGAAGGCCTTCTGCACGGTCACCTGCTGGTCGAGAGCGAAGCCGATCAGCAGCGCCATCGGATCCGACGCGATCAGCGCGTTGGCCTCGTCGGACTCCGTGAAGTAGAGGCGCTCGGGCACGCAGCGATCGTACTCGACGGCATTCGCCGGCTCAGGGCGCGGGCGTCCGCAACCGCACCGCGCGGCCGCCGAGCGTGCCGCGCACCGACGCGATTGCCCGCGTCGCGGTTGCGTCCCACGCCACCCGCAGCCGTCCGCCGCTCACCCGCAGCCGGGCGGTCACCCGTCGCGCTCGGCGGATCCACTCGACCGTGCCGCCGACCGGCAGGTCCTCCACGAAGCGGGTGCCGCGCAGGCGCAGCCGGATCGGCACGTAAGCAGGCTCGCCGCGATTGCCGTCCCGCGCCGCATCGGCGCGAGCCTAACCGCTAGCCCAGGCTCGCCACGACGCGGAAGCCGACCCGACCGCGGGCGCGGCGCCGGCGGCTGCGGATCTCGAATGAGTGCTGGCCGCGCTTGGCGACGTACACGCCGCCCAGGTTGCCGTACTCGGTCAGCACGACCTGGTAGCGCTTGCCGGTCACGAGCGCGTCGAAGTCCGCGTTGAGCCTGACCACCGCCCGGCCCCTGACCAGCTTGGCCTCGCCGAACGCCTCCACCAGCCGCTGCGGGCTGGCGGCCGAGTAGAGCCGGTGCGAGGACCCGTCGGACGCCTTCACCATCGCGCTCGGCGCGCCGCCCGTGACCTCGAGCGTTCCCTCGACGAGGGTGCGTCCGACGAAGCGCCCGGCGATACCGTTCGCCCCGGCCACGCCCAGCACCCCGACGCCCGTGTCGGTCGTCCCCTGGGTGCCGGTGCCGGCGGCGCAGCTGCCGAACACGCCGATCCCCTTCGCCGAAGCCCGGCCGTCGACGCCGAACGTGACGCCGCGCCCCTCGACGCCGGTGCCGCCGGTGGACTCGCCGTGCACGCCCGGCCCGGTCGTCGCCTCGCCGCGCACGCCGCTCCCGGCGGTCGCCTGCCCGCGCACGCCCGAGCCGTTGGTCGCCAGGCCCTGGACGCCGATGCCCGTGGCGTCGCGTCCCTTGCCGTGCACGCCCACGCTCGGCCCGTTGCCGTACACGCCGACGCCGCCGGGGGAGAGCTCGGACGGGACCACGCTGCCGGAGAAGCCGTAGACGCCCGTGCCGTTTGTCGCCTTGCTCGCGCCCTGGACCCCGATGCCCCCGGAAGCCGCCTCGCAGGTGCCGGCCACGCCGGCGCAGTTCGAAGTCGTGTACATGGTCCGGCCCAGCATCCCGTCCGGGCGGCTGATCCCGACCGGGTAGTTGTTGAGCGCCACGAACGCCGCCGTCCCGCTGATGTCGCTCGACACGCGCGTGCTGCCGGCGGTCGTGTTCGTCACGTCGACGTGCATGACCGTCTGCGAGTCGTAGGCGATATCGGTGTTGTGACCCGCCTTCGCGCTGTCCGGTCCGGCCAGCTTGGCGACGCCGGCTCCGGCCAGCGCCGCGGCGCCGGTCAGAACCGCGCGCCTGCTGTGGGAATCCGTCTCCTGAGCCAATTGGGTCCTCCGAGTCCGATTTGCGAGCGCGATCTCATCGGCACGATCGGCCCGCGGCTGGAGCCTGGACGGATGTTCCTGCCCAGATGTGTGAGTGCGGGCGTGCTGGGGAGACCTCTATGGGATGCCCACCCGTGAGTTCGCACTACGCCAGGCCGCCCGCCGCATCCCTTCGGGGTCGCTGCGGAGCGCCGCCGCCGAGGCCGCCCGCCGGGGCCGGCGCCAGCTCGCGTTGCTCTTGCCGCTGCTGGCCGGCCTGATCGTGGCCTACCTCAACCGCCGCGAGCTGTTCGGCGTCGACAAGCCCGCCCGGATCGCGGTCGCGGCCTTCCTGATCCTGCTCGGCGCGGGAGTCGCGCGCAACGCCGGGCGCCTGATGCAGCCGCTGCTCGAGCGCCGCCTGGAACCCGCCACCGCCGGGATGACCGCCTTCGCGGTCCAGCTCGTCACCCTCGTGGCGGTCGCCCTCGTCGGCCTGCGCCTGGCCGGGCTCGACCCCGGCACGCTGGCCGCCGGCGCCGGCTTCACGGCGATCGTGATCGGTCTTGCCACGCAGCAGACGTTCGGCAACATCTTCGCGGGGGTGGTGCTGCTGTCGGCGCGCCCCTTTCACGTCGGCGATCGCGTCCGGCTGTCGGGCTTCGGGATGGACGTAGAGGGGACGGTGGCGTCGCACGGGCTGCTGTACGTCACGCTCTACGACGGCGACGACCTCGTGCTCGTCCCGAACACCGCCGCGCTGTCCACGTCTGCCCGCCCGATCCGCGAGCCCGACGCCGTCGACATGCGCGCTCGCGTGCCGGTCACCGTCGACCCCGAGCTCGTGCAGCGCAAGGTCGACGAGGAGATCAGCGTGGCGACCAAGCGCCCGCCGCACGTGGAGCTCGAGGAGCTCGACGGTCAGGACGTGGTCGTGCGGGTCCAGGCCACGCCGCAGGTGCCCGACGAGGGCGCCCGCCTGGCCCACGACGTGCTGCGCGCGGTCGCGGGATTCGGCGCGGCGCGGTAAGTTCGATGCATGGCCCTGCCTCGCCCCGGTCTGGCTCTGCTGGCCGCTGCCCTGACGCTCGTCCCCTGCGCCGCCGCGAGCGCTGATCACGCCGCCTCGGACGAGCGACTGCTGCGCGCCGAGGAGACGGCCACGCTCGGGCCCGAGCACGCCGCCGAGCACGCCCGGCTGCGGGCCTACCAGCGCGACCCGCGCTGGCGGCGCGCGCGCGCGCGGGGCCGCCCGCGCGCGGCGCGCCCGCGCGCCCGCCAGGCCGCCCGCGGCCCGC
>JBQGCL010000036.1:0-62538 GCA_052038485.1 Thermoleophilaceae bacterium | reverse complement strand
GATGAAGCCGACGATCGGAGCCGCGGCGCGCTCGGCCAGCTCCATCACGCGGAGGATCGTCTCCGCGTGGGCCTCGCCCAGCGAGCCACCCGCGAAGCTCTGGTCCTGCGCGTAGGCGAACACGGACCGGCCGGCGACCGTGCCGCTGCCGCCCACGACGCCGTCGCCCGGCTCCATCCGCTTCGACTCCCGTCGCGGCAGCACCGTCGAGCGGATCACGTTCAGCGATCCGGGATCGAACAGCGCCTCGAGCCGCCCGTACGCATCCAGCGTGCGCGGGCGCTCGACGACCGTGAGACGTTCAGCGAGAGCGCTCACTCGGCCTCCAGGCAGACCACCGCGTTGTGGCCGCCGAACCCGAACGCGTTCGAGATGCCGATCGCGCGGATGTCGCCGTTGGCGAGCGGGCGGGCTTCCAGCGGCACGTAGTCGAGGTCGAGCCCCTCGTCGGGCTCCTCGTAGTTCAGCGTCGGCGGCGCGATCCGGTCGCGCAGCGCCAGCAGCGTCGCGATCGCCTCGACCGCGCCCGCCGCGCCGAGCAGGTGCCCGATCGCCGACTTGGTCGAGCTGACCGGGATCCGGGCGGCGCGCTCCTCGCCGAAGGCCACCTTCAGCGCGTTTGTCTCGGCGCGGTCGTTGAGCGGCGTCGAGGTGCCGTGCGCGTTCACGTACTGGACGTCATCCGGGCCGATCCCGGCGTCGGCGAGCGCAAGCTCGATCGCCTTCGAGGCGCCGCGGCCGCTGGGCTCGGGAGCGGTCAGGTGGTGCGCGTCGGACGTCGACGCGTAGCCGCGCACCCAGCCGAGGATGCGGGCGCCGCGGGCGCGAGCCGCCTCCTCTTCCTCGAGCACCACCACGCCGGCGCCCTCGCCCATCACAAAGCCGTCGCGGCGCTTGTCGAACGGCCGCGAGATACCGCTGTCGGACAGGGCGTCCATGCGGCCGAACGCGGCCGTCGCGAGCGGCGTGATCGCCGCCTCGCTGCCGCCGGCGACGGCCGTCTCGGCGTCGCCGTAGCGGATCAGCCGCGCCGCCATGCCGATCGCGTGCGCGCCCGCCGAGCAGGCCGACACGGTTCCGAACGACTGGCCCTGGAGCCCGTGCTTCATCGACACCACTCCAGCCGCCGCGTTGGGCATCAGCAGCGGGATCGAGAGCGGCGAGATGCGCTCGGCACCCTGCTGCTGCAGGATCAGGTGCTGCTGCTCGAGCGTGTCGATGCCGCCGATGCCGGTGGCGATCACGCAGGCCGCGCGGTCGCGGTCTCCGGGCGGGCCGTCCTCCCAGCCCGCATCCTCGATCGCCTCGGCGGCGGCCGTCAGCGCGAGCTGCGTGTAGCGGTCGGCCCGGCGCACCTCCTTGATCGAGAGGTGCTCCTTGGGCTCGAACTCGGTGGCCCGGCCGTAGCCGTCCTCGATCCCGGACACGCCGGCGCTCCAGCGCTCGTGCAGGGTGCGGGCACCGACGCCCAGCGGCGTCACGGCCCCCACTCCGGTGATGACGACGTTGCGGGTCATCCCAGCTTCGAGGTCACCAGGTCCACGGCCTGCCGGACGGTCTTGATGCCCTCCATGTCCTCGCCCTTGAGCTGCACGCCGTACTCGTCCTCGACGATCTGGGCGAGCTCGACGAGGTCGAGCGAGTCGATGTCGAGCGTCTCGAACTCGGCGTCGGCCGAGATCTGATCCGGCTCGGCGCCGAACTCCTCGAGCGCCTCGAACACGCGGGCCTCGATCTGCTCACGGGTAGCGGTTGTAGACATCCAGTTGCTCCTTTCAGGCGGTCAGGCCGCCGTCGACGGTGAGGCAGACGCCGGTCACGTAGCCGGCGTCGGTGGAAGTTAGGAAGCGCACGCAGGCCGCCACATCGTCGGGCGTCCCAGCCCTGCGGGCGGGCACGAGCGCCAGCAGCCCGTCGCCCAGCTCCTCGGTCATGTCGGTTTCGATCAGCCCGGGGGCCACGGCGTTGACGGTGACGTTGCGGCGCGCCACCTCGGTGGCGACCGTCTTCGTCATCGCCACCAGGCCCGCCTTGGAGGCGGCGTAGTTCGCCTGCCCCGGATTGGCCTTCTCGGTGCCGACCACGGACGCGATGTTCACCACGCGCCCGAACCGGTTGCGGATCATGGGGCGCAGCGCGCGCCGGGTCAGCCGGAACGCGGCCGACAGGTTGGTCTCGATCACGCGCGACCAGTCGTCGTCGTCGATCTGCGGCGACAGGCCGTCGGCGCGCACGCCGGCGTTGTTGACGAGCACCAGCACCGGGCCGAGCTCCTCCTCGAGCCGCGCGAACAACGCCTCCGCGGCCTCGGGGTCGGAGATGTCGGCCTGCACGGCGATCGCGCGGCCGCCGGCCTCGGTGATCTCGCGCACGACGGCTTCGGCGCGGTCGGCATCGCTGCGGTAGTTCACTCCCACCGGCCAGCCCTCGCTCGCGAGCGCCTTGGCGATCGCCGCACCGATGCCGCGCGAAGCGCCAGTGACCAGCGCGCATCCCTCTGGGCGTCCATTCATGGCCCCCATTGGATCACCCCAGCACCCCAGGTGAAACCCGCGCCGAAGGCCGCCACCAGTACGTTCATGCCCGGCTCGAGCATGCCGCGCTCGCGCGCGTCCGCCAGCGCGATCGGCAGCGTCGCCGAGGAGGTGTTGCCGTAGCGGTCGATGCAGTCGATCACGCGCTCGCGCTCGAGGCCGAGCCGCTCGCCGACGGCGGCGAGGATGCGCGCGTTGGCCTGGTGGTAGACGAACAGGCCGACGTCGTCGAGCTCGAGGCCGACGTTCTCGACGGCCTCGACCGTCGACTCCGACAGCCGGTGGACGGCCGCCTTGAAGGTGTCGTGCCCCTGCATGCGGATGATCTTGTCGTCGTGGCCGGCCCGGATCGCATCGGCGCCGGCGCCGTCGGAGTGCAGGGCGATGTGGCCGATCATGCCGGGGCCGCCGTTGGCGGCGCCCACGACGACGGCGCCGGCGCCGTCGGCGAACAGCGCCGCGGTGCCGCGGTCGGCGGGGTCCGTGAAGCGGCTCAGCACGTCGGCGCCGATCACGAGCACGTTCTCGCAGCGGCCGCACTCGACCTGCGCGGCGGCCAGCGACAGGCCCGACAGGAACCCCGTGCAGGCGGCGCCCACGTCCATCGCGCCGGCGCGGTCAGCGCCCAGGTCGGTCGCGACCAGCGGGGCGGCGTTGGGCAGCAGCTCGTCGGCGCCGACGGTGGCGACCAGCACGAGGTCGGCGTCGCGCGGCGACAGGCCGGCCGCGTCGAGCGCCTCGCGCCCGGCGGCCGTCGCCAGGTCCTGGAGGCGCTGACCCTCGGTCACGTGGCGGCGCTCGTGGACGCCCGTGCGGTGCACGATCCACTGCTCGGTGACGCCGGCGCCCTCGGCAACGGCCGCGTTGGTGACGACGTTGTCGGGCACCGCCATCGCCAGCGACACGATCGCGGCGGGCCGGGTCGCCCGCTCGACCGCGAGCGTCTGCTCGGCGACGGCGCTATGCATTGGCGGCCTCCATCGTCAGCGGCGCCTCGGCCTCCACGCCGTCGAGCGACTTGCGCACGAGGTTCGTCAGCACGCGCCCCGGGCCGGTCTCGACGAAGTGCGTCGCGCCCAGGCCCTGGAGGGAGCTCATGACCCCGGTCCAGCGGACCGGGTTGGTGAGCGCGGCGACGAGCTGCTCGCGCACGTCCTCGAACGGCGCGGCGCTCACGCAGGACAGCACCGGCACGCGCGGCTCGCGCACCT
Source organism: Thermoleophilaceae bacterium (assembly GCA_052038485.1). Taxonomy (GTDB): domain Bacteria; phylum Actinomycetota; class Thermoleophilia; order Solirubrobacterales; family Thermoleophilaceae; genus JACVRW01. The sequence goes on along the minus strand of JBQGCL010000036.1, from coordinate 58,793 downwards.
CGACCTGCTCGACGACCTCTCGGAAGGGGGCCACCGCCGGCTCCATGAGCGGGGAGTGGAATGCGCCGCCGACGGGCAGCCGCTTGGCGCGCACCTTGCGCTCGCCGAGCAGCTCCTCGCCGCGATCGAGCGCCTCCAGCGAGCCCGACAGCACGAGCTGGTCGGGCGCGTTGTCGTTGGCGATCGTGAGGCCCGTCTCGTCGGCGACCTCCTCGATCGGCGTGCGGTCGCCGCGAACGCGGACGGCGATCATCCCGCCGCCGCGCGCCTCCTGCATGAGCCGGCCGCGCTCGGCGACCAGCCGCAGGCCGTCGGCGGCGGCGATCGCCTCGGCGGCCACCAGCGCGGTGATCTCGCCGAGGGAGTGGCCGGCCATGAGGTCAGCTTGGTAGCGCTCTCTAAGAACTTCGTAGCCGGCCAGCGCTGCACAGAAAATTGCAGGCTGCGCCCAGCGCGTGCCCTCGTCCGCGCGCTCGAACAGGTCGTTCGAGACCTCCGAGCGGGCGAGCTCGAGCAGGTCGGGCCGGTGGCGCTCCACCGCTTCGCGCATGTCCGCTGTCTGGCTTCCCTGGCCGGGAAACAGCAGCGCGATTTGTCCGTTGACGCGAGCCATCACTTCCAACCATTCCGTACACGGGGGCGGTCTCAGCATTACGGATCGGCGATCCCCCCGGTCGGGGGGTGTTTGTCAGACAGTCAGGCCGAGCCGCTCCGCGCGCTGGACCGCTTCCGCCCGGTTGCGCACGTTCAGCTTGCGGTAGAGCGCGCTCGTGTGCTCCTTGACGGTGTGCGGCGAGAGGAACAGCCGCTGCGCGATCTCCTTGTTGGTCGCGCCCGACGCCATCAGCGAGAGCACCTCGCGCTCGCGCTCCGAGAGCGGCGCCGCCGGCTGCTCCGCGCGCGGCGCGAACACGGTCATCCCCTTGCCAACCATGCGCACGGCGGCGGCGACGTCGTCGGCGGCCCAGTCCTTCGAGACGAACCCCGACGCGCCGGCGGCCTTGGCGGCCTGGGGCGAGATCCAGCCGGCGCCCGAGATCAGCAGCACGCGCGTGGTCGGCGACTCGCGCTTGATCGCCTCGCACAGCTCGGCGCCCGACTCCTCGCCGAGGAACAGGTCGACGAGCGCGACGTGCGGGCTGTAGCGGCGGGCGAGCTCGAGCGCCTCCTCGACGCTCGAAGCCGACAGGCAGCGTTCGACCCAGGGCTGCTCGGTGAGCAGCAGACGGAAGCCCCAGTGGACGACGTCGTGGTCGTCGACGACGAGCACCCGCAGGTTGCGCTCGGGACTCACTCCTCCTCGCTCTCCTCGACCGGCACGACCAGCCGCACGCGCCACTCGTCTTCCTCGCGGCCGAACTCCACCAGCGCGCCGCGTCCGAGCGCCTCGACGGCCGCCAGACGCAGCCCCATGCCGGTGCCGCGCGTGCCGCCGAGCGCGCCGTCGTTGCGCACCTCGAGCACGAACGCGCCGTCGACACTTCCCACGCGCACGCGCACGCGCGTGGGGCGCGCGTGCTTGTCGGCGTTGCGCAGCGCCTCGGCGAGCACCGACTGGGCGAGCGGCTCGATGTCTCCGGGGACCTCCACGCCGTCCTCCCAGTCGAGTTCGAGCGGCAGGTTCTTGTAGTGGCGGCCGAGCCGCGTCAGCTCGTCGCGCAGGGTGGCGCCGGTGTCGAGCGTCGGCGGCGCCAGCGGGCGCCCGAGCGCGTCGCTCAGGTCCTTCAGGGCCGCCTGCATCTCATCGGCGCAGCGCCGGCGCGCCTCCTCGCTGAGGCCGTGCTCGGAGCCGAGCACGAGCGACACGCCGAACAGCCGCTGCACCACGCGCTCGTGGATCTCGCGCGCGAGGTCGATGCGCGCCTGGAGCAGCCGGGCGCGACCCTGCTGGCTGGTCGCGATGCGCACGCTCGCGGCCAGCGCCGCGGTCTTGCCGAGCGTCCACATCGCGTGCCGCTCCTCGTCGGTCAGCTCGAAGTGGCCGCCGCCGCGGTCGGCGAAGATCACGCCCAGCCAGCGCCCGCCGGCCGACACCGGCGTGCAGGTGAGCGTGACGATGCCGGGGAAGTGCGCGTAGCGCGCCGGGATCCAGGGCGCGAGGTCGTCCGTGACCTCTACGACGCGGTCCTCGGCCAGCGCGACCTGGGCGATCGGGGTCTCCTCGAGCGTGCCGTAGATGTCGCGCAGCAGGGCGCGCTCGAGTCCGTGGCTGCCGACCGGCACGACGAGCTTGCGCACCTCGTCGTAGAGCAGCAGTCCGGCGCGCTTCATGTTGGCGACGCTGCACAGCGCGGTGCAGAGGCGGTTGTAGAACTCCTCCCCGCTCATGCCCGTCGGCTGCCGGTCCAGCTCGGCGAGCAGCTCGACGATCACGTCGGGTGCGTCGGTGCGCGCCGGGACCGCCATGAGGGTGTTGTACCGCTAGTGCTCGTCCAGGGCGAGACGCAGCGCCTGCTCGGAGGTCAGCGAGACCGACCGCTGGTACCCGCAGGAGCGGCAGCGGCAGATCACCTCGGCGTCGAAGTCGTCGATCAGCAGCGACCAGTCGACCTCGCCGGACAGGCAGGCTCGGCAGGCGAGCGCCGCGGCGACCAAACTGGGGTCGTCGTTTCCACGAAAGCTGGCAAGCTCAAGCGTCTCCTGCATGTCCAGAAGAGTCCCCAAGTTGGGGGAACCTCTCAACCTCAGCTGCGTCAAACCCCCCACCCGGGGGGAGCGACGCATTCGACCCGCTGGTCGGCCACCTCGGGCAGCAACTCCACCAGCCGCGTACCGTCGGGGAGGGTGAGCGCGCGGTCGAGCTCGAGCAGCGGCTCGAGCACGAAGCGCCGGCTGCTCACCTCGGCGTGCGGCAGCGTCAGCCGCTCCGACGAGCAGGTGCGCTCGCCCAGCAGCAGCACGTCGATGTCGATCGGCCGCGGCCCATGGCGCACGCCGCCGGGCGTGCGGCCCAGCTCGCGCTCGACCGCCTTGCAAGCGTCGAGCAGCTCCTCCGGCTCGAGGTCGGTGCGGATCCGCAGGCAGGCGTTCAGGAAGTCGGCCTGGTCGGTGACCTCGCCCTGCGGGGCCGTCTCGTAGACCGACGAGGAGAGGGTCACCTCGACGCCGTGGCCGGCGAGCGCCGCGCGGGCGGCGCGCAGGTTCGCGAGCCGGTCGCCCTCGTTCGAGCCGAGGCCGAGGTAGCCGACCTCGCTCAAGCCTCCTTCCAGACCTCCACCGAGACCTCGTCGACCGGCAGCGGGATCGGCGGCTCGGGCTTGGCGGCCTTCACGCGCACGGACTCGGCGCCGAAGCGGTCGATCAGCCGGTCGGCCACCGCAGTGCAGAGCCGCTCGAGCGTGCTGTACGAGCGCTCCTGCGCCGCGAGCGCGACCTGCTCGCAGACCTCGCCGTAGTCGATCGTGTCCTCGACGCGGTCGGTGACGGTCGCGTCGCACTCGTCCATCTCGAACGAGACGTCGAAGACGAGCCGCTGGCCGAGCTCGCGCTCGGCCTCGTGCACGCCGTGCCGGGTGTAGAGCGAAAGCCCGCTGATCTCGATCGTTACCGCGGGGGCGGCGGACTGGCGGTCGTCGTCGAGCCCGTCCTCGTCGAGCTCGTCGTCGTACTCCTCCTCGTCCTCCCGCTCCCAGGTCATGGACCGACCGTAGCAACCGCGATCGCAAGGGCATCGGCGACTGCGCGGACGTCGTGAACGCGGAAGACGGCGGCCCCGCGCTCGAGCGCCATCACGTTGGTCGCGATCGTTCCGGGGAGGCGCTCGTCCTCGGCGCGGCCGCCCGCCAGCTTGCCGAGAAAGCTCTTCCGAGACGTGCCGATCACCACCGGCCGGCCGATCGCGACGATCTCGTCGAGCCGGCGCAGCAGCTCGAGGTTGTGCTCGACGGTCTTGCCGAACCCGATCCCGGGGTCGAGCCAGACTCGCTGCTCGGCGATCCCCTCGCCGACCGCGAACGCGAGCCGCTCCTCGAGGAACGACTTCACCTCGCCCACGACGTCGTCGTAGCGGGCCTGCGACTGCATCGTCTTCGGATCGCCGGGCATGTGGGCGAGGCAGCAGTCCGCGCCCGCGTCGGCGACCAGGCCGGCCAGCTCGGGGGCGAAGCGAAACGCCGAGACGTCGTTGACGAGCGTGGCGCCCGCGTCGAGCGCAGCCGCGGCCACCTCGCGCTTGGTCGTGTCGATCGAGACGCGTTGCCCGGCCGCCGCGAGCCGCTCCACCACCGGTATCGCGCGGGCCAGCTCGTCCGCCGTCGCGACCGGCTCGGCGCCGGGACGCGTGGAGGCGCCGCCCACGTCGAGGATCGCGGCGCCGTCGGCCGCCAGCCCGACGCCGTGCTCGACGGCTGCGTCGGGGTCGAGGAACAGGCCGCCGTCCGAGAACGAGTCGGGCGTGACGTTGACGATGCCCATGACGGTGTAAGGACGCACCGGCTGGAAGTATGCGCGGGCAATGGCCTTCGAGGCGATCGTGTTCGACAACGACGGGCTGCTGCTCGACACCGAGGAGGCCTGGACGCGCGCGGAGACGACCCTGTTCGCCCGCCACGGCGAGACCTTCACAGCCAAGCACAAGCGCTCGCTGATCGGGACGTCGCGCGTGGAGGCGTCGGCCAAGCTCGAGGTCATGCTCGGGCTGCCCGGCCGCGGCGAGCAGCTGATGGACGAGCTGCACGAGCTGGTCATGGTCGAGGTGGACGCCGGGGTGCCGCCGCGGCCGGGCGCGCTCGAGCTGCTCGCGGCCATCCGAACGGCGGCTGTGCCGGTCGGGCTCGCGTCGAACTCCTCGCGCGTGTTCGTCGAGCAGGTGCTGTCGGTTGCCGGGCTGCTGGACGGCCACTTCGACGTGATCGTGAGCGCCGACGACGTCGCCGCACCGAAACCTGCGCCGGACCTCTACCTGGCCGCCTGCGCGGCGCTCGGGGCCGCGCCCGAGCGCGCCGCGGCGCTGGAGGACTCACCGCCCGGCGTGGCCTCCGCGCGCGCCGCCGGGTTGTTCGTGATCGCCGTGCCCTACTTCCCCGACTCGCCGATCGAAGGTGCCTCGCTGCAGGCCGGCTCGCTCGCCGACCCGAAGGTGGCCGACGTCCTTGGGCTGGGGTAGAACTGGCCCATGACTTGGTACGAGTTCCTGCTGTTCGTCCACATCGCAGCCGTGGTCGCCTGGGTCGGATCGGGCTTCCTCCTGATCGTGCTCGCGCTGCGCGCCGAGCGCACCGACGACACCGCCACCATCAAGCAGATCCTCGACTGGAACTCCTGGCTGGCCACGCACCTGTTCATCCCGGCGTCGCTGACCGTGGTTGCGGCCGGGGTCTGGCTGACGATCGACGGGCCGTGGGAGTTCGACCAGCTCTGGGTCGTGCTGGGCCTGCTCGGCTACCTGTCGACCTTCGTGACCGGCGTGGCGGTGCTGCGCCCGCGGGGCGACCAGATCGCCGCGGCGATGGCGCGCGACGGCGGGGAGTTCACGCCGCAGTCGCTCGCCGACACACGCCGTCTGCTCGCCCTCGCCCGGATCGACTACGTGACGCTGTTCCTCGTGATCGCGGTCATGGTCACCAAGCCCACTGGCGACGACGGCGGGCTGCTGGCGGTGCTGGCGGGGATCTGGCTCGCCGGGCTGGCCTGGTCGCTCAACAGCGCCCGGGCCGTCCCCGAGCCGGCAACCGCGTAGCTGCGTGTTCCGCCGCGTGACGCTGCTCGCCTCCGATCCGGAGGCGTCGCGGCGCTTCTACGAGACCGTGCTGGCCACGCTCGGGATCGGGGACTGGCCGGACTTCGCGATCGAGCAGGCGTACGGCGACGTCACGCGCGGAGTCCACCTCGGCTTCGGCGCGCCCTCACGCGCGGAAGTCGACGAGTTCTGGCGCGTCGGCACCGCGGCCGGCTATCGCGACGACGGCGAGCCCGGGCCGCGTCCCGTGTACCGGGACGACTACTACGGCGGCTTCCTGCTCGACCCGGACGGCAACAGCGCCGAGGGCGTCCACTTCGAGGGCGTGCGCCGTGACGGGATCGTCGACCACGTCTGGATCAGGGTGGCCGACCTCGCCGCGTCGCGGGCGTTCTACGATGAGCTCGCCCCGCGCGCCGGCTACCGGTTCAAGGACAGGCCGGACCGCGCCCAGTTCGCCGGCGCGAGCGGCTCGTTCTCGGTGCTCGAGGGCGACGCGCCCAGCCGGAACGTGCGGATGAGCTTCACGACCGGCGGGCCCGCCGCCGAGCTCACCGACCCGGACGGCAACGTCGTCGAGCTGGTGCCAGGCTAAGACGCCATGCCATCTCAAAGCGACAAGGCGGCCGCCTTCCGGGCCCTCCACGAAGGCGATCCGTTCGTCATCCCCAACCCGTGGGACGCCGGCTCGGCGCGCGTGTTCGAGGCGCTCGGATTCGAGGCGCTCGCCACGACCAGCTCCGGCTTCGCGTTCACGCTCGGCCGCTTGGACGGCAGCGTCACGCTCGACGAGATCGTCGAGCACACCCGCTCGCTCGACGCCGCCTCCGGGCTCCCGGTCTCGGTCGACCTCGAGAACGGCTACGGCCCCGACCCCGAGCAGGCCGCGGCGGCGATCGCCGCGGCCGCGGGCGCCGGCGCGGTCGGCGGCTCGATCGAGGACTGGGACCGCGGCGGCGAGCTGTACTCGCTCGAGCACTCGGTCGAGCGCGTCGCGGCGGCCGTCGAGGCGGCCCGCGCGCTCGACTTCCCGTTCACGCTGACCGCCCGCGCCGAGAACCACATCCGCGGCAACCCCGAGCTCGACGACACGATCGCCCGGCTGCAGGCGTACGAGAAGGCCGGCGCCGACGTGCTGTACGCGCCCGGCCTGCGCAACGCCGACGACGTGCGGGCGGTGTGCTCGTCCGTGTCCAAGCCGGTCAACGTGCTCGCCCATCCCGGGCTCTCGATGAGCGAGGTCGTCGAGGCCGGCGGGCAGCGCGTCAGCGTCGGCGGCGGCCTGGCCTGGGTCGGATTGGCGGCCGCGGTCGAAGCCGCCGAGCGGATCCGCGACGAGGGCGACTTCTCGGTGCTCGGCGCGAAGCTGCCGCTGGGCGAATGGCTGCGATGAGCCACGCCGCGTTCCTGCGCGGCGTGAACCTCGGCGGAAAGCGCAAGACCAGCAGCGCTGACCTGCGCGCGTGCTTCGAGGGCATCGGCTTCAGCGACGTGCAGACGTTCCGCACGAGCGGAAACGTCGTGCTCGCCGCAGGCCGCGAACCGGTGCAGCGGCTGACCGCCCGCCTAGAGGAGGCGCTGCTCGACTCGTTCGGCTTCGAGGTGCAGGTCTTCGTGCGCACGGCGAAGGAGGTGCGCGCGATCGCCGCGCACCAGCCGTTTCCGGCCGCGGCGGTGGAGCGTTCCGAGGGGAAGCTGCAGGTCGCACTGCTCCAAGAGGCGTCCCCGGCGTCCGTGCGCAAGCAGGTGCTCGCGATGGCCAGCGACGAGGACCGGCTCGCCTTGAAGGGCCGCGAGCTCTACTGGCTGCCAAGCGGGCGTATGAGGGAGACGGGGCTGAACTTAAGGACGATCGAGCAGTTGACCGATCCCTGGACCATGAGGACCAAGGCGACGCTCGAGCTCCTTGCGGCTAAGTTCTTTGGCGCTTAGCGCGTTCGGACATTCGTCCGTTGCCCCGTTTGTTCGCCGCCACGGTGGGCAACCTCCGAGATCCATGCTTCGCAAGCTTGTACTGATCACGTTCGTCGTCATGCTGATGGTGCCCGCGGCCGCACGGGCTCAGGACCCGCGCGGTGCGTCGCCCTCGGCCCCCAACCCGCTGGCCGGGCTGACCTTCTGGAACGATCCCGAGTCGCCGTCGATGCAGCAGTGGCGCTCGCTGGTGCGGTCGGGCCAGGCCGACAAGGCCGACCTGATCTGGAAGATCGCGCGCGAGCCAAAGGCGCTCTGGCTGGGCCGGTTCACTCGGCCCAACTTCAGGGTCAAGGTGCGCCGGCTGATCGACCCGGCAAGGGCCAAGGGCGAGGTGCCGATCTTCACCGTGCTGCGCGCGCAGGCGACCGGCTGTTCGCCGACCTACCAGGGCGGCGGACCGGCCGAGGACCGCCGCACGATGAACTGGTACGACAACCTGGCTCGCGTGATCGGCGACGACCGCGTCGTGATCGCGTTCGAGCCGGACTCGCTCGGGACGATCGACTGCCTGGCGCCGTCGCGGCGTGACGACCGCATCCGCGTGCTCGCCCACGGCGTGGACGCGCTGTCGAAGCTGCCCAACGCCACCGTGTACATCGAAGCCGGCGCGTCCGACTGGGAGCCGGCCCGACGCACCGCCAACCAGCTGCGTGCGGTCGGCATCCGCAAGGTGCGCGGCTTCATGTTGAACGTGACCCACTACGACTGGACCGGCGCGAACATCCAGCACGGGCTCGAGATCTCGCGGCTGACCGGCGGCAAGCACTTCATCATCAACACCGCCGAGAACGGCCGCGGCGGGGTGCACTACAAGAAGTGGATCGACCGCTCGCGCCACATGTGGCGGCGCATCACGGTCTGGTGCAACCCGGGCCTGCGTGGCCTCGGGCCGGCGCCGACGACTGAGACCTCGCGCCCCGACAAGGTCGACGCCTACCTGTGGATCAACCGGCCCGGCTACGCGCAGAGCTGCCAGCACCGGCCGATCGCCTGGTACCTGCCGCGGGCGCTGACGCTGGCGCGCTACTCGACAGACTGGGAGAAGCCGCCGCCCGGCACGCGCTTCGGGCACTTCAAGCGCTACCCGCTGTCGGCCTTCAACATCCCGTAACGGCGACCCGGGCGATCGTCGTGAACGAGCAGTAGTAGACGTCGCGGCTCCAGCCCGGGCAGGGGAACAGGACCGACTGGCTCAGCGTCGGGACCGAGGCGCGCCCGCGCTCGACGCCGGTTTCGACGTCGAGCACGAGCACGTCCTCGTGGGCCAGACGTGACGCGAGGCTCCGGAAGCGCCGGCTGCGCACGAGCCTGGTCGAGCGCGCGCCCGCGGAACGCGCGAGGCGCGTACGGGCGCCCGGCATGGCGTGGAAGTCGTAGGCGATCAGCTCGCCGGTGTCGCCGAACAGCATCAGGTGGCCGGCCGAGGCGAGCGCGCGCCGCCAGAGCGGCTCGAGCCGGCCGCGGTGGAACCGGAAGGCGGCCAGGACGCCGTTCGCGGAGTCGTAGGCGACGGCGACCTGGCGCTGCGGGTCGAACAGCGGCGGGTTGGTGACCGCTCCGCCGCGCGCGCCGCAGACCGGGACGAGCTCGTGGTCCGCCGCGTCGTCGAGCGAGACGCGCACGAGATGGACCGGCCCGGACGCCACCCCCGCGCCGAGCATTGTCGTGACGTAGTCGTGCTCGCCGTTGTCCATGAACCAGGCGTGCCCGCCGGCCAGCGCCACGTCCCAGCCGTAGCCCTGGCCCGGTTGGCTTCGGTAGCGCAGCTCCCAGCCCTCGTCGCGCGCGAGCCGGCGGCCGTCCCAGTCCCAGCGCGAGATCGTGTGGTCGCCGACCACGTAGACCGTGTCGCCGAGGGCGCTGAGGCGGGCGATCGACGCCTCGGGCGCCTCCTGCATGCCGACCAGCGGGTCGAGCGTGTCCGGGTCGAGCACCGTGAGCGTGGTGCGCGTGCCGGCCGAGCGGTCGAGGTCCTTCATCACGAGCGGCCCGCTGTCGAGTACGACGAGCGAGTTGTAGGGGCGGTTGTGCGGCAGCTCGCGTGACCGCAGAACGGTCAGGTCGGGCGCCAGGCGGTGGCAGCAACGGCCGGCGGTGACGTACAGCGACCCGTTCGCGTGGGCCACCAGCCCGCCTGGCCAGAAGGGGCCGCCGGCCATCAACGGGGAGGTGGCGATCGGCTCGAGCGTGACCGGGTCGACCCGCTCGACCCAGGTCTCGATCGGCCCCTCGGGACCGCGCGGGCTGAGCGTGTGGCGCAGCAGGAACAGCTCGCCCGGCTCGCGCAGGACGAACATCGTGGAGGCCAGGGCATCGCGGCTCGTGACCTCGAGCCGTCCGCCGTCGGTCAGGCCGAGGCCGGCCAGGCCATGCGGCTGCTGGCCGCGCCGCGGGCCGCCGTCCTCCGCCGGCCAGGGGCTTGCCCAGAGGCTCATCGCCTGGCATGGTGGCACAATTGACACCGTGTCTAATAAGCGGCGGACACGACTGCTCCCGGAAGCCCGGCGCCGGCAGATCCTCGACTCGGCCCGCGGGCTGTTCGAGGAGCGCGGCTACGCGGCCGTATCGATGGGCGACGTGGCGGTGGCGGCTCATGTGACGCGCGGGCTCGTGCACCACTACTTCGGCTCGAAGCGCGAGCTCTACCTCGACGTCGTGCGCGAGCTGCTGAGCGAGGCGCCCACCTTCGCCCGCGCCGAGCCGACCGACTCGGTCGAGGACATGGTCCGCCGCAACGCGCACGCGCTGCTCGACTACCTGTCGGCCAACCGCGGCATGCTGCTCGCGATCGCCCCGAGCGGCGACCTCGGCCGGGACCCTGAGGTCGCGGCCCTCGCCGACGCGGCGCGCGAGGCGGCCGTCGACCAGGTGATCCTCAACCACCTCGGCAGCTTGCCGGGGCCGCCCGAGGCGCGGCTCGTGATCCGGGCGTTCATGGGGCTGGTGGAGACGGCCAGCCGCGAGTGGCTGTTCCACGAGCGCGCGACGCGTGTCCAGGTCGAGGCCCTGGTGGAGCAGTCGATCCTGGCGCTGATGCGCGACGCGCTGCCGGCGGTCGTGGCGGCCGGGGAGCGCAGCGCGGCATGAACAGAGTCGAGGTGTGGCGGGCTGGCGGCGCCCTGGTCGAGGTGAAGGACCGGCGGGTGTTCATGCGCACCTTCGAGGGCGACGAACCGCAGATCTTGTTCCTGCACGGCTACCCGTCGAGCTCATACGACTGGCGGCACGTGATCGACCTGCTCCCCGGAGCGCGGGCGGCGTGCTTCGACTTCCTCGGGTTCGGCCTGTCCGACAAGCCGCGCGACCGCGTCTACTCCCTGATGGATCAGGCAGACCTGGTCGAGGGCGTCGTGGCGCGGCTCGACGCGCCCGAGGTCGTGCTGGTCGCGCACGACATGGGCACGTCCGTGGCGACGGAGCTGCTGGCCCGCGACCTGGAGGGCCGGCTGCCGTTTGGGCTGCGGTCGGTGCTGCTGCTGAACGGCAGCATGGTGATCGAGCGGGCCAGCCTGACTCTGTCGCAGAAGGTGCTGCGCAGCCGCCTCGGCGGCGTCGCCGCGGCGCTCACCACCCAGCGCGGCTTCCGCGCCGGCTTCGGGCGGCTCTTTTCGCCGGAGCACCCCTTGAGCCCCGAGGAGGCGGCCGACCAGTGGGCGCTGCTCGCGTACGGCGGCGGACACCGGATCCTGCACAAGCTCACCTACTACCTGCGCGAACGGGTGACGTTCGCCGAGCGCTGGCACGGGGCGCTGCGCGACTGGCCGGGGCGGCTCGAGCTGGCCTGGGCCCTGCGCGACCCGGTCGCCACCGAGGCCGTCCTCGACGCGGTGCTGGAGCTGCGCCCGGCCGCGCCGGTGACACGCTTCGAGTCGCTCGGCCACTACTCCCAGCTCGAGTCGCCGGAGACGATCGCGCCGATCGTGGCGCGGGTCGCGGCCTACGGCCAGTCGAGCTCGGCCTGAACCCTCTTCGACAGCTTCGACACGATCAGGTCGTAGGAGTCCTCGATCATGTCGAGCACGAGCTTGTCGGGCACGTCGCCGTTGAGCTCGACGGTGTTCCAGTGGCGCTTGTTCAGGTGGTAGCCGGGCGTGATCGAGGGGTAGGTGTCGCGCAGCTGCTCGGCCAGCGCGGGCTCGCACTTGAGGCTGATCCGCAGCGGCTTGGACTTCAGCGGCGTGAGCGCGAACACCTTGCCGTGGACCTTGAAGACCGACAGGTCCGGGCGGAAGGGGAACTCCTCGACCGCGCCGGGCAGCGTCAGGCAGCGGCGGCGCAGCTGCGCGGGGGTGAGCACGCGCCGGAGCCTACGCGGGCCGGTGCACGTCCAGCTTGCGGCCCCGGCTGAGGCCGGTGGCGGCCTCGTCGTCGCCGGCCACGCGGGCGCGCAGCACGGTGTCGGCCGTGACGCGCAGGCGCAGCGCGTAGACCGACTTGTCGCCGGCGGCCGCCTTCAGGCGGGTGGTGGCGATCGTCTTGAACTTTCCGTTGCGCAGGCGCTTCTGGATCTGCACCTTGCGGCCGTCGCGGGCGGGCTTGACGACCCCGAAGAGGCGCACGCGCTTGCCGGCGAGCGGCGTGGAGTCGCTGAGCTTGAGGCTGATGCTGAGCGCCTTCGTCTCGCCGCCGGGCGCACCCGGGCCGCTGGGCGGATTGCCGCCGGGCGGACTGCCACCGGGCGGACTGGGAGCGGGCTCGCCGGGGCCGGGCGGAGGCGGCGCGACGGCCTGCACGGTCACGCTGCCGGACATGCTCGTACCGTGCTGGCGGCAGATGTACGTAAAGGTGCCGGGCGTGTTGAACGTGCGGCTGACGGTCCACATCGAGCTGCTCGGGTTGGCCGGCATCTCGTAGCTGCCGTCGTTGAACTGCACGTTGTGGGTGCCGCTCATGTTCTGCCAGGTGACCGTGTCGCCCTGGTCGATGGTCACGTTGGCGGGCGCGAAGCGGTTGGGGCCGGACAGGGCGCTGACAGTCTGGTCGACGGCGCCCGCGTCACCCGCGACGGCCACGCTGACCGCCAGCACCACGGCTATGAGGCCCAGGCGGAACGGCATCGGAGGTGGGGCCGAGCGTACGCCCAGCCAGGCCCCGGTTCCAGGCCCTCACGGCAAGTTGGCGCATCCGCTCAGCGAGCGCGACCGACAGCGTCGAGCGCCTCGACTGCCTGCTCGGGGGGCACGTGGGCGGCCAGGCGGGCAACCCGCTCCTCGGAAGCCGCGCGGGCGGCCTCCGCCTCCTGCTTGCCGTGCGAGCCGACCCGGACGCCGAAGTAGGCGCCGACGATCGTGCCGAGCACGGTGAACGCCGCTGCGGCGACGGTGGCCTGCTGCTCGTCCGGAACGGTGGCCATCGAGGTGCTCGTGATCGTCATGACGGCGAGCACGCAGACCACGACGACGACCAAGCCGCCGGAGTTGGCCAGCAGGGCGCCGACCTCACGGAGAACCGCAACGAAGCCGGCGGCGAGGCCACCATCCTTGGCGCGCGGCGGAACCAGCTCCGCTGGGACGGAATGAGCCGGGACGGAATGAGCTTCCATGTCTCTCGTCCTCCTTCTGGGTCGCGCGAGAGGCTGCCAGGCCACACGGGTCCCGGGTGTGAGACCCGACACAGGCTGAGAACGAGGGCGCCGGCTAGCGGCCGGCTACGAGCTCGGTGACGGTCAGCTGCTCGGTGCCGCGTTGCACCGCCTGGACGGTCCGGGCGAGCTCACGGACAGCCGCCTCATCTCCGTCGCCGGAGCTGAGCAGTTCTCGCGTCCGTCGCCACAGGTCGACATGGAGCGCGCAGAACTGGCTTGGCGTCGGAGCGCTCTGGGCGGTTTCGCCCGCCACCGGAGCGGTGTCCGGGCTCAGCGCCCTGGTGAGGGCCGCCAGGCGGCGCTTGTTGATACCGATCGCCTCTCTGGTGGCTCGCTCGACCTCGACCACACCGTCCGTCCACCGCCCCTCCGCGACAAAAGGCGGATACGGCACCTCGAGTGGAGCGAAGCCGTACTCGACACTCCACCGGCGCATTCGCTCTACGAGGGCATTGCGCGTGTGCCAGTCCTTGTAGTCCAGCGCGACCTCTTCCACCAGTCGCCGCCCCTCGCGATCGTCCTCGCACCACCTCAGCAGTACCTCACCGTCCTCGCGCCCTCCGCGCGTCGCCGCCGCTCGGGCGTGCCACGTGTCCTCCCAGCGCCGCGCGGCCGCTCGAAGCAGATCGAGCGTGTAGCGCGACGCCTCCCACCTGTGGGCGTTGTCCGGGCGCTGCGGTGGACGAGCTGCCGATGGGAAGTACGCGGCCTCGAAGACCTTGAACTGCCGTTGAGCGCGCAGTCCGCGTAAGTCCGGATCCTCGCTGAGCACCCAGTCGCGCCGGCTCGCCATGAACGCGCTGTCAGCCCTTGCGCTGGCGCGCCTGAGGCGCTCTACGGCCGCCTCCGCCAGCTGCTCGACCTCCTCGCTGTGCTCGCGATTGCCTTTCGTCGGAAGGCGCAGGGCATAGATGCAGGCCGCGTTGTAGTGCTCGTGCCACCGATCGAAGCCGGTCCGCCCCTCGATCTTCGCGAGCTCCTCGCCGATGTGGTTCACGTACGACGTGAGCGGGCTCAGCGGCGCGTGCGACAGCTCGGCCAGCTGGAGGCGGAGCCGCTCCTCCACGATCAGCTGTGAGACTCGGACCGCCTCCGCGCTGACTGCCGGCCGCCAGAAGCGCGACTCGGCTGCCCTCTCCAAGACGTCCTGGAGCGCGTACAGCGACGCCAGGAGCAGCAACTGCTCCAGTTCGCCGCGGGGCAGCGAGGCAGTGGCGGCCGGCGACTTGGCCAGCGCGGCGCGCCACGCCCGCAGGCCTGGCCGCGTGGCACCCACTTCCGCGTACAGAGGGTCGGTCATCTCCCTGACGTCCGGTGACCGATCCGCGCAGTCGAACAGCTCCGTGAGGCTGAACGCGAGCCGTTCCCTGATGCGTTCGCGCTCTTCGTCTCGCTTGGTGGGGGAGTTCCGTGCCGTCTTTCGCCACTGATGGCAAAGGCCGTCCCCGCCGAGGAGGACCGCGCGCCGGTAGCGCGTCACGAGCTCGGTGCGATCGCGCTCCTGGCGAGCCCTCCCCCGGTAGGCCTTGCGAACGTCTTGCGGGCGGGACCCACGAGCTTCGCTGTTGTTGGACGGATGGGCAATCGCGAGGATCCCGTCGTAGGTCTCGAGAGCATCGAGGTAGAGCGCCTGCTTCTCCTGGAGGTAGCCGATCTGCAGGCGCAGCCCGTAGTTCATCGGGTCTTGCTTGAGCGCCTCGAAGTAGTAGCCGAGCGCCTCGTCATAGCGGCGTTGCTCCTCACATTCCGCCGCCTCCTCGTAGGCGCGGAGCAGGCTTGGAGGCATGTAGTAGCGGCGCCACGCCGACCACGGCGACCTGCATGCCCGCGTGCAGGGGAGGATCGCCGCCGTCGCGTGATCCGCGGCGTGACGTACGGCGCCATCCCACGAGCCGTCCCACACCGTGTGCCCCCCGGTGCCTTTCCCCGGCAGACGAACGACCTGCACGGTCACGCCGTAAGGCGGGGCCGCCTCACGTTTCACCAGGGCCCCTCTTACCTCATAGCCATGAGCTGGAAGGCCGGCACGCAGGAAGGCAATCACCGTGGACAGCATCCCGGCGGGCTCCGATCCCCGACGCCCGAGCACATCGAGGAAATCACCCTGCTCGGCGGCCGCCGGGACCGTTGCGCACGATTGGAGATGGGACACACCGAGGCGATCGCGGAAGGCGGTGGTCAGCCGCTCCACCTCGGCCGCGGGGAACTTCTCGGGCGCCACGAAGTTCTGGACGACGATCGGTCCGGGCCACCAGGTCAAGAACTCCAGCCGAAGGCGCCGGACGCACCAGGCAATCAAGATCAGCGCCGCCAGCGAGGCCGCCGCAGCCACGGCGGGCTCGGAGAGGGTCTCGAGCGCGCTGTCGGGGAACGACCCACCGGAATCCGGAGGGTTGCCATGAACGTGCGCCACAGCCATCAGCAGCGCAATGCCCACGACCACCCCCGACCCGGCCGCCGAAACGATCAGCCAGCGGCGCGGTTGACGCTTCGAGCGCGACCCGAAGCGGTTACGCCTCGGCGAGCGATTCCCCACCGCGCGCTGCAGGCGGTTGCTTCGACGCACCGATCGGGCCATGATCGCGCTCCTTCGTGTCTGTGACGACGGAGCGTACGCGCCTCTCGCGCGGCGCGCAAGGAAGGCTCAGTGAGGTGAATCGCGCTGTGCTTAGCGGCCGAACGTGGGGCTAAGCCGGCTCGGGCTTCTCTGGGCTCTCGGCGCCGCGCATCTCCGCGGCTCCGCCGGCCAGGCCCGGGCGGGGCAGTGTCTTCGGAGCGCGCTCGGGCTTGCGCTCGGGCGCCTCGGGGGCAGCCGGCGGCAGCGTCGGGACCGGCGGCTCCTCGCGACCGAAGACCTCTTCCTCGGACTTGCCCTCCAGCAGCTCCACGAACTGCTCGCGCTCGATCGTCTCGCGCCGCAGCAGGATCTCCGAGGTCGACTCCAGCTTCTCGCGGTGCTGCTCCAGGATCTCGCGCGCCGACTGGTGCGCCTCCTCGACGATGCGCCGGATCTCGTCGTCGATCTCGCGGGCGATCTCGTCCGAGTAGTCGGGCTCGGAGCTGAACTCGCGTCCCAGGAACGGCTGGCCGTGGTCGTGCCCGAACACGCGCGGCCCGAGCTTCTCGGACATGCCGAAGCGCATCACCATCTGCTTGGCCGTCGCGGTCACCTTCTCGAGGTCGTTCGACGCCCCGGTGGTCACCTCGCCGAACACGATCTCCTCGGCCGCACGGCCGCCCAGCGTCATCGCCATCGTGTCCGACAGCTCCGCGCGCGTGGTGAGGAACTTGTCCTCGGTCGGGAGCGAGCTCGTGTAGCCGAGCGCCTGGCCGCGGGAGATCACGGAGATCTTGTGGACCGGGTCGGTGTTGTGCAGGTAGTGCGCCACGAGCGCGTGTCCCATCTCGTGGAACGCGGTCACGCGCCGTTCCTTCTCCGACATCACACGGGTCTTCTTCTCGGGACCCGCGATCACGCGCATGATCCCCTCCTCCAGCTGGAGGTGGTCGATCTCGCGCTTGCCCTGGCGGGCCGCGAGCAGCGCGGCCTCGTTGACCAGGTTCTGGAGGTCTGCGCCGGTGAACCCGGGGGTCTGGCCGGCCAGCGCGTCCAGGTCGATGGCCTTCGCCAGCGGCTTGCCGCGCGTGTGGACCTCGAGGATCTTGGTGCGGCCCTTGCGGTCGGGGCGGTCGACGACGATCTGGCGGTCGAAGCGGCCCGGGCGCAGCAGCGCCGGGTCGAGGATGTCGGGCCGGTTGGTGGCGGCGATCAAGATGATGTTGTCCTTCATCTCGAAGCCGTCCATCTCGACGAGCAGCTGGTTGAGCGTCTGCTCGCGCTCGTCGTGACCGCCGCCGAGGCCGGCGCCGCGGTGGCGACCGACCGCGTCGATCTCGTCCATGAAGATGATGCAGGGCGAGTTCTGCTTGGCCTGCTCGAACAGGTCGCGCACGCGCGAGGCGCCCACGCCGACGAACATCTCGACGAAGTCCGAGCCTGAGATCGAGAAGAACGGCACCCCGGCCTCGCCGGCGACGGCGCGCGCGAGCAGCGTCTTGCCGGTACCGGGCGGGCCGTACAGGAGCACGCCCTTCGGAATCCGCGCGCCCAGGGCCTGGAACTTCTTCGGGTTCTCCAGGAACTCCTTGATCTCGTGGAGCTCCTCGACGGCCTCGTCCACCCCGGCCACGTCGCGGAACGTGATCTTGGGGGCGTCGACCGACATTCGCTTCGCGCGCGACTTCCCGAAGGACATGACCTTCGAGCCGCCCCCCTGCATCTGGTTGATGATGAACAGCCAGAACAGCAGGAAGATCACGAACGGCAGGATGTACGTGAGCGCCGTGATCCAGCCCGAGCCGCCCTTCGCCTTGACGTCGATCGGGACGTCCTCGGCGCGCAGCTGGTTGATCAGGTTCTGCTCGGTGTTGTCCGGATAGGCCGTCTTGTACTTGCGGCCGTTGGACTTGAGCTCGACGTCGATCGAGTTGTTCTTGGTCTGGAGCGTGACCTTCTTGACGTCACCGCGCTCGACCTGCGTCAGGAACTCCGAGTAGTTCGGATCCTGCTGGGTCTTGCCAGGGCTGATCAGCTTCTGCGCGAAGAACGCCAGAACGACGACGATCAGGATCGGAAACGCAGCGCTCTTGAAGAATCTGCTCACGGTGCCCTCGAACCAGGTACGCACTGCGTGACGTTTCGTCTCAAAGTGCGCGCGTGGGTGAAACCACAGCGTAGCAGCGGTGTAGCGCTCTCCTTAGCCGTTTTCCCCTTCCAGCACGGCCACGTACGGAAGGTTGCGGAAGCGCTCGGCGTGGTCGAGGCCGTAGCCGATCGCGAACCGGTTGGGGATCTCGAAGCCCACGTAGCGGATCGGCAGGTCGACCTCACGCCGCTCGGGCTTGGTGAGCAGCGCGCACACCTCGAGCGTGGCCGGGTTGCGCGCCCGCAGCATGCGGAACAGGTACGACAGCGTCAGCCCCGAGTCGACGATGTCCTCGACGATCAGCACGTCGCGTCCCTCGATGGGCGCGTCGAGGTCCTTGAGGATGCGCACGATGCCCGACGAGTCGGTCGCGGAGCCGTACGACGAAACCGCCATGAAGTCCAGCTCGCACTCGACCTCGAGGTGGCGCATCAGGTCCGACAGGAAGAAGACGGCGCCCTTCAACACGCCGATCAACAGCAGGTCGCGCCCCTGGTAGTCACGCGAGATCTCCTGCCCCAGCTCGCGCACGCGATGCTGGAGCTCGTCCGGCTGAACCAGGATGTCGCCCACGCGCGTCTCCGTCATGGCCGCGCGAGTGTAGAGGTGGTCACGTCTGCTCGCGGTCGATCCACTTCGGCGTCACCGCGCTCGGCTCGAATTCGCGCAGCCGCTCGATCAGGCGCGCGGGCTCGCGCTCGACCATCAGCGCGGCCCTGTGCTCCTCGCGCAGGAAACGCTCGTCGACGGCATGGTCGAGGAACGCGGCCAGGCCCGAGTAGTACCCCTCGACGTCGAGCAGCCCGCACGGCTTGCTGTGCAGGCCGAGCTGCGCCCACGTGTAGACCTCGAACAGCTCCTCGAGCGTGCCCGCGCCGCCCGGCAGCGCGATGAACGCGTCGGACAGCTCTGTCATCAGGGCCTTGCGCTCGTGCATCGAGCCGACCACGCGCAGCTCACCGATCCCGTCGTGGCCGATCTCGCGGTCGACGAGCGCCTGCGGAATCACGCCGATCACCTCGCCGCCGGCCGCCATCGCGGTGTCGGCCAGCACGCCCATCAGCCCGACGTGCCCGCCGCCGTAGACGACGCCGATGCCCTGCTCGACGAGCAGGCGCGCGGTCTGGGCGGTCGCCTCGGCATAGGCGGGCCGGGCGCCCGGGCTCGACCCGCAGAAGACGCAGACGCGCTGCACTAGACGAACGGCTCCCCGGGCAGCGGCGCCTCGCGATCCGTCAGCCACTTCAGCGCGCTCGCCCCCACGTCCGCCAGCGGGCCGTCGTGGCGGCGTCCGCCGTGCCCCTCGAACGCCGCGAGCAGGGGTGCGTACTCGCGCGTGTGGTCGGTGTGGGGAGCGTCCGGGTCCACGCCGTGGTCGGCGGTCAGCACGAACAGGTCGTCCGGGCCGAGCAGGTCGAGCCAGCCCGCCAGCGCCGCGTCGATCTCGCGCAGCGCCGCGTGGAACCCCTCCACGTCCTTGCGGTGCCCGTAGACCTGATCGGTGTCGACCAGGTTGACGAAGATCAGCCCGCCGTCGAGCTCGCGCAGCAGCCGAGTGGTCGCCTCGATTCCCTTCGCGTTGTTGGTCGCCTCGTGCTTGACGTCGATGCCGACGCCCGCGAACAGGTCGCGGATCTTGCCCACCGCGTGAACGGGTACGCCGGCGTCCTGGAGCTCCTCCAGGTAGGTGCGCCCGGGCGGCGGCGCCGCGTAGTCGCGCCGCCCCTCGCGCCTGACCCACGCGCCGGGCGAGCCCTCGAAGGGCCGGGCGATCACACGTCCCACCCTGTGCTCGCCGTCCATGACCTCGCGCGCCGCCTCGCAGACGGCGTACAGCCTCGGCTCGTCCAGCACGTCCACGTGAGCGGCGATCTGGAGCACCGAGTCGGCCGACGTGTAGAGGATCAGGTCGCCCGTCTGCAGGTGGCGCTCCCCGAACACCTCGAGCACCTCGGTTCCGCTGAAGGGGCGGTTGCAGCAGAAGCGGCGGTTCGTCGCGCGCTCGAGCATGTCGATCACCTCCGGCGGGAAGCCCTCCGGATACGTGGGCAGCGGGTGCTTGGGCACCGCCCCCATCAGCTCCCAGTGACCCGTGGTCGACTCCTTGCCCGGGCCCAGCGGCGCCAGGCGCCCGTGCAGGACCGGCTCGGCGGCGGGCGCCACGCCGCGGATTGGGACGATCGAGCCGAGGCCGAGCCGCTCCAGGTTGGGCAGCTCCAGGCCCCCCACCCGCTCGGCCAGATGGCTCAGCGTGTTCGACCCGGCGTCGCCCTCGTACTCCGCGGCGTCCGGCAGCGCCCCGACGCCGCAGGCATCGAGAACGATTACGGCCGCACGACGCATTGCGGGGCGATTATTGCGAGCGCGCCATACTGAGCATGTGATCCGCCGGCTACCCCACGTCGACCGGGTGGGCATCGAGGAGCGCGCCGCCCTGCTTGGCAAGCGGTCGATCAAGACGACCGCCAAGCAGCAGGGGATCCGCCTGGCGGTGTCGATGGTCGACCTGACCACGCTCGAGGGCTCCGACACGCCCGGCAAGGTGCGCCACCTGTGCGCCAAGGCGGTCTGCCCGGCGCCGACGATGCCCGAGGTCCCGTCCTGCGCGGCCGTCTGCGTCTACCCGTCGCTGGTGGGCATCGCGCGCGAGGCGCTTGCCGGGACGGGCGTCAAGGCCGCCTCGGTGGCGACCGCCTTCCCGTCCGGGCAGGCGTCGCTCGACGTCAAGCTGCGCGATACCGAGGACGCCGTCGCCGCCGGCGCCGACGAGATCGACATGGTCATCTCGCGCGAGGCGTTCCTGGCGGGCGACGACCACCGCGTGATGGAGGAGATCGTGCGCGTCAAGGAGGCGTGCGGCGACGCCCACCTCAAGGTGATCATCGAGACCGCCGAGCTGGGCTCGTACGACCACGTGCGGCACGCCTCGATGATCTCGATGGAGGCCGGCGCCGACTTCATCAAGACCTCGACCGGCAAGGCCGCCAGCGGCGCCACGCCCGGCGTCGTGCTGGTGATGCTCGAGGCGATCCGCGACTACGCCGAGCGCAGCGGCCGCGCCGTGGGCATGAAGGCGGCCGGCGGTGTGTCGACCAGCAAGGCCGCCCTGCACCGGCTCGTGCTGGTCAAGGAGACGCTCGGCGACGACTGGCTGACGCCCGATCGCTTCCGCATCGGCGCCTCCTCGCTGCTCAACGACCTGCTCATGCAGTATCAGAAGACCCAGACCGGGCGCTATTCCCGGCCCGAGGACTTCTCCAAGGAATGAGCACACAGGAGCACGACACCACGCGCACGAGCATCGTCTGGGACTACGCGCCCGCTCCTGAGTCGCCCGACCACGTTCGGCTGCGCGACAGCTACGGGCTGTTCGTCGACGGTGACTTCCGCGACCCGCTCGACGGCACGCGCGTGCCCAGCCTCAACCCGGCCACAGAGGAGCCCGTCGCCGAGGTGGCGTTCGCCGGTCCGGGCGACCTGCGCCGGGCGGTCGAGTCGGCCCGGCGCGCCCAGCCCGGCTGGGCGGCGCTGTCGGGCCTCGAGCGCGGCAAGTACCTGTTCCGCATCGCCCGCCTGATCCAGGAGCGCTCGCGCGAGCTGGCGATCGTCGAGTCGATGGACGGCGGCAAGCCCGTGCGCGAATCGCGCGACGTCGACATCCCGCTCGCCGCCGCCCACTTCTTCCACTACGCCGGCTGGGCCGACAAGCTCTCCTACGGCGTCGGCGGTCGCGACGTGGCCCCCCTCGGCGTGGCCGCCCAGATCGTCCCCTGGAACTTCCCGCTGCTGATGGCGGCGTGGAAGCTCGCCCCGGCACTCGCCTGCGGCAACACGTCGGTGCTCAAGCCGGCCGAGACCACGCCGCTGACCGCGCTGCTGCTGGCGGAGATCCTCCAGGAGGCCGAGCTGCCGCCGGGCGTCGTCTCGATCGTGCCCGGCGACGGTGCCGCGGGCGCGGCGCTGGTGCGCCAGCCCGACATCGACAAGGTCGCCTTCACCGGCTCGACCGCAGTGGGCAAGGACATCCAGGCGGCGCTGGCCGGCCGCCGCGTGCCGCTCACCCTCGAGCTGGGCGGCAAGTCGGCCAACATCGTGTTCGAGGACGCGGCGCTCGACCAGGCGGTCGAGGGCATCGTCAACGGGATCTTCTTCAACCAGGGGCACGTCTGCTGCGCCGGGTCGCGCCTGCTGATCCAGGAGAGCGTGGCCGACACCGTGATCGGCAAGCTCTGGGAGCGGATGGGGCGCCTGCGCGTGGGCGACCCGCTCGACAAGAACACCGATGTCGGCGCGATCAACTCGCGGGAGCAGCTCGACCGGATCCAGTCGCTGGTCGCGGCCGGCGAGGAGGAGGGCGCGGTGCGGCGCACCGTCGCCTGCGACCTGCCCGAGCGCGGCTGGTGGTTCGCGCCGACCGTGTTCACCGAGGTGGCGCCCGCGCACCGGATCGCCGTCGAGGAGATCTTCGGCCCGGTCGTGTCGGTGATGACCTTCCGCACCCAGGCCGAGGCGATCGAGAAGGCCAACAACTCGACCTACGGGCTGGCCGCCGGGATCTGGACCGACAAGGGCGCCAAGGCGTTCGAGGTGGCCGGCGCGCTCGAGGCCGGTGTGGTCTGGCAGAACACCTACAACCACTTCGACCCGACCGCGGCCTTCGGCGGCTACAAGGAGAGCGGCTTCGGTCGCGAGGGCGGCCCGGCCGGGCTGCGCCCGTACCTGCGCGTGTCATGAGCCGGCTGGCCGTCCCGAAGACGTACAAGCTCTACATCGGGGGCGCGTTCGTGCGCTCGGAGTCTGGCCGCTACGACCGCCACGACGACCGCAACGTCCCGCGCGCCTCGCGCAAGGACGTGCGCGACGCGGTGGCGGCGGCGCGCAAGGCGGCCGGTCCGTGGGCGGCGCGCACGGCCTACAACCGTGGGCAGATCCTCTACCGGGCGGCCGAGGCGCTCGAGTCGCGCTCGGCTGACTTCACGGTCGACCGCGACGAGGTCGAGGCCGCAATCGACGTGCTCGTGCACTACGCCGGCTGGACGGACAAGATCGCCGCGGTGCTCGGCGGGGTGAACCCGGTCGCGGCCCCGTTCCTGTCGTTCTCGCTGCCCGAGCCGACGGGCGTGGTCGGCCTCGTCGCGCCGGATGAGCCGGAGCTGCTCGGGTTGGTCGCGGAGATCGCGCCGGCGCTGGCGGCGGGCAACACGGTCGTGGGCGTGCTGTCCGAGCCGATGCCGCTGGGCGGGCTCGACCTGGGCGAGGTGCTGGGCGTCTCCGACGTGCCGGGCGGGGTCGTCAACCTGCTTTCGGGGCGGCGCGAGGAGCTGACGGCCGCGCTGGCGGGCCACCCCGGGCTGAACGCGATCGTGAACGCGGCCGATTCGGCGCTGGCGGCGCATATCGACGAGCTGGCGGCGGAGAGCGTGACGCGCGTGCGGCACGCGACGCCCGCACGCTCCTACGAGGCGGCCGTCGGCGACGCGCTGGCGCGGTTGGAGGCGGTCACCGAGCTGAAGACCGCCTGGCACCCGATCGGCGCGTGACCCGCGCCCGGGCCGCCGCCGGCAGCCTGGTCTTCCTGCTGATCGCGCCCGGGGCCGCGACGGTCCTGGTGCCCTGGCTGCTGACGGGCTGGGACTCGACCGACCCGCCGCTCGCGCTCGAGCTCCTCGGTGGCGCGCTGATCGCGGGCGGAGCGACCGTGCTGATCAGCGCGTTCGTCCGCTTCGTGATCGAGGGCATCGGCACCCCGGCGCCGGTGGCGCCGCCGGAGCAGCTGGTGGTGGGCGGCTTCTACCGCTACGTGCGCAACCCGATGTACGTGGCCGTGGCGACCACGATCGTGGGCGAGGCGGCGCTGCTCGGCCGTCCCGCGCTGCTGCTCTATGCGGCCGTGTTCATGGCCGCCGTCGCGGCCTTCGTCTACGGCTACGAGCAACCCACGCTGAGCCGGCGCTTCGGCGCCCAATACGACGAGTACCGGCGCAACGTGCCGGCCTGGTGGCCGCGGCTGCGCCCGTGGACTGGCGCTGGGGCTTCATCGGCCCGTCCCAACGGCGCCGATGCTTGAGGTCCGGCGCCGGACCGCGGCGGTGCGAACCGTGTCGAGTTCTCCCCCCTATAGGCCGGAAACTCGACAAGGTTGCGCTAGTCCAGCGCTCCCTCCAGGCGCAGGATGCGCCTCAGGATCGCCAGTGAGGACGCGTAGGTGGAGTCCATCCCGTAGTAGCTGAGGCCGCGGGCGCCCAGGGTTCTGGCCTGGGTGTAGGGCGTGTCTGAGGCGTAGTGGATGATCCCGAAGTCGAGCGGGAGCTTCGCGAAGTTGACGGCTTCGCCGACCGGGTGGCGGTCCGCGTCCGCGATCTCGTAGAGCGCGTTGCAGTAGGGGCCCGCCTCCATCTCCACCACCGTGAACGCCTCGCGGTAGTAGAAGTCGAGGTAGGCGCGGTTCTGGAGGAACGTGCTCTTCACGGTCACCGCGCGCTGGTTGTCGAGCCCGCTGCCGAAGCGCAGGTCGCCGGCCAGGTCGTCCACCGCAAACGCGTTGTCGAGCCAGTAGGTCGAGCCCGAGTGCTCGTCGTGCACGACGCTCGAGATCATCACGTCGCCCACGTCGGCGTTCAGCGTCGCGGCCTTGCCCAGCACGTACACGCCGCGCAGCGCCGCGCTGTCCACCGCCACCTCGCGCAGGATGTTGTAGGCCGCCAGCCCGAGCGGGTAGTCGATGTTGACGACCACCGCGTCGCTTTCGGCGAGCACGTCGGCGTCGACCTCCCCGAGCCGCGAGTCGAGCCGCTCGGGGTGCAGCTTCGCCAGCGGCATGATCTGGGCCGGCACGCGCAGCGCCATCTCGCCCGGCAGGTGCGACACGCCGCTCTCCTGCTCCGAGCGCCGCCGCGCCGCCCGGCCCTCCTCCCCGTGCGAGTCGAAGTAGAGCCGCGCCACGAAGTAGAGGAAGTTCTCCCACGACCCCTCGGTGCGCTCCTCCCGAAACGCGGCCAGCTCCTCGCGCAGGATGTCGCCCTCCGGCAGCGACTCCACGAATGCCACGAGCTGCTGTTCGCGCTCGCGCGCCACGCCGGTCGCGATGTTGACCAGGCTGTGGGTGTTCGAGCTGACCAGGTAGATCGGGCGGTCGGTGAGGCTCTGCTCGGCGAGGCTCCGGTGCACCGGCGTCCACCACCGCCGCGTGATGCGCGCGTAGCCGACCTGGGTCCCACCGAGCATCCGCACCCGCAGGTTCATCCTGCGCTCGGCGATCAGCGCGAGCCGCTCGTCGAAGCGCTCGCCCCAGGTCTCGCGCAGGCGCGCCCAGTCGTCGGGCGACCCGCCCAGCGTCTGTGCGCACTCGTCCGGGGTGGGCGCCTGCTCGGGCGGCCACCCGGCCGCGCGCTCGCGCACGCGCAGCTTGTTCCACTCGATCTGGAAGGCCACCAGGGTGGGGATCAGGTCGTCCACGTCCGAGGCGCTCGCCGGCAGCACGGCCAGCGTGCCATCGCCGCTGTCGTGCCACCGCCGCCGGCGGGCCGGCGCGTCGGCCTCCGTCCAGTCCTCGATGGGGAACCCGTTGCGCGCGAAGGCCTCGGTCTCCTGGCCCAGGATCACGAGGTCGGCGCCGGCGATCGTGTCGGGGAGCCGCCGGATCGCGTACAGGAACGCGCCCAGGTCGGGCTCCTCGCTGTCGGCCAGCGGGTGGAGGCTCGAGCCCATCGCCCGGTGCGACGACTCGAGCACGCGCAGAGCGGTCTCGCCGCTGGAGCGCAGCAGCGTGCTGTAGGTGCGCTGGTAGAGCTCGACCTCGTCGCTGAGGCGTCCGGCTGCCGGCTCCTCGGCGAGGGCTACTCGGGAAACGGCCACGACTACTCCTTAACGTAGGGCACGCCGATCGCCGCCGGCGGGCGGGAGCGTCCGATCAGCCCGGCCACCACGACCAGCACGAGCACGTACGGAAGCGCCTGGAAGAGGACCGCGAGCGACTCCGAGAACGCCGGCAGCCGCTGCGCCACCGCGCTCGAGAAGCCGAACAGGCAGGCCCCGGCGAGCGCGCCGTAGGGCCGCCAGGCGCCGAAGATCACCACCGCGAGCGCGATGAAGCCGCGCCCGGCGGTCATGCCCTGGTTGAACGAGTGCACGAGCCCCACGGACAGGTAGACGCCGCCGAGCCCGGCCAGGCAGCCAGACGTCACGACCGCGAGGTAGCGCGTGCGCAGCACCGGTATGCCGACGCTGTCGGCGGCGCGCGGCTTCTCGCCCACCGAGCGCAGCCGCAGTCCGCCCGGCGTCCGGTACAGGTAGAACGCAACCGCCGGCACCAGCAGCAGCGACATCCAGGTGAGCAGGTTCATGTCCCCGATCGCCTCGCCGAAGAAGCCGAGGTCCTTGATCAACGGCAGGCTCACGTCCGGGACGCTCGGGACCGAGCCGGGCGTGCCCTGGTCGCCGTAGTGGGCGATGAACACGTAGCCGGTGACGCCGGCGGCGAGGAAGTTGATCCCCACGCCGCTGACGACCTGGTCCGCGCGCAAGGCAATCGAGAAGACCGCGTGCACGAACCCCAGGACTCCGCCGGCCACGATCCCGACGAGCACCCCGAGAAACCACGAGCCGAACACGTCGGCGCCGAAGATCCCGAAGAAAGCGCCCATCAGCATCATGCCCTCGAGCCCGATGTTGATGACACCGCTGCGCTCGGACATGATCCCGCCGAGCGCGGCGAACAGCAGGGGCGTCGCGAAGCGCAGCGTCGCGGCGAACAGCGCCGACCAGACGAACACCTTCTCGAGGTTCGCCTCACCCGACTTGGTCGCGACCACGGCGCCGATGCCGCCGGCCACGCCCGCGATGATCGCCCCGCGGCCGAGGCGCACCTCGCCGCCGCGCATCGAGGCGACGCCGGCGGCCACCGCGATCAGCCCGAGCAGGACCGACGGTATGGGCGTGCGCAGCAGCAGCGGCGGCAGGGTGATGTACCAGGCGATCGCGCCGAGCGCCACGCCGCCCCAGCCGAGCGCCTTCGCGCTCAGCCCGGTTCGTGAGACCGCCATCGTCGCGGTGCTCATGCCTCGGCCTCCGGGACCGCCGGCCGGCGGCCGCGTCTGAACAGGCCGCGCCCGCGCCGCAGCAGCCCGAGCACGAGCACGTCGGCGCTGACCACCAGCACCACGAGACCCTGGATGATCGTCGTCAGGTTCGCGGCCAGCTCCGGCTCGAAGATCGTCGGGTCGAGGTTGCGCTGGGAGGTGCCGCTGAGCAGGCCGCCGAACAGCAGCGCCGCCGCGATCGTCCCGACCGCCGTGTTGCGCCCGAGCAGCGCGACGGCGATGCCGAGGAAGCCGATCGTCGAGATCTGGATGTCGTTCGTCGCGATCCGGAACTGCCAGCCGAGCACGTCCATCGAGCCGGCGAGCCCGGCGAACAGCCCGCACAGCGCCATCACGAGCACGTAGTTCTTGGCCACGTTCATGCCGCCGTAGCGGGCGGCCTCGGGGTTGAGCCCGACCGCGCGCACCTCGTAGCCGGTGGTCGAGCGGTTGAGGATCAGCCAGAAGACCCCCACCGCGACCAGCGCGATGAAGATGCCGATGTGCAGGCCCTGCAGGACGGGGTCGCCCCACCAGACCGGCAGGTGGGCGGACTCGACGATGTCGTTGGAGACCGGCAGGCTCGGGTCGCGGTCGTTCTGCAGCGGGCCGCCCTGCGAGAACAGGTACACCCCCAGCCAGAGCGCGACGTAGTTGAGCATGATCGTGGAGATCACCTCGTTCGCGCCGACGGTCGCCTTCAGCAGGCCGGCGATGCCCGCCCAGACCGCGCCCGCGAGGCAGGCGGCCACGATCGCGAGCACGATGTGCAGGAAGCCGGGCATCCCGCCGAACGAGGAGCCGACCCAGACCGCGGCGATGCCGCCCACGATGTACTGCCCCTGCCCGCCGATGTTGAACAACCCGGCCCGGAACGCGAACGCGACCGCCAACCCGGTGAGGATCAGCGGCGTGGTGAGAATCAGCGTCTGCTGCAGGTTCAGCGCGGCCGTGGTGCGGTCGTCGCCGGTGACCCAGGGGAACAGCCACTGGAACCCGGTGCCCTCGAAGATCGCCTTGTAGGTCGCGATCGGGTCGTGCCCGGTGATCAGCACGACCAGCCCGCCCATCACGAACGCCAGCAGCGCGGTCAGGACGGGCACGATCACCCCGCCGCCGCGGATGTAGGCGGCCAGGCGCGAGGCGGGCGTCTGCGCGACCGGTCCCTCGAGCTGGTCGACCGGCTCGGTCACGCGGCGGTCGCGCCCTTGCCGCCGGTCATGGCGAAGCCGAGCTCCTCCTCGGACGCGTCGGGCGGGAACTCGCCCACGATCTTGCCCTCGTAGATGACCAGGATCCGGTCGGCGAGCGAGCGCACCTCCTCCGACTCCAGCGACACGAGCAGCACGGCACGCCCCTTGTCGCGCTCGGCGACCAGCCGGCGGTGGACGAACTCGATCGCGCCGACATCGAGCCCGCGCGTGGGCTGATGCGCGATCAGCAGCTGGGGATCGCTGGCGATCTCGCGCGCGATGCACACCTTCTGCTGGTTGCCCCCCGACAGCGAGCCGGCGAGCGCCGCCTCACCGCCGCCGCGCACGTCGTACTCGGACAGCAGCGAGCGGGCACGCGCGCGCATGCGGCCGATGTTCAGCCAGCCCCGGCGCGACAGCGGCGGCACGTGGTACTGGCGCAGTGCCAGGTTCTCCGCCAGCGTGAAGTCCAGCACCAGCCCGCGCAGCTGACGGTCCTCGGCGATGTGCGCGACCCCCGCGTCACAGGTCGCGCGCACCCCGCGGCCGCTGACGTCGGTCCCGGCCACGACGATCCGGCCCGCGTCCGTCGCGCGCAGCCCCGCGATGGCCTCGACCAGCTCGTGCTGCCCGTTGCCGTCCACGCCGGCCAGGGCGACGATCTCGCCGCCGCGCACGGTCAGCGACAGGCCACGGACCGCCTCCAGCTCGCGGTCGTCGCGCACGTGCAGGTCCTCGACCTCGAGCATGGGCGGGCCGAGCTTGGTCTGGGGCTTCTCCACCCGCAGCAGCACGTCGCGACCGACCATGAGCCGCGCGAGGCTCTGCTCGGTGGCGCCCGCGGCGGGGACCGTGTCGATCTTCTTGCCCCGGCGCAGGACCGTCACCCGGTCGGCGATCTCCAGCACCTCGCCGAGCTTGTGGCTGATGAACACGATCGCGACGCCGTCGTCGCGGAGGGAGCGCAGCACCTCGAACAGCTCCGCGGTCTCCTGAGCCGTCAGCACCGCGGTCGGCTCGTCGAGCACGAGGATGCGAGCCTGGCGGTAGAGCGTCTTGAGGATCTCCACCCGCTGCTGGGCGCCGACCGTGATGTCCTCGATCACGGCGTCGGGGTCGACCGCCAGCCCGTGGCGCTCGGACAGCTCACGCACCCGGCGGGCGCCCTCGCGCACGTCGAGCCGCCCGCCGCGGCGCGGCTCGCCGCCCAGCACGATGTTCTCGGTCACGGTCATGACCGGCACCAACATGAAGTGCTGGTGGACCATGCCGATGCCGAGCTCGATCGCCTTCGAGGGCGAGTCGACCGCCACCGGCTCGTCGTTGACGCGGATCTCGCCCTCGTCCGGGTGGTAGAGCCCGTACAGGATCGACATCAGCGTCGACTTCCCGGCGCCGTTCTCACCGAGCAGCGCGTGCACCTCGCCGGGACGCAGGTCGAAGTCGATCCCATCGTTCGCGACGACGGGACCGAACCTCTTGGTTATCCCCCGTAGCTCGAGAGCGGGTGCTTCGGCGCTCACCTGCTACGGCAACCTACTGCTACTTGACCGTGTCGGGGATGTCCGTGATCGTGCCGTCGGCGATCTGCTGGCGGACCTCCTCGACCTGGTCGGCGTACTTCTGACCGGCCGGGCCGATCTTGCCGAGGCCGACGCCGTCGTTCTTGATGTTGTTGAGGACGTCGCTCCCGCCCTTGAAGCTGCCGTCCTGCACGCTCTTGATCGCGTTGAACACGGCCAGGTCGACGTGCTTCTCGGCGCTGGTCAGGATGTGGTCGCCGAGATAGGACTGGTCGGCGTCGACGCCGATGCCCTGGACGCCCTTCTCCTTGGCCGCGTCGAGCGCGCCGAGGCCGCAGCCACCGGCCACCTGGAAGACGACCTTGGAGCCCTTTGCGATCTGGTCGAGCGCGATCTCCTTGCACTTCGCCTGGTCGACGAAGTCCTGCGAGTAGGCGTTGAGCGTCTGGATCCCCGGATAGGCCTTCTTGGCGCCGGCCTGGTAGCCCGCGATGTAGTGGTCCACCGGCGGGATCTTCTGGCCGCCGACCGAGGAGATCACCTTGGCGCCGTTGTCCTTGGCCCACAGCCCGGCGAGGTAGCCGGCAAGGTAGCCCGCCTCCTGCTCGGCGAAGAGCAGGCCCACGACGTTCGTGGGCTTGTCCTTGAGGCCGGCCGCCGAGAAGTCGACGATCGAGAAGCTCGTGTCGGGGAACTTGCCCGCAACCGTGTTGACGGCGTCCGCCATCAGGAATCCAACCGCGGTGACCGACTCGTACTTCTGCTGAGCCAGCTGTCCCAGGTTCGGCACGTAGTCGCCGTTCGACTTGGACAGGAGCACGCGCGTGTCGACGTTGAGCTGCTTCTGCGCGTCCAGCCGGCCCTTGTTGGCGAGGAAGTTGAACGAACGGTCGTTGAGGCCGCCGATGTCGGTGACGAGGCCGGCCTTGATTGCCGGCTGCTCGGCCTGGCCGCCGCTGTCGCCGCCGCCGTTGTCGCCGCTGTCGTCGTCGTCGGAGCCGCAGGCGACCATGCCGAGCGCCAGCGCCGCGACGAGCATCAGGACCAGTAGCCGGAACCTCTTACTCACTGCATTCCCCCTCTTTGGACGGCGGCCAGCCTACACCCTCACCTCGAGCTGGCGGATTAAGCGATTCTTGAGCGTCGGGTCGCAGAATGCGGCCTCGATCGCGGTCCGCGTGATGTCCTGCAGCGTTTCGTCGTCGTAACCGAAGTGCTCGCGACAGACCGCGTACTCGCCGCCGATCGACGCGCCGAAGTAGGGCGGATCGTCGGATCCGAGCGTGACCTTCACACCCGCGTCCCGCAGCCGGGGGAGCGGGTGCTCCCCGTAGGTGGGGAAGGCCTTCAGCACCACGTTGCTGGTCGGGCAGCACTCGAGCACGATGCCGCGGTCGGCCAGCTCCTCGACCAGCGCGGGGTCTTCGATCGCCCGCACGCCGTGACCGATGCGGGTGACCGGCAGCTCTATGCCCGCCCGGACGCTGTCGGCGCCGGCCCACTCGCCGGCGTGCACGGTGCAGCCGAGCCCGGCGGCGGCCGCGATCTCGAAGGCCCCGGCGTAGTCGCCGGCCGGGTAGTTCTCCTCGTCGCCGGCCATCGAGAAGCCGACGACGTACGGGTGCGGGCGCTCGGCGGCGTAGCGCGCGACCCGCACCGCCTGCTCGACGCCGAAGTTGCGGACGGCCGAGATCAGGATGCGGCCCTCGATGCCGTGCTCCGTGCGCGCGTCGTCGATGCCGCGCGCGATCCCGTCGAGGTGCTCCTCGTCGCTGAGGCCGACCAGCGCCGCGTGGTCGGGCGACGCGGTCAGCTCCACGTAGATCGCGCCCTCGCCCGCGCAGCCGGCGAGGTACTCGTAGGTGACGTCGCGGTAGTCGTCGCCGGTGCGGATCACGCTGGCGGCGAGGTCGTAGGTCCTGAGGAAGTCGAGGAAGTCCGTATAGGCGAAGCGCTGCGGGGTGGCGAACACGCCCTCGGGCACCGGCATGCCGTTGCGTTCGGCCAGCCGGCGGATCAGGTCGGGCGGCGCGGTGCCCTCGAGGTGCACGTGCAGCTCGGCCTTGGGGATCAGCGCAGCACCTCGAGCACGACGGGTGGCTCTTCCGCGGGCGCGTCGCCGAGGGTGTAGGCGTCGCGCAGCGCCTGCGCGGCGCGCTCGGCGCTCTGCTCGCTGGCCGCGTGCACGAGCGCCAGCGGCCGCTCGCCCGGGGCCACCCGCTCGCCCGGCGCGCTGACCTCGCTGAGGCCTACGGCGTGGTCGACCGGGTCGGTCTCGCGCAGCCGGCCGCCGCCCAGCGCCACCACCGCCAGACCGACGGCGCGCACGTCCACGCCGCTCACTGTGCCCGACTCGGCGGGCTCGGCGGCGATCGTGACGGGCGCGGCGGGCAGGTGGCGGTCGGGGGCCTCGACCAGGTCGGGCGGGCCGCCGAGCTCGGTGACCATCGCCTGGAACCGCTCGGCAGCGGCCCCGCCGTCGAGTGCGCGCTCGGCCGCGGCGCGGGCCGTTTGGTCATCCGGCTCGACCCCGCCCAGCCGCAGCAGCTCGGCGCTGAGCGCGATCGTCACCTCGCGCAGGCGCGGGTCGATCGCGGCCCCCGTCAGACCGTCGATCGCCTCGCGCACCTCGACGGCGTTGCCGGCGGTGCGGCCGAGCACACGGTCCATGTCGGTCAGCATCGCCGAGGTGGGCAGGCCGTTGCCCTGGGCGACCTCGACGATCGCGCGGGCCAGCTCGTCGGCCTGCTCGCGCGTCGGCATGAAGGCGCCCGAGCCGACCTTGACGTCCATCACCAGCGCGTGCAGCCCGGCGGCGAGCTTCTTGGACAGGATCGAGGCGACGATCAGCGGCACCGACTCGACCGTGCCGGTGGCGTCGCGGATCGCGTAGAGGCGGCGGTCGGCCGGGGCCAGCCGGGCGGTCTGGCCCACGATCGCGCAGCCCGCGGCGGCCACGGCGGCGCGGAAGCGCTCGAGGTCGGGTGTGCTGTCGTAGCCAGGAATCGAGTCGAGCTTGTCGAGCGTGCCGCCGGTGTGGCCGAGCCCGCGGCCGGAGACCATCGGCACCGCGCCCCCGCAGACGGCCACGATCGGCGCCAGCAGCAGGCTGACCTTGTCGCCCACGCCTCCGGTCGAGTGCTTGTCGAGCGCCGGGCCGGGCAGGTCGACCTCGTCCCAGTCGAGCACGTCGCCCGAGTGGGTCTTGTGGTGGGTGAACGCGATGCGCTCCTCGGGCGTGAGCCCCTGGAGCAGGATCGCCATCGCCAGCGCCCCGACCTGGGCGTCCGTGAGCGTGCCGTCGGCGATCCCGCGCACGAGGAAGCCGAGCTCCTCGTCGGTCAGCTCGCCGCCGTCGCGCTTGCGCCGGATCAGCTCGGCGACGTGCACCTACAGACCTCCGACGAAGCGCGTGAGCAGCGGCGCCAGGTCGGCCGCCGCCTTGGCGGCGTCACGCAGCGTCTGCTCGTGGCTGACGGGCTCCTCGCTCATCCCCTCGGCGTAGTTGGTGATCGCCGAGATGGCGGCGACCCGCAGCCCGCAGTGGCGGGCGACGGTCGTCTCGTGGACGGTGGACATGCCGACGGCGTCGGCGCCCATCGTGTGGAAGGCGCGGATCTCGGCGGGGGTCTCGAAGCTGGGGCCGCGCACCGCGATGTAGACGCCCTCGGTCAGACCGACACCGAGGTCCGCGGCCGCGATCATCGCCTGCCTGCGCAACTCGGGGTCGTAGGCGTCGCGCAGGCTGGGGAAGCGCGGGCCGAGCTGGTCGTCGTTGGGTCCGCTCAGGACATTCACGCCGGTGAGGTTGATGTGGTCTTCGATCAGCATCAGCCCGCCCGGGCCGATGTCGATGCGCAGCGAGCCGGCGGCGTTGGTCAGCACCAGGATCTCGGCGCCGGCAGCCTTGAGCGCGCGCACCGGGACGCGGATCTGGTCGAGGTCGACGCCCTCGTAGAGGTGGGCGCGGCCCTGGAACGCGATCGTCGGGACGCCATTGATGGTGCCGGCGACCGCTCGGCCGGCGTGGCCCTCGACGCTCGGCTGCGGGAAGCCGGGCAGGTCCGAGTAGGGGATCACGGTCGGGTTCTCGACTGCGTCGGCGACCGGGCCCAGCCCCGAGCCGAGCACCACGCCGACGCGCGGCTGGGCCCCGGCGCGCTCGGTCAGGACCTGGGCGGCCTCTCGCCAGCTCACGGGTTGAGCTCGAAGGCGAGCGGCAGCAGCTCGCCGACGGTCGTGGTCTCGTGACCGCCGAGGTAGACGGGCGTCTCCGGTTGCGCGAACTCCGCCAGCCGCTGGCGGCAGCCGCCGCAGGGCGGGCAGACGTCGACCTGCTCGGCGACCACTGCGACGGCGGCGATCTCGCGCTCGCCCGCGGCGATCAGCGCGCCGATCGCGCTCGTCTCGGCGCACTGGCCCTGGGGGTAGGAGGCATTCTCGACGTTGGCGCCCGAGTAGATGGAGCCGTCCGGGGTGCGCAGGGCGGCGCCGACCTTGAAGCCCGAGTGCGGCGCGTAGGCGTTGCGCATCGCCCGGTCGGCGGCTTGCAGCAGCGCGTCCGGGGTCGCGAGCAGCAGGTCCGAGTAGCTGCCCGCCTCCAGGTCGGTCTCGCCGATGCCGAGCTTGTCACGCAGCGCGTCGAGCTCGTTCCCGTCGCCGGGCGCCTCGAGCTCCACGAAGCTGCCCAGGCCCTCGACCTCGTCGAGGTGGATGCGAATGCCGTGCCAGAGCAGCAGCCGCCGGCTCTTGCTCACGGTGACGAGCGTGCCGAGCGCGTCATCGAGGGCTTCGCGCAGGGCGTCGGCGTCGCCGACGGGCACGCGGCGGAACTCGCTCGTGCGCGGGCCGGCCTCATCGGGCCGGCGGTACTGGATCAGCTCGGTGTCACCCGGCGTCTGCTCGCGCAGCTTGAGGCGTCCGCCGGCGTTCCCGAAGTAGGTGTCGCGCTGGGCGATCTCGCCCTGATCCTCGGCGCCGGCCTCGAGCGCGAGCTCGAGCGAGCGCCGCGGATCGGCGTCGCGCGCCTTGATCTCGAGGTTGCGCTGCGGGGCTGCCAAGGCAGGGCCGAGGCTATAGCGTCCGCTCCATGAGCCAGCGCCTCGTCGTGGTCGACCACCCGGTGCTGGCGGACCGGCTGACCGTGATGCGCGATCGCGACACCGGCCACGCCGACTTCCGCCAGGCGCTCTTCGAGGCGTCGGCGATCCTGGCCGTGGAGGCCGCCCGCGACCTGCCGGTGACCGCGGTCGAGATCGAGACGCCCTTGGAGTCGACCAGCGGCAGCCGCCTCCCGAGCGAGATCACGATCGTGCCCGTGCTGCGCGCGGGCTTGGGGATGGTCGACGGGTTCCTGAGGCTGCTGCCGGGCGCGCGAGTAGGGCACGTGGGCGTCTACCGCGACGAGCAGGAGCACACGCCGGTCGACTACTACCAGCGGCTGCCCCCGGGGTTGTCGGAGTCGCACGTGTTCGTCGTCGACCCGATGCTCGCCACCGGGGGGAGCGCGGTGCACGCGCTCGACAACCTCAAGGCGGCCGGCGCGCGCTCGCTGGCGCTTGTCTGCCTCGTCGTGGCGCCCGAGGGGCTCGCCGCGGTGGAGGAGCAGCACCCGGAGGTGCCGGTCTGGGCCGCCGCGGTCGACCGCGAGCTCGATGCGAACGCCTATATCCGGCCCGGGCTGGGCGACGCGGGGGACAGGGTCTTCGGCACCTGACGCTGCTCCGCCGGCAGCGTCAGCGCGAGGGCGACGGCGGCGAGCGGGACCGCGGCCATGACCCACATGGCGGTCTCGATGCCCTGGGCGTCGGCGAGCGCGCCGAGCGCCGGGGCGAGCGCGCCGCCGACGCCGATGGCGGCGCCCAGCGTGACGCCCGAGGCCATGCCGAGCCGGTTGGGCAGGTACTCCTGCCCGAGCACGACGGTGATCGCGAAGGTGCCGACCAAGGTGAAGCCGACCAGGGCGATCAGGACGAACGCGAGGGCGGTCGGGGCGACGACGAAGAGCGCCAGCGTCGGGCCGATGACGGTGAGGCAGGACAGCAGGACGGCACGGCGGCCGAGCCGGTCGGCGACGTGTCCTCCGACGACCGTGCCGACGGCGCCGGCGGCGAGCATGGCGGTGAGACCGGCGTTGCCGGCCGCCTCCGAGGTGTCGAGCGTGGTCACGAACCAGGCGGGCACGAGCGAGAGCAGGCCGAAGTGGACCACCGAGCGGAGCGAGATGACGCCCGTGAGGCGGGCGAAGGGGCCCCAGCGGTCGGGCCTCTGCGCACCCGCCCCCCGAGTCGCCGCCTCAGCCCCGCGGACCCGCAGGCCTCCGAGCCGCGCGCGCTTGACGGCGAGCACGGCGGCGGCGGTGAGCGGGAGGAGGGCGAGGGCGAGCGTGCCGTGGAGCCCGAACGCGAGCACGGAGAGGGTGGTGAGGACCGGGCCGAGGGCGAAGCCGGCGTTGCCGCCGAGGGAGAACAGGCTCATGCCGCGGGCCTTGGCGAGGCCGGAGGCGTAGTTGGCGTGCCGAGCGCCCTCGGGGTGGAAGGCGGCGACGCCGATGCCGGACAGGACGATCGCGGCGAAGGTGAGGACGTAGGTGGAGGCAAGCCCCGCCAGCCCGATCCCGGCACCCGCCGCGGCGACGCCGGCTGGCATCAGCCAAGGCAGCTGAAGGCGATCGGCCGCGTGGCCGAAGAGGGGCTGGATCAGCGACGAGCCGACGGTGGCCGCGAAGACCAGCGCCCCGGCGGCGGCGTACGAGTAGCCGCGCTGGTCGACGAAGAAGGGCAGCAGAGCCGGAACGGCTGCCTGGCAGAGGTCGACGCTCATGTGGGCACCGCCCAAGAGCGCCAGCCCTCGGCGGTCGAGGCCGCTCGCCCCCGCCGCGGCCTCGCTCTCCGCCGCGCGCGTCGCGCTCATCGGGCGACAAGCCCGCGCAGCGCGAGGTCGATGACGGCCTTGCGGGTTCGCTTCGGCGACCAGCCGTGGCCGGCGCGCAGGTGGCGGTAGGTGTGACCGACGAGGTTGAAGAGCACGGTCGCGGTCTCCTCCGGGTCCTCTACCGCGAGCGTGCCGTCGGCAACCCCGTCCGCCAGCAGGCGCTGGACCGGCTCGGTGAAGACCTGCTTGGTGAGTGCCGGCCGCTTGCGCTCATGGAAGACGACGTCCCGCTCCGCGTGGCCGAGCGCCTCGAGCAGCTCGAGGTTCCCGTCGACCACGTCGCAGAGCGAGTCGAGCGCCGATTCCAACCGCTCGAGCGCGCTGCCCGGCGCCGTCAGCGCCGGCCACAGCGCCTCCCGATACTCGCGCTCGAGCTGCTCCCCGAGCGCGACCAGCAGCGCGTCCCGCGAGACCCCGCGGCGGTGCAACGTCATCCGCGACACCCCGGCCTCGTCGGCGAGCCGCTGAAGCGTGGCCCCCTCCCACCCATGCCGCTCGAGCGCCCGCCGGGCGCCGGCGAGCAGGCGACTGTCGATCTGCCCTTCAGCCATCGTTACATCAACGTAACAGATGAGTGACGTCGATGTACCTAGCGCTGAGTCGCGCTCAGGCCGACTGCGTCCGGGGCGTCGGCGGAGGCCGCGAATCGCTCGTCCACCGCTACGCCCGCGACCCAGACGATCTCGTCGCCGCAGGCCACCACCGGGAGGGTGTGGCGCAGCGCACGTGGGACCTTGCGGTCTGTGAAGAGGTCCTGGAGCGTCTTCGTCCCGCCCAGCCCGACCGGGCGCATTCGGTCCCCCTCGCGCCACGCGCGCACGGTCAGCAGCGAGCCGAGCTCGCCGTGGACGGCCACGTCGCCGGGGGCGCCCGGCGCGGCCTCCAGCTCCCAGTCGCCGAACCGGGCGTGGCCGGGCACCGGCAGCTCGACCGGGTCGGGCGCCGCGACCGGCTCGGCGCGCGTGAAGCGCAGCGTTCCGTACTCGACGACCACGCGCAGGCCGCCGCCCAGGTCCAGCGACTTCGACCCGCGCCCGCCCAGCGCCATGATCCGCTCGTCGTCGCCGACGGCGAGCGACCCGCCCGCCTGCTCGGCCAGGCGTCGCAGCACCAGCCGCCGCACCGCGGGCCGCTGGCGGCCCAGCTCCGAGGCCGACACAGCCGGGCCGCCGCCGAGCAGCTCCAGGGCGTCGGCGACGGCCGCGTCGAGCACCTCGGCCTCCTCGCGCAGCTGGCGCGCGGTCTCGGCGATCGTGCCCTCCGGCGCCGGGCCGATCGTCCGCAGCGCGTCGAGCAGGTCGTGCCGGACCCGCGCGCGGGCGAAGCGGCGGTCCGCGTTGGAGGGGTCCTCGCGCCACTCGAGGCCGCGCGAGAGCAGATACTCGCGCACCTCCTCACGCGTCACGCCCAGCAACGGCCGCACCAGGCGCCCGCGCCGCGGCGCCATCCCGTGCAGCGCCCGCGACCCGGGTGAAACGGCGAGCCGGTAGAGCACCGTCTCCGCCTGGTCGGAAGCGGTGTGCCCGGCGGCATAGTCGCCCTCGGTGAGCCGCTCGGCGAGCGCGTAGCGCGCGTCGCGAGCGCGCTCCTGGAGGTTGCCGGCGGGCTCCGCGAGCGCCACTCGCTCCGCGAACAGCGGCACGCCCAGCTCCGCGCACAGCTCCCGCACGAACTCCTCGTCGCCGTCCGCTCCCTCGCGCAGCCCGTAGTTGACGTGAAGCACGCTCACCCGCGCCTCGAGGCGCATCGCCACGTCGAGCAGGCAGACCGAGTCGCCGCCGCCGGACACCAGGACGAGCAGCGGCCGCTGCGGGTCGATCAGCGGGCGGGCGGCCTCGGGAAGGCTCATTGCTCGCGCGGCACGGCCCGGCACAGCTGACGGGGCTCGTCGAACCCCTTCAGCTTCACCTGTCCGATCCCCTCGAACCGGAGGTGCGGGCCGGACACCCCGTCCACCACAGAGTCGGTCACCAGCACCTCGCCGCCGCGCGCCCGCGCGACCACGCGCGAGGCCAGGTTGATGTCGCGGCCGAAGTAGTCGCCGTCGCGGTAGAGGGTCGTGCCCAAGTGGATCCCGATGCGCGGCTCCGGCCTCTCCTCGAACAGCCCCACGAAGCCCACAGCCCAGTCGACCAGCGCCTGCACGTCGTTGCCGACCACCATCACCTCGTCGCCGATCGTCTTCACCACGCGGGCGTCGTCGGGCAGCGTGTTGGTCACGCCCTCGACGAATCGCTCCACGAGCGAAAGCGCCTCCTCCTCGCCCTCCTCCTCGGTGAAGCGCGTGTAGCCGGCCAGGTCCGCGAACGCGATCGCCACTCGCACGCGGCCCTGCTCGATCTCCCCCTCCTCGAGCTCGTCCTCCATGTGGCCGACCACGTCCTGCGCCACGAAGTGCTGGAGGAAGCGCCGGTGCACGTAGTCCATCAGCGGCGAGGCCAGCGGCAGGAGGTCCCGCGCGAGCCCCTCCATCTCCTCCGCCATCTGGAGCCCCGGCACGTCCTCGCGCATGAGCGGCTCGTGCACGTACAGGTGGAACAGCCGCACCTCGGCGTCTGCGATCTGCGACAACGCCTGCCCGTAGACCCGGCAGAGCTGGAGGAACGCCACCAGCGGGAACCCCGAGTCGAGCACCGACTCCACGTAGCGCAACGCCTCGAGGTCCTCGTCGGTGATCGCCTCCAGCGCCGCGGGCGCCAACCCGATGC
Organism: Thermoleophilaceae bacterium; assembly: GCA_052038485.1. Lineage (GTDB taxonomy): Bacteria > Actinomycetota > Thermoleophilia > Solirubrobacterales > Thermoleophilaceae > JACVRW01. The sequence goes on along the minus strand of JBQGCL010000036.1, from coordinate 19,415 downwards.
TGTTCCAGAAGCGCTCGATCAGCGCCTCCTCGAGGCCGGTCTCGTTCGACGCGTCCTTGAGGTTCCGCTGCGGCTGGTCGTCGTGGGCGAACAGCGACTCGATGTACCCGTAGGCCAGCCTGCCCTGGCTGCCCGCTTCCCGAATGCTCTCCAGCGTGTGCCCGCGCGAGCGCAGCCGAGCCACGATCCGCGCGTGGGCGACGGCCGCCGCCGTCCATTCACCACCGCCGTCGACCTCGGGGATCACCCCGCTCTCGGCCCACCGCTTCAGGGTCGACGACGCGACGCCCACGCGCTCAGCAGCTTCCGTCAGGGTGAGGCTCTGCTCTGCCACGGACCCGATTGTGCAACGGCGGAGTGGAAGGGTCACTCCGCCGCCGCTGCGGGCGTGCCGGCCCGCTCCGTAGGCCGGTGGCGCCGTGGCGCCTCCCGGTCTCTACAAGTCGAGAAAGGCATAGTATCGCTGCTCAGGTGAGAGGGAAGGGAGTGCCTTGAACTACTTCGTGACCGGCGCGACGGGCTTCATCGGCCGGCATCTGCTCGCCGAGCTCCTGAAGCGCGAGGGGACCATCTACGTGCTCGTGCGCGAGGGCTCGCGTGGCAAGGTCGACGCGCTCGTCCAGCGGCTGAACGCGCCCGAGGGACGGATCGTCCCGGTCACCGGCGACCTGTCCAAGCCCGGCCTCGGGATCGAGGGCTTCGCCGAACCGGTCGACCACTTCTTCCACCTCGCCGCCGTCTACGACATGGCCGCCGACGAGGACGCCATGGAGAAGGCCAACAACGACGGCACGCGGCACGTGATCGAGTTCGCCAACTCGATCGACGTCGGCCGCTTCCACCACACCAGCTCGATCGCCGTCGCCGGGAAGTACAAGGGCGTCTTCCAGGAGGACATGTTCGACGAGGGCCAGACCCTCCCGCACGCCTACCACCGCACCAAGTACGAGTCCGAGCGGCTCGTCCGCGAGGGCGTCGAGGCGAAGACGCTGATCTTCCGCCCCGGCATCGTCGTCGGCCACTCGGAGACCGGCGCGATGGACAAGATCGACGGCCCCTACTACTACTTCAAGCTGCTCCAGCGGCTGCGCCACGCGCTGCCCGAGTGGGCGCCGCTGGCGGGTCCCCAGGGCGGCGAGACCAACATCGTGCCGGTCGACTTCGTCGCACGCGCGATGGACCACATCGCGCACCTGTCCGACGACGAGCTGCCCAGCGACGCCTTCCATCTCGTCAACCCCGAGCCGATGAAGGTCGGCGAAGCGCTCAACGAGTTCGCCAAGGCCGCCCACGCGCCGCAGTTCGCCATGCGGATCGACCCGAACATGACCAACGCGATCCCGCCCGCGGTGCGCGCCGGCGTGCTCGCGCTGCCGACCGTCAAGCGGATCCGTCACCAGCTCTACCACGACCTGGGCATCCCCCCGGCGGCTGCCGAGAACCGCGACTTCCGCTGCAAGTTCGATGCGCGCGACACCCAGCGCGCCCTGTCCGGCACCGGGATCGCCGTGCCGCCGCTGTCGACCTACGCGCCCCGGCTGTGGGACTACTGGGAGCGCAACCTCGACCCGGACCTGTTCCGCGAGCGCTCGCTCGCCAGCTCGATCGCCGGCAAGAAGATCCTGATCACCGGCGCCTCGAGCGGCATCGGGCTGGAGACCGCGCTCAAGATCGGCGAGGCCGGCGGCGAGGTGCTGCTCGTCTCGCGCACGCGCGAGAAGCTCGAGGAGGTCGCCAAGCAGGTCGAGGAGGCGGGCGGCACGGCGCACGTGCATCCCGCCGACCTGTCCGACCTCGACGACATCGACCGGCTCGCCCAGGAGGTGCTCGACGAGCACGGCGGGGTCGACGTCCTGATCAATAACGCCGGCCGCTCGATCCGGCGCTCGGTGGCGCGCTCGTACGACCGTTTCCACGACTACGAGCGCACCATGCAGCTGAACTACTTCGGCGCGCTCAAGCTGATCCTGGCGTTCCTGCCCGGGATGCGCGAGCGCAAGACGGGCCACATCATCAACGTGTCGTCGATCGGCGTGCAGACCAACACGCCGCGCTTCTCCGCCTACGTGGCGTCGAAGGCTGCGCTCGACGCGTTCTCACGCTGTGCCGCGCCCGAGTGCATCCAGGACAACGTCAAGTTCACGACCGTCTACATGCCGCTGGTGCGCACGCCGATGATCGCGCCGACCGACATCTACAAGGCCTTCCCGACGCTCACGCCCGACGAGGCCGCCCAGATGCTCGCGGACGCGATGATCGACAAGCCCAAGCGGGTGGCGTCCCGGCTCGGCACGTTCGGCGAGGTGCTGTACGCGGTCTCGCCGAAGACCGTCGACATCGTGCTCAACACCGCCTACAACCTGTTCCCGGACTCGAAGGCGGCGAAGGGCGACAAGGCGAAGGACGGCAAGCCGCTGCCGGCCGCCGAGAAGACCGGCGACGAGGAGATGTCGACGGAGGCGGTGGCGATGGCGTACCTCATGCGGGGAGTGCACTTCTAAGTATCCGCGCCAGGTCGCCGCGGCGCTCGACCCTGACCCGCTCCAGGCCGAGCCAGTCCGCCATCGCGCGCAGCTCCTTGGCCAGGGCGGCCGCGGTCGCCGGGGGTGCGTCGGGCTCGCCGTGGGCTGCTCGGACTCGAAGCTCGCCGGCCGCTCGGTCGGCCTTCAGGTCGACCCGTGCCACCAGCCGGTCGCCGAGCAGGAACGGCAGCACGTAGTAGCCGTGCACGCGCTTCGGCGCGGGCACGTAGATCTCGATCCGGTAGCGAAAGCCGAACAGGCGCTCCACCCGCGCGCGCTCCCAGATCAGCGAGTCGAACGGGCCGATCAGCGCGGCGGCGTCGACCGCGCGCGGCACGATCGTCTCGTGCCACAGGTAGACGGGCGTGCTCCAGCCCTCGACGGCGACCGGCAGCAGCTCGCCTGCCTCGACGAGCTCGGCCACGCGGGCGCGCGCGTCGGCCAGCGGCAGGCGGAAGTAGTCGCGCAGGTCGCGCTCGGCCGCCACGCCGAGTGAGCGGGCCGCGATCCGGACGAGCTCGCGCTGGGCGTCCTCGGGCTTCGGCGTCGGCGTGGTCACGACCGCCCGGGGCAGCACGCGCTCGGGCAGGTCGTAGAGGCGCTCGAAGTTGCGCCGCCGCGCCGAGGTGATCAGGCCGGACCAGAACAGGAACTCGAAGGCTCGCTTGGTGTCCGACCAGCTCCACCACGGCTCGCCGCGGCGCGAGCCGACCTCCTCCACCTCGCTGGCCGCCACCGGGCCGCGCTCGCCGACCTCGGCCAGCACCCGCTCGACCAGGTCGGGGCGATCGCGCGCGACCGCCTTCATCCCGCCCCAGGCGTCGTCGTGGGCGCGTTGCATGCGCCAGCGCAGCAGCGGGTGGGTCGTCACGGGCAGCAGCGACGCCTCGTGGCCCCAGTACTCGAACAGACGCCGTGGCGAGTACCAGGCCGCCTTGTCGACCAGCTCGAGCGGGTACGGCCCGAGCCGCCCGAACAGCGTCAGGTAGTGCCCGCGCGCGAGCACGTTGACCGAGTCGATCTGGAGCAGGCCGACCTGCTTGAGCACCCGCCGCAGCGCGCGGCCGTCGGGCTTCATGGGGCGCCCATTGGCGAAGCCCTGGGCCGCCAGCGCGACGCGCCGCGCCTCGGCGGCCGACAACTTCGCTCTCGCCATCGGCGGTGTTCTAGCGCGGCAGGCGTACGACCCGCAGCCCGAGCGTCCGTCGCGGCGAGCGGTTGCCGACCTCGTCGGCGGCGCTCAGCACCATCCGGTAGCGGCCGGGCTTGAGGCCGCGGGCGCGCACGGTGATGCCGTGCTTGCCGGCCCGCAGGGAGCGCTTGATGGTGCGAGCCCGAACCCAGCGCTTCCCGCGCCGCGGCTTGCGCGCGCGGTCGACCGCGAGCGTCAGCGACGCCGCCTCGGACAGCCGGAAGCGCACGGTCGTCGCGCGCGGCGGCGAGCCGCTCGCCCGGGCGTGCCGGCGCGCGCGGGTGCCCGGCATCGGCACGCCCAGCACGCGGGCCGCGACGCGCAGGCCGCTCAGCACCGGCCGGCTGCCGTCGACGTCGAGCGTGCCCGAGGCGACGGCGCGTCCGCCGTGGGGGTCGTTGACCCGCACGGCCACGTTCTTGATCCCGTCGCGAGCCCACTTCGGCATCGCCTTCGGCGTCGTGCCCGAGGCGGCCTCGAAGGTGCCGTTGCCGTCGAGGTCCCACTCGTAGACGAGCCGCTGGCCTTCGGGGTCGCGCGAGCCCGAGGCGTCGAGCGTGACCGTCCGCCCCGCCGCCACCATCCTCGGCTCGATCTCGAGCGCCGCGGACGGCGGGCGGTTGCGCACGACGGCGATCCCGAGCGGGTGGTTGAAGAGGGCGTTGCTCGACACCACGCTCTGCGTCTGGCTGCCGCGCGTGACCTTCGCGATTCCGCCGTCGTTGTCGGCGCCGAGGTTGTAGTCGGTGACCAGGTAGTCGCCTCCGGGCGTGACGGCCACGCGCTCGGGCGTGCGCAGGTAGTCCTCGTCTCCGTTGGCGGCGATCTGCGTCTGGAGCCCGGTGCCCGGCGACACGCGCAGGAGCCCGACCCCGTTCGGGCTGCCGCACTCGTTGGCGACGACGATGCTGCGATCGGTGTCGATCGCGACCCCGAGCGGCCGCGACAGGCTTCCCAGCTCGGTCACGAGGCTCTGGGTGCCGTCCGCCGGGTTGATCCGGATCACGCTGCCCGTCGGCACGATGCAGTCGATCGGCAGCGCCCCGCCCAGCGCCCGGTTGACCACGACGATCGTCCCGTCGGCGTCGAGGGCGATCCCGAACGGGAGGTCGAACAGCCCGAGCGGGTTGAAGTCGGACGAGATGACCTGCTGGGCGCCGGTGTTCGGGTCGACGCGGATCACCGCGCCGCTGTTCGTGCCGGCCAGCGTGTCGAGCACGTACAGGACGCCGCCCGGGCCGATCGTCACGCCGGCGGGGTCATAGAAGTTCCCGCCGCTCGACACCAGGCTCTGGCGCCCCGTGAACGGGTCGACGCGGATGATCGCGCCGTCCTTCTGGTTGGGGATGCCCATGTCGGCCACGACGATGCTGCCGTTGGGCTCGACCGCGAGGTCATAGGGCTGGCGGAAGAGGTTGCCGAGCGACCCGTTGCGTGAGATCTCGACGGTCGACCCATTCGAGGGGTCGGTGCGCAGGATCACCGCCCCGTCGACCTGCTTGTTGGCCGTGTATACGACGTACGGCTCGGCGGCCGACGCGTGCGCGGTCAAGACCGCGGAGCAGGCGATCGTGAGTACACCGATCAAGGCGCGCGCTCGAATCTCGATTCACCGTAGCCACCGCCGCGGCGTCGTCAACTCGTGGGCGCCGCGATTCAACGGGTGTTCGAGTCAGACGAACGCCGAGCCGCGGCGCACAAGGTTGGCGTAGAGCGCCTGCTGGACGGTGTCGCGCACCTGGTCGGTCAGCTCCAGCACGATGCCGCGGTCGCTCGCCGCGTCGGGCCCGTAGGGGGCGGTTGGGATCGGGTCGCAGAACTCGATCCGCCACTTCGAGGGCAGCGGCACGACCCCCAGCGGTCCCAGCCAGGGGAAGGTCGGCGTGACCGGGAAGAAGGGGGCGCCGATCGCGCGGGCGACGGCGGGCACGTCGGCGAGCTTGGGGTAGATCTCCTCGCTGCCGACCACGGAGACCTGCACGATCGGGGCGCCGGCGCGCAGGGCGATCTCCACGAAGCCGCCGCGGCCGAAGCGCTGGAGGCGGTAGCGCTGGTTGAACGGCTTGCCGGTGCCCTTGACCCCCTCGGGGAAGACCGCGACGAGCTGGTCCTGCTCGAGCAGGCGCAGTGCGTTGTACGGCGAGGCGACCACGCCGCCGACCCTGCGGATGAAGGCCGAGATCCAGGGCAGGTCGAACGCCCAGTTGAGCACGAGGAAGCGCGGGTGGCGTGGCAGCGGGTGCTCGCGCAGGAGCGCGACCGAGATCATCGTCGCGTCCCAGGGCAGGATGCCGGCGTGGTTGGAGACCAGCAGCGCGCGGCCGTGCGCGGGCACGCGCTGTGCGCCCTCCACCGACACCCGCCACCAGCGGTCGTAGAGGAACCCGAAGAACGGCTCGACCAGGTCGGCGAAGTCCTCGTCGAAGCCCCATTCGTCGTCCTCGTTGGCCCCCTCGAGCCGGCGCAGCACGTGCTCGACGGTGTCGCGCGCCTCGCCCGGCAGCGCGGTGGCGCCGCGGGCGAGCGCCTCGGGCAGCTCGAGCCCGGCGTCGAGCCCCTCGCGCAACCTGCGGATGAAGGTCAGCGGGGCCGGGTCGGTCACGCGGCTGCCAACCAGTCCCTGATCGCGTCGGCCGTCGAGTAGCGCGGCTCGTGGCCGACCTCGCGCTCGAGGCGGGTGATGTCGACGCCGCGGCCGTAGCGGAGCAGCCGCCGGAAGTCGTCCGAGTACGAGTCGAGGCCGAGCCGGCGGCCGGCGCCCGTGAGCGGGCCGAACAGCGGGCCCGCGATCGGCAGCAGCGGCCGGCGCGCCATGCGGATCATGCGCGCCAGGCCGATCGTGCCCCGCGCCGCGACGTTCACGGCGCCGCGCACCGGGCGCCGGATCGCGGCGACCAGCGAGTCGAGCGCGTCGTCCTCGTGGACGAGCTGGATGCGCGGGTCGAAACCGAGGTAGGTCGGGCAGGCGGGCTGCGACAGGTAGCGCGTGATCTGGGTGGCGAGCGACGGGCCGATCGCGGGCTGGTAGCGCAGCATCGTGCAGGTGATCTCGGGGTGGCGGCGCGAGTATGTCTCGAAGTAGTTCTCGATCTCGGCGACGTCTCGCTGAAAGCGCGTGCGCAGCGGGAACATCCGGGTCATCTCCTCGCCGAAGAACTGCGGCGCGTGAGGCTCGGCGCCGTAGATGCCGGCCGAGCCTCGGATCACGATCGCCCGGATCGAGGGCGCCTGGCCGCAGGCCGACAGCAGCTGGAGCGAGCCGATCACCTTGATGTCGTGCATCGCGCGCGACGACATCCCAGGCCCGGGCTGCCGCACGATCGAGTTGTGGACGACCGTGTCGACCTCCGCGTTGGCGATCAGCGGGGCGATGCTCGGGTCGCGGATGTCCGCGTGGATCACCTCGGTGCGCTCGAGCGGCAGCTTCGGCCTGCGCGTGTCGAGGCCGACGATCGTCTCGAACTCGGGCTCGCGCTCGAGCCGGGCGGCGAGCAGCGTCCCGAGGTAGCTGCCCACGCCGGTGATCAGCACCCGGCGGCCGGCCACTAGGACTTGCGGCGACCCGCCGAGGAGCCCTTCGCCGCCGTGCGCTTGGTCGGCGTGCGCTTCGCGGGCGCCCGCTTGGCCGGCGCCCGCTTGGCCGGCACCCGCTCCTCGATCGCGTCGAGGCGCTTGGCGATCTTGCGGAGCTCGCTCCTCAGCTCGCGCAGGTCCTCGTGGGTCGCCGGGCGGCTGTTCTCCAGCGCGCGCCGGCCGCGGGCCAGGCTCGCCTCGGCGCCCTTGCGGAGGTTGTCGACGGTGCCCGCGATCTCCTCCATCGTCGCCTGCGTGCGGTCGCGTTGGCGCTCGGCCGACCCGAGCGTGGCCTGAACCGTCCGCTCGACGGCGTCGCGCAGCGGGGTGTCCGGGCGTTTCGCCATGCGGGTCGCAGTCTAGGGTTCCCCGCCTTGACGTTGCAGCACCAGATCCGGGCGATCCACCTCAAGCCGGCCGCCGAGCTGGCCGAGCGCGTGCTGCTGCCGGGCGACCCCCACCGGGCGCTGGCGGTCGCCCAGCACCTGCTCGACTCCCCGAAGATGTTCAACCACCACCGGGGGCTGTGGGGCTACACGGGGCTCGCCGCCGACGGCGAGCCGCTGACCGTGCAGGCGACCGGCATGGGCGGCCCGAGCGCGGCGATCGTGACCGAGGAGCTGATCGCGCTCGGGGCGCGCCGGCTGGTCCGGATCGGAACCTGCGGGGCGCTGCTCGAAGAGCTCACCCCCGGGCAGCTGGTCGCGGCCGAGACCGTGCTCGCCGCGGACGGCACGAGCGCGGCGCTGGGGGCGAACGGAGCGCTCGGCTCCGATCCCGGCCTGCTCGAGCGCCTGGTGGACGCCGGCGCCCGGCCGGGGACCGTGGTCAGCACCGATCTCTTCTACGACCCGCGCCCGGAGGCGGCCGCCGCCTGGCGGGAGCGCGGGGCGATCGTCGTGGAGATGGAGGCGGCGACGATCCTCCAGGTGGCCGCTCGCCGAGGCGTCGCGGCGGCGTGCGTGCTGGCGGTGACGGACGTGCCCTCTCCGGGTGGCGCCCGCCGGGTGGAGGCCGACGAACTCGAGGCGGCGGGCCTGCGCGTGGGCGAAGCCGGCTACGCCGCGCTCGCGCCTACGACTCGCTGACGGTCAGGCGCTCCTGCGCGCGCGGGATCGGGCTCCCGCTCGGCGAGATCGACTCGCGCAGGGCGGCGAGGTCGCGGGCGATCTCGTCGAGCCGCTGCTCGACGCCGGCGTTCGAGGCCTGCCCGCCGACCGCGGCGAGGCGCTCCTCGAGCCTGTCGATCGCGTCCTCGATTCCCTCGAGCCGCTGCGACAGCGACCGCAGCCGGCGCGTGACCCGCTCGATGTCGGCCGCCGAGGGAAGGTTGAGTGCGCCCATCGCGGCCTCCTGGGCCTGCACGGCCTTCTCGCGAGCCTCGAAGGCGCGCGTGATCGCTCCGTTGACGACCGGGTTGGCGATCAGCTCCTCGGCGATCTTGCCGAGGGCCTCCTCGCCCTGGCGCGACAGCTTCTCGACGAAGGTCTCATCCTGCTCCGGGGCGGCCATCGGCGGCAGGGTAGACGATGCGGGGCCGAGAGGCAGGCGAGAGACCATACTCTAACCCTCGACTTGAAGGTTAGGTAAGCTCGCGGAGCGCGATGTGGAGGCGTGGCCCTGAAAAACCCGTCCCGGTCGCGATTGAAGGTATCCGGGTCCGTGGTCGATACAAGGTCTTGATCTCGCACGCGAGGCTCGGTCGCGGCGTGCGGGGAGGTTACCCATTGAACCCGCAAAAGCCCTCAAGTAGCGTTGGTCGCCCCGAAGGTGCTCTTGATAGCCTGCGCGCGCACGCAGGGTGCGCCTTTGGGTGCCCCGAGGGAGGACACGGAACAGCACGGATGAAGACGCGGCGCCTTACCGTCCTGCTCGTAGCGGGGGTCCTCGCCGCGGCCAGTCTCACGGCGTTCAGCACGGCGGCCAATGCGCAGTCGGAGACCGTGACCGTGCGACTCCCGTCCGGCGAGGTCGTCGAGGTGACCGTGGATGTCCCGCCGGGCGGCTCGCTCGAGGACATCAAGCTTCCGGGCACGATCGTCAAGCGCAGCCAGACGGCCCAGGCCGAGCAGCCCGCCGAGACGACCCCGACCGAGACCGAGACCACCCCCGCCCCGCCTCCTCAGCCGGGCCCGCCGAGCGCTGGCGGTGGCTCGCCCCAGGGCCAGACCAACAGCGGCGAGCTCGTTCGCAAGGAAGAGAAGAAGGCGCGCAAGATCACTGCCGGCAAGCCTGAACCCGAGGATGAGGGTTCGAAGGACAAGAACTCGAAGCTGCGCAAGGCCGACGGCACCCCCACCCCGGGCAACCCCGGCTTCATCGACGCGCTGCCCGGCCCCTCGACCGCGCACGGCGTCCCCAACTTCATCATCCGCAAGTTCCGCGTCCCGCCCTTCCTCCTCCCGATCTACCAGGCCGCCGGCATCGAGTACGGCATCCGCTGGGAGGTGCTGGCGGCGATCAACGAGATCGAGACCGACTACGGCCGCAACCTGAACGTGTCCTCCGCGGGCGCGGTCGGTTGGATGCAGTTCATGCCGTCGACTTGGAAGATGTACGGAGTCGACGCCAACAAGGACAAGCGGAAGGATCCGTACAACCCCGTCGACGCGATCTTCGCCGCCGCCCGCTATCTGAAGGCGGCCGGATATGAGGACGACGTGCGGCGCGCGATCTTCGCCTACAACCACGCCGACTGGTACGTCGACTCGGTACTCCTGCGCGCGCGGCTGATCGCAGGCGTCCCGGCGGACCTGATCGGCTCGCTCACCGGTCTGACCGAGGGCCGCTTCCCCGTCTACGCACGCGCGCGTTATGCAGACGACCTCGCCGAGGCCGAGCTGCTCAAGCGCGTGCAGCAGGGTGAGAACGCCGCCAACGTGATCGAGTCCGCAGACGAGCGCCGCTCGATCGACATCTACGCGCGCACCGGCTCGCCCGTGGTCGCGGTCAACGACGGCGTGATCAAGAAGATCGGCGAGAGCGACAAGCTCGGTCTCTACGTGACGCTCCAGGACGTGTACGGCAACCGCTACACGTACGCGCACCTCGGCTCGGTCGCCAAGCAGTACCCGGTGCCCAAGCAGGACGCCACCGACCCCGACCGCGCCGCCCGCGCGCTCAAGGCCAACGGCGACGAGGAGGACCCGAAGCCGTCGGCGCCGGCGTCGGCCGGCCGCCAGGTCGAGGACTCCGACGAGGAGCCGGCCGAGCAGACCGCCGTCGCCAACACCCAGGCCAGCGTGCCGCTCAAGGAGCGGCTGTTCGCCCATCCGCACATGGAGGGCGCGCGCCAGGCCGGCGGCCTCGATCAGGTGCTCGACGCCAAGGCGCGCAAGCAGGGCAGCTACGAGACCTACCGCAACTACTTCTCGCGTCCGTTCGGGCTCGACCCGCGCAAGGTCACGCTGCGCCGCCTCAAGAAGGGCGCGCGCGTGATCGGCGGCACGATCATCGGCCGCATCGGCCGCACGGTCGAGGGTCGCGCCGCGCACCTCGACTTCTCGATCCGCCCGGCCGGTCGCGGCGCGCCGCGGATCGACCCGAAGCCGATCCTCGACGGCTGGAAGCTGCTCGAGGCCACCGCGATCTACCGCGCCTCCGGCCGCAATGTGCTGCACGGCGACGACGTGGACGGCATGTCGATCGGCCAGATCCTGCTGCTGCCCAAGCCGCAGCTCGAGCGCCGTGTGCTCGCCGACGAGCGCATCGAGGTCTACGCGGGCGGCCGCGACGACATCCGCTCCGGCCAGGTCGACCGGCGCGTGCTCGCGACGCTCGAGTACCTGGCCGAGTCGGGGCTGCGTCCGACGGTGACCAGCCTCAAGGCGGGCCACGGCTACTTCACGAGCTCCGGCAACGTCTCGGAGCACAGCTCGGGCAACGCCGTCGACATCGCCAAGGTCAACGGCATCCCGATCCTGGGCCACCAGGAGGCCGGCGGCATCACCGAGCAGGCCGTGCGCCGGCTGATGCTGCTCCAGGGCACGATGGCGCCGCACCAGATCATCTCGCTGTTCGAGATCGGCGGGGCGACGATGGCGATGGGCGACCACGCCGACCACATCCACGTCGGCTTCCGCCCGATGTTCGGCGCCAACAAGAAGCTAGGTAAGCAGGCGCTGGCGGTGCTCAAGCCAGGCCAGTGGTCCGACCTGATCTCGCGCCTGCGCGAGCTCGAGAACCCGGTCGTGCCGACCAAGCCCTCCAAGTACGCGCTTCCGGCGGGCAAGCGCGCGAGCGACGCCCACCGGGGCGAGTAGCCCGACGGCCGCGTCAGACCGGTTCGGCTTCGTCCAGCTCGACTTCGGGCTTCCGCTGGGGCCCCCGGACGGGCGCTACCTCGTGCGCGCCGTGGAGGGCGGACCGGTCAGGGCGGTGCTGGTGCTGCGCGGGTCCGTCGCGACCGTCGCCCAGCCGGCCGCCTTCAGCTCGCTCGATGACGCCTCGCGGTGGCTCGACGAGCTACGGGCGTCCGAGGAGTCGCTCGACTTGGAGGTGCGCGCCGCCCTTGCAGTCGTCAACCGCGCGCTGCGCGCCTGGCGGGCGGCGCGGGCGGATCCCTACGTCGGGGAGCTGGCGCTGGAGCGGGCGGCGGCCGTGCGAGTCGGCTACGGCAGCGGTGACGCGGTGGCCGACGGGCGCTACGCCGACGCGTTCGAGGTGCCGCGGCCGAAGCGGAAGCGGGTGAAGCGGTCGATGGAGGCACCCGAGGAGCGCTTCGCGGCCCTGCTGGGAGCCCGTGAGCCGGCGCTCGTGGCCGAGGAGCTCGTGCTGCGAGCCCGCGCGGACCTGAACGCCGGCCGCGGACGCGAGGCGGCGCTGGAGGCACGGGTGGCGCTGGAGGCGCTGGCGGCAGAGCTCGGGACGCTCGCCGAACTGCGCGGCGCGGTCGGTCTGACCGCGAACGCGGCGCTCGAAGGAGACCTCGACGACGAGGAGCTCCACACGCTCATCGAAGCAATAAAGGCGATGGAGTCCGCCCTGCGCCGGCATCGCCTGGGCGGCTGATTCGACGAGGTTGTCGTTAACGCCGCTATAGGGGGCAAAAGTCAACTTCGTGGCGCGACTGTCAGGCTGACCCCCTCATCGCCGCTGTCAACGGTCGCGCGTCCCAGGCGCCGGGCAGAACCCCGCAGCGCCCGGGCGAACTCCGCGGCGTCGCGGGCGCTGTCCCAGCTCCAGCGCAGCGTCACGCCGTAGCGGTCGCCCCGGCGCCAGAGGGCGTAGCCGCCGCCGCCCCAGCCCGCCGCGGCGGTCTCGGCGAGCCGGCGGGGGTTGCCCCGAAGCAGCAGCTGCTCGGTGTCGAACTCGCCGAAGTCGCCCTGCTGGACCAGCTCGCTTCCGCGCGGGGCGGGAACGCGGATCCGCTCCGGGCGCTCGTGGGCGAAGTACTTGTCCGGGTGCATGATCTGCTCGCTCGATACCGGCTCCTCCTCGCGGAAGGCCCGATCGACCGCCGCCCATCCGCCGCGCTCTTGGATCTCGTTGACCAGCCGCGCCCCGGCGGCGTAGGGGAACACCAGCCCCTCGCGCAGGTAGCGCGGCAGTCCGCTCGAGGCCGGCACGGCGACTTTCCCCAGCGCCTCGAGCACCGGCGCTCGCAGCGAGCCCGGCACCCGCGCGCTGCCCGTCTGCTTCAGCACGACGTAGTCGACCATCGCGATCGTCGCGCTGCCCTCGTGCAGCCCGCTGCGCGCGACCGAGAGGTCGCGCTCGAACGCGGCCCCGGGCGTCGTCTCAAGCCCGAAGCTCTGGTCCTCGAGCGCGTGGGTCAGCTCGTGGGCGAGCGTGATCTCGCGCAGCAGGCCGGACCCGCCTTCGCCCACGACCGACAGCGTCCCGCTGTCCGGGTCGTAGAAGCCGCCGACCTCGTCCGACAGCGTCTTGCCCAGCAGCGAGCGCAGGCTCGCGTGCTGCGGGAGCAGCCCGAGCAGCCTCAGCAGCCGCTCTTCGGCGGCCACCTCCTCGGGCGTTGTCTCTCGATCGAGCTCGCGCAGCCCGAAGGCGCGCGCCTGGGCCCCGGTCACGCGACGCACCCGCGGCAGGTGGTCGAACCGCAGCCGGCGGACGCGCTCGACCCGCCGGGCGATCGCCGCGACCGAGGGCTCCGCGGAGGACTCGTGGTCCTCGTTGCTGTCGTTGTCCCCGGTGACCAGGCCGATGACGGCGAGGACTGCGATGAGCGCCACCATGACGGCGGCGGTCATCCGGTTCACAGCGCCGCGAGCACCGCCCGCAGGTCTTCGACCACGTCGCCCTCGAGCTTCACCTCGGCCTCGGCGTCATACGGGGTCGGGCCCTGCGTCACGAGCGCCAGACGCCCGCCCGCGCCGCGCGTGATCGCCGGCAGGCCGGCGACCGGGTAGACCTCGAGCGACGATCCCACGCAGACCATCAGGTCGGCGTCGAGGGCCAGCGCCTGCGCCTCCGACAGCGCGCGCTCCGGCAGCAGCTCGCCGAAGAGCACCACATCGGGCTTGAGCGGCGTGAAGCAGCACGCGCACTCGGGCGCCCCGTCCGCCGCCTCGAGCTGCTCGATCACCTTGTCGAGCGCGACCTTGCCGCCGCACTGGAGACAGACGCTCCATTCGATCGACCCGTGCACCTCGATCAGCCGCCGCGTACCGGCCACCCGGTGCAGGCGGTCGATGTTCTGGGTGATCACCGCCTCGATCAGCCCGCGCCGCTCCAGCTCCGCCAGCGCCAGGTGCGCCTCGTTGGGCTGCTTGTCGACCAGCGACGCGAAGCGGTCTCCGTAGAAGCGCCAGAAGCGATCCGGGTCGCGCCGCCAAGCGTCGATGTGCGCGACCTCCATCGGGTTGACGTTCTCCCACAGCCCCGTCCGCGGCGTGCGGAAGTCGGGGATGCCCGACGGCACCGACACGCCCGCGCCGGTCAGCACGACCGCGCGCTCGGCACGGCGCAGCAGCTCCGCCAGCCGGGCGGCCCCCTGGGAGACGGCGACGCTCACTTGCCCTTGAACTCGGGCCGCCGCTTGCCCAGGAACGCCGCGATGCCCTCGCGGGCGTCCTCGGAGCCGAACGAGCGCGCGAAGCCCTCGCCCTCGCTCGCCAGCCCCTCGTCGAGGTCCGGGCGGTTCGAGCGCTTCTTGATCTCCTCGATCGCGATCGGCGCCTTCTCCGCCAGCCGGTGCGCCCATGCCATCGCGGTGTCGAAGAGCTCGTGGTCGGGCACGACCTGGTTGGCGAGCCCGACCCGGTGCGCCTCGTAGGCGTCGATCGGGTCGCCGCCGAGATTCATCTCGAGCGCCTTCGACTCGCCGACGAGCCGCGGCAACCGCTGCGTGCCGCCGAAGCCGGGGATGAGGCCCAGGTGGACCTCCGGCTGGCCGAAGGTCGCCGACTCCGCCGCGATCCGGAAGTCGCAGGCCATCGCCACCTCGCAGCCACCGCCGAACGCGATCGAGTTGACGGCGGCGATCGTGACCGTCGACGACGTCTCCATCCCGCGCATGAACCGGTGGGCGTCCGCGACCAGGTGCGCACCCTCGTCGTCGGGGCTCATCTTGGTGAACTCCTTGATGTCCGCACCGGCGCTGAACGTGAAGATGTTCGACGAGGCCAGCACGAACGCCCGCGCCTTGCCGCCGACCTCGTCCCAGACGGAGATCAGGTCGCGGACGGCCTGAGGCGAGAGCGGGTTCGCCGGCGGGCGGTTGAGCCAGGCGATCGCGACGTCGCCGCGCGTCTCGAGCAGGACCGTCTCGCGCTGGTCGCCCACGTCGGGCTGCGGGTAGGGGAAGAAGCCCTGGCCGCTCTTCTTGCCGAGCCGGCCCTGGGCCACCAGGCGACGCAGCACCGTGGGCGGCTCGAAGGCGGGACCCCACTCGCGCTCGGCGTGCTCCAGCCCCTCGAGGATCGCGTCGAGGCCGGCCTCGTCGGCGCGACTGAACGGGCCGGGCAGGATGCCCGCGCCCATCATCATCCCGATCTCGATGTCCTTGGCGGAGGCGACGCCCTCCTCGAGCACGAGGCAGGACTCGACCAGGGTCTTCAGACCCATCCGCGCGACGATCGACTCGAGCTCGGTCTTAGTTCCCGTGCTCATAGAACCCCTTCCCGGTCTTCTGCCCCAGGTTGCCTGCCTCGACCAGCTCCCTCATCCGTGCCGAGACGAAGAAGCGGTCGCCGTAGGACTCCTTCAGGTGCTCGGCCACGTGCAGCACGGTGTCGAGCCCGAGCAGGTCGGTGAGGAAGAACGGCCCCATCGGGACCGTCCCGGAGTCCTTGATGGCCTTGTCGACCTCCTCGATATCGAGTCCCTCCTCCTCGGTCACGCGCCAGACCTCGGAGACGGCCGAGTTGAGGATGCGGTTGACCACGAAGCCGGGCACCTCGCCGCAGCGGACCGCTGTCTTGCGGATCTGCTGGGCGAAGTTGGCCGCCGTCTGGATCGTCTCCTCCGAGGACTCCTCGCCCTCGATCACCTCGATCAGCCGCATCATCGACGCCGGGTAGAAGAAGTGGAAGCCGCACACCTTGTCGGGGCGGATCGTGGCCTCGCCCATCTCGGTGACCGACAGTGACGAGGTGTTGGACGCGAGGATCGCGTGCCCCGGCGTGACCGCGTCGAGCTCGGCGAACACGGCCTGCTTGATCTCCATGCGCTCGGGCACGGCCTCGATCACGAAGTCCACCTCGCCGAAGCCGTCGTAGTCGAGCGTTCCGTGGATTCGGCCGACGATCTCTTCGAGCTGGCGGTCGGCGTCCGCCTGGGTGATCTTCTCCTTGGCGACCAGGCCCGCGAGCTGGCCCTGCGTGACGTCGCGCGCCTTGGTCAGGCCCGTGTCGACGAACTCCTGCTTGACGTCCTTCAGGACGACTGGAATGCCGGCCGAGGCGATGACCTGGGCGATCTCCCCACCCATCGTTCCCGCGCCGGCGACGGCGGCTTTGAAGACGAACATCGCGCGGAGGCTAACGCTAGCGTGCCGCCGATGAGCCGCCGGGAGCTACTCGAGCGGGGGCTCCACCTGGCCGTGCTCTGGGGCCTTGCGGTCACGCTGCCGCTGTTCGCAGTGCTGGGAGGCGACCCGCAGTTCTTCGCCGTGCGCGAAGGCTCGTCGGGCGATGTCGTCGTGTTCGCGCTGGCGGTCACGTTCGCCGCACCGCTGGTGGCGCTGCTCGTGCTGTGGCTGCTCGGGCTGTTCAGTGCGACGGCCGCCCGAGCCGTCCAGCTCGCCTGCGTCGCCGGCCTGCTGGCGGCGATCGCGCTGCAGGCCCTGCCGGCGGTGGTGGCGGTGGCGCTCGGCGTCGCCGGCGCGTTCGCCTACGAGCGCCTGCGCGCGGCCCGCGTGGTGCTGACCGTGCTCGGCCCGGCGCCGCTCGTGCTGCTCGCGGTGTTCCTGACCTCAGGCGTGCTCGACGAGAGCCACCGCAAGACCGCGCCTGTCGTGGTCGTGATCTTCGACGAGTTCCCGGTCCACTCGCTGATGGGCGCCGACGGGCGCGTGGACGGGCGCCTCTACCCCAACTTCGCCCGGCTCGCCCGCGACGCGACCTGGTACCGCAACACGGCGTCGGTCGACCAGGACACGCCCTACGCCGTCCCCGCGATCCTCGACGGGCGGCTGCCGCGCCAGGAACGGCTGCCGGTCGCGGCCGACCACCCGCGCAACATCTTCAGCCTGTTCGCCGGCCGCCACTACGACGTCCAGGTCATCCAGGACGCCACCGACCTGTGCGACCCGAGCGTGTGCCGCGAGCACCCGGACGAGCCGTTCTGGGAGGACGCGGCGCGTGTGTACGCGCACGAGCTGTTCCCGGGCCGCTACCGCGACCAACTCGACCCGGTTCCCGACACCGCCGCCGCCGTCGCCGCGCTGCGCGAACGGCCGCCCGAGACCAAGCGCCACCGCTACGTCCGCATCCACAGGAACCTCGCCCGCGAGCGGCCCGCGCGCTTCGAGCGCTTCGTCGACGAGATCGAGGGCGGGCCCCAGCCGCGGCTGCACCTGATCCACGTCCTGCTCCCGCACGTGCCGTTCCAGTATCTGCCGTCGGGACGGATGTACCGGCGCACGCCGAAGGAGGCGATCGCCGGGCTGGACGGGCGCCCGGGCTACGGCATCCCGTTCCTCGTCGAGCAGTCCTACCAGCGCCACCTGCTCCAGCTCCGGTACACCGACCGGCTGCTCGGCGAGCTGCTCGACCGCCTGCACGAGCTCGGCATCTACGACCGCGCGCTGATCGCCGTGGTCGCCGACCACGGGATGAGCTTTCGGCTGGGCCACGATCGCCGGCTGGTGCGCACCGCGAACGTCCAGGACCTCGCGCCGGTTCCGTTCTTCCTGAAGGAACCCGGTCAGGAGCGGGGCCGTGTCAGCGACCGGCCGCTCCAGACGATCGACGTGCTGCCGACGATCGCGGACATCGTCGGGATCGACATCCCCTGGAAGGTCGACGGCCGCTCGGCGCTGGCGCCGCCGCGGCCGCGCACGCGCACGATCCTGGCGAAGAAGTTCAAGCACGCCTACCCAGTCGACACGCCCGGGTACGAGCGCGCGAAGCGGGCCGCGCTGCGGCGCAAGCTGGGGCTGTTCGGCGACGGGATCTACCGGTTCGGGCCGCGGCCCGACTTGATCGGCGAGCGAGTCCAGCCCGGCGGCCGCGCGATGTCGGTCGACTTCGGGAGCGGCTTCGTGCCGGCGCACGTGGCCGGGACGATCCCCGACGGGCGGCCCGGCGGCGGCCGAACGGTCGCGGTGGCCGTCAACGGCCGCGTGGTCGCGACCGGCCTGACCTTCACGCTCGACGGCGCCCACGATGAGCAGTACTCGGTGATCGTGCCGGAGCGCGCCTTCCGGGCCGGCCGCAACCAGGTCGAGCTGCTGCTCCGCTAGCGCAGGCCGGCTTCGTCCTCGGCCTCGACCCCGAAGCGGGTGATCGTCCGGCGCAGCGAGTCGCGCAGCGCGCGGCGGATGAAGATCGCATCGGCGAGCGGGCCCAGCGGGCCGTAGCTCGTAAGCGTGTACTCGAGCGTCAGCTGTACGTGCGAGCCGGCCTCGCTCTCGCTGACCCGGAACGTCTGGCGGCCGGACAGGCGGTCCTCGAAGACGAGCGTCGCGAACTCGCCCGCCGCCGGCGGGTCGGTCACCTTCTCCGTGACGCGCCCGCGGCCGGCCGGGACCGACTCCCAGATGGCGCGGCTGCCCTCGGCTGGCCAGTCCGGATCGAGCTCGACCACGCGCGCGAAGCCCTCGACGAAGCTCGACCAGCGCGACACGTCGGTCCAGAGCCGCAGCGCCGCCTCCGGCGCCAGCGCGACCTCGGCCTCGGCGGTCGCCGTCCTCACGCTCCGTAGACCTCGCGCACGATCTCGTCGATCGACGTCTTGACGGAGTCGAGGAAGGGCCGGACCTCTTCGACCAGGCGCTCGTACTCGGCGTGCCCTTCCGGCGTGAGCGCGTAGTTGCGCCGGGTGCGCCGCTCGGGGTGCTCCCACTCGCCGGCGATCAGCCCGCGCGACTCGAGCTGGCGCAGCAGCGGGTACATCGTGTTCGGGTTGACCGACAGCACCCCGGCGGTCATCCCCGCGATCCGCTCCATCAGCTGGTTGCCGTAGCTCGGCTCCTGGGCGATCAGGTGGAGCACGAGCAGCGGCAGCACCTCACGCCGGCGCAGCTCGCCGGTGAAGGGGTCCTGCGGGCGCCGAGCGCCTGGGGCCTCGACGCCCCCGGCCTGCGCCACCGCCTCGCGCGCGGCGCGGCGGCTGCGGTCGCGTTTGGACCCGCTCACCCAGCGGATCCTGACACGGCCCTACGCGGTTGCGGTCGCCGGCTCCTCCACGCGGCGCGGCATGAGCACCTCGCGGGCGATCACGAGCCGCTGGATCTGGGACGTGCCCTCGTAGAGCTGCATGATCTTCGCGTCGCGCATCAGCTTCTCGACCGGGTACTCCTTGATGAAGCCGTACCCGCCGTAGACCTGCACGGCGTCGACGGTGATCTCCATCGCGGAGTCCGCGGCGAATCGCTTGGCGTGCGACGAGGCCAGCGTGTTCCGCTCGCCCTGGTCGAGCAGCGCGGCCGACTTCCAGGTCAGCAGGCGAGCCGCCTCGACCTTGGTCGCCATGTCGGCGATCATGAACTGGATCGCCTGGTGCAT
>JBQGCL010000035.1:0-3163 GCA_052038485.1 Thermoleophilaceae bacterium | reverse complement strand
GGTGCGGTGGGCAGCGGTCGGGCACGGACTGGTCG
Organism: Thermoleophilaceae bacterium; assembly: GCA_052038485.1. Classification (GTDB taxonomy): domain Bacteria; phylum Actinomycetota; class Thermoleophilia; order Solirubrobacterales; family Thermoleophilaceae; genus JACVRW01. The sequence goes on along the minus strand of JBQGCL010000035.1, from coordinate 3,128 downwards.
CGGAAGAAGCGTGCAAAGGCGCGCTCGGCGCAGCCGGACGTGTCGGAGCCGAGCGCGGAGTGGCCGGTGGCCGGCGCGACGACCAGCTTCGCCCGCGGAAAGCCCGTAGCGACACGGCGGGCGCCCTCGACCGGCGTGCGCAGGTCGTCCTCCCCCTCCAGCAGCAGTACGGGCACGTCCGGCAGCGGACCCGGTCCGAAGGCGGGCGCGGCCGGGGCCGCCGGCCAGCGGTCGCAGAGCTGGAGCAGGTCGTTGTCGAGCAGGGTCCCGCGGTCGAACGGAAAGAGGGCGGCATCGGGGATCAACGCCGCGGCTGCCGCGGCGGCGGCGCGCCGGCCCGCTGGGTCCGGCGGGGCGGTGCGCGCCCACGGGAAGGGCATCTCCTCGCACGTCGTCGCCGCGAACAGCGCGGTGCTCAGCAGGCGCGGCGGCGGCGGTTCGCCCTCGACCGAGAACGAGCGCCGGCCGAGCCTGAGGAGTGGCATGGCATCGCCGTCGAGGGCGGCGCTCACGGCGCCGGGCAGGGCTGCGCGCAGCGCCGGGTCGAAGTCGCCGCTGATCAGCATCAGGAACAGCTCGCTGCGGCTGAGCCGGGCCGGACGACGGCGGCCGCGCGCGTCGACCACCCGGCCGCGCAGGCCGCGCGCGCCCATGCGCTGCACGAGCCGGCTCATGTCGGCCAGCGGATCCGAGCTGAAGGAGCCACAGCGGCGGCGGCAGAGCGAGCGCATCACCCGCGGCAGCGCCTCCAGCGTGGGCCGGTAGAGCGGGTCGGGCCCGTCGGCCTCGAGCACGGAGTCGAGCACGAGCCGCTCCACGTGGGTGGGATAGGTGAGCGCGTAGCCGAGTGCGACCTTGACGCCGTATGAGGTGCCGTAGATGGCGATCTCGTCGAGGCCGAGCGCGACGCGTACGGACTCGATGTCCTCGACCGAGTCGCGGCTGGTGTAGTGGGACCGGCGCGCGCCCAGCCGGGCGGCGCAGCGGCCGGCGGGCTGGCCGGCGTCGAACAGGTTGGAGCGCTCTAGCGGGCGGCAGCGCAGCAGACCCGACCGGCCGGTGCCGCGCTGGTCGAAGACGACCAGGTCGCGCGTGCGGAAGGCCGGCGATAGCACGCCGAGGCCGTCGCCCTCGAAGGCCTGGGTGGCCGACTGCCCGGGACCGCCGGCGAGCACGAACAGTGCGCCCCGACTCGGCTGGCGCTGGGCGCGGATGCGTTTGACGAACAGCGACACGTGCCCGGGTGTGACCCCCGTGCGATCGAGCGGGACGCTGACCCGTGCGCACCTGAACTGGAAGGCGCCGCACGGCTTGAAGCGCGGCGCCGCTTCGGCCGGTGGCACGGCGAACAGCGTCGCCGCGGCGGCGAGCAGGACGGCGGCGGTGCGCACCCCGCCCATTATGGGGAGCCCGACCCGAACGGGTACTCAGTAGATCCGCGGGCGCTGCGCAAACCGCCGGGCGAGGCCCAGCAGCTGCTCCCGCGTGACCGTCGCTCCGGCGGCCGCCGCGGAGGCCCGCGAGCCGGGCACGCGCGTGCTGAACGGCTTGCCGCCCAGGCGCCCGGTGATCCGCTTCCTGGTGATCCGGATGACCCCGTCCGGTGTCCCCGGCCCGGACAGGTGGAGCACCGTCAGCTCGCGGCGCCCGCCGAGCCTGCGCTGGGTCCCGCTGACGAACACTCCCGGGACGAACTCGACCCGGTTGAGGCGCAGCACCGGGCTGCGCGCGCCCAGATCGATCGACCAGCGCCCGCCGCGCAGCCCGCCGCCGCGCAGGTGGAGGTCGCGCGCCGTCAGCAGCGACGAGACGAACTGCACGGTCACGTCGAACAGCGTGACCTGGGCCGCGTTGATCGCCTGGCCGCGCTTGCCCGGCACCCCGCGCGCCGCCCGCAGGTCGCTCAGCGACCGCGGCGCCGGCGGCAGTGCGAAGAAGTAGCGCGGGGCGCGTCCGCAGCGCGACGGTACGGCCTGCCCGCGCAGGAAGCGAGCCGCGGCCCGCGGCGCGCAGGAGCTGTAGTCGGCGGTCAGCACGGAGTGGCCGGTGTCCGGGATCGTCAGCACCTGGGCGCGCGGCCAGTCGGCGGCGGCGCTGCGGGCCGTCTCGACCGGCGTTCGCAGGTCCATCTGCCCCGACAGCATCAGCACCGGCACGTCCGGGAGCGCGCCGGCGGGAGCGCCGTACGGGGCGGGCGACGCCTCGGGCCAGCGGCGGCACATGCGGATGAAGTCGTTGCCCTCGTCTGTGGCGCGGTCGAACGGGTAGAACGCCTGCTCGGGGATCTGCGCGAACGCGGCGGAGATCGGGCCGAAGCGGCTGGCCGGGTCGGAGAAGCGCGGCCACGGGAAGGGGATCTCCTCGCAGGTGGTCGCCGCGTAGAGGCCCGAGCTGAACTCGCGCGGGCTGCCCGCTCCCTCCGACCGGACCGCCTGACGCTTGAGCCGCATGATCGGGTCGAGATCGCCGCGAAGGGCTGACGCCACCGCGGCCGGGAAGGCGGCACGCAGCAGCTCGTCGAGGTCGCCGGAGACGAGCGTGAAGAACAGCTCCTGACGCGTCAGGGTCGTCTTGCGGCGGTGGCCGTTGGGGAGCGTGACGGCGCCGCGGAGGCTGCCGCGTCGGAGGCGCGCCACCAGCCGGGCGAGGTCGTCGACCTCGTCGCGGGTGAACGCGGCGCAGGTGGTGCGGCAGACGGACTCGAGCACGCGCGGGACGGCGCCGAAGATGTCGCGGTAGTACGGGTCCCAGCCCGAGACGTCGAGCACCGAGTCGAGCAGCACCCGCTCGACGTGCGTCGGGTAGCGGGCCGCGTACGCCTGCGCGAGGAAGGTGCCGTACGAGACCCCGACCAGGGTCAGCTTGTCCACCCCGAGTCCGGCCCGGACGGCCTCGATGTCCTCGACGGAGTCGCTGGTGCGGTAGAAGCCGCGCTTGGCGCCGAGCTCCCGGGCGCAGGCGGCCGCCGCGCCGCCGGCGTCGACCAGGTTGGCGCGTTCGAGCTCGGGACAGCGCAGCAGGCCCGACTTGCCCGTGCCGCGGCCGTCGAAGGCGACGATGTCGTTGCGCGGGCTGAGGTCGCGGAACTCGCGGTACGGGTCCCTCGTGCCGTTGTCGTAGGCGAACGT
>JBQGCL010000034.1:0-8560 GCA_052038485.1 Thermoleophilaceae bacterium | reverse complement strand
TACCGCGCGTTGAGCATGTCCGTCGAGGAGCGCTCGTGGCGGGCACAGGGGCTGAAGCGGATCGTGACCTCCCGCGACCCGGGCGACTGGGTCGACGACCAGCTGGCCGACATCGACGCCAAACGGCGCGGCGAAGCGCCGGTGCGGTCCTAGCCGGCGCCTCCGCCACGAGGTTGTCATTAGCCCCCTATAGCGCGGTTAACGTCAACCTCGTCGCTCAAGGGCCGGCCTCAGGGCCGAATTCGCCCGCCGGCTCGGGGGCCGGCGCGGTTGGCGGCGGCATCGGCGGCATCGGCGGCGGCAGCATCGGCGGCGGCAGAGCCGCCGGCCGCTGGGGCGCCTCCGGCCGCGACCGCACCGCCGGCAGCTCCCGCTCTCCGGCACGCTCGCGCACCCGCCGCCGCCGCGGCCGAGCCACGCGCGTCCGCCTCTCCTGCCCCTTCACCGCTGCCGTTGGCTCGTCCTTCGGAGCGGCCGGCGCTTCACGAGCCGGCGCTGTCACCTCCCCACCCCCACACCCCCGCGCCATGACGCCCAACAGCACGGCCGCCGCCACCAATGCCGCCAGCCGTCCCACGTTCGCCCATCGAACTCGCCGCAGGAGCTCCACGAACAGCAAGAGCCCTGCTCCGAAGGGCATTCGCCCCGCTGCTAACCTGCCCGGCGCGATGGCAGGGCTTTATGACTTGATGCTGTTGATCGACCCGAACGCTCCGGAGGAGCGCCGCACCTCTGCGGTCTCCGAGGCGGAGTCGCTGCTCAGCTCGGGCGGTGAGATCGTGGCCCAGCAGGACTGGGGCCAGCGCCGCATGGCGTATGAGATCGACCACCGTCCGGAAGCCGAGTATCGGCTCTACCAGTTCAACGGAGACAACGACCTGCTCGACCGGCTCAACCAGCGCCTGCGCATCAACGACGCCGTTCTCCGCTTCCGCATAATCAGGGCAAAGGCCGGCCAGACCCTGCCGCCCCCGCCGGACCACCAGTCAGCACGCCGCCGAGACGACCGCGAGCCCCAGGACACCCGCGTGGCCGCCCGAGCCGCCGCAGACGCGCCGGCACCGAACGACGACGTCCCGGACGCCGAGGACTACGGCGCCGCCCCGGGCGAGGAAGCAAGCACCCCAGACGTCCCGGACGTCCCGGCCGAGGCCCAGCCCGAGGCGCCGGCCGACGCCGACGCTCCGCCCGCCGAGTAACGGCTCTGCCAAAGAACCCGCACTTTTCGGCTACTTCCCGACGGGTTCCGTTCAGACCGCCCGAACCCCTTCGTACACTCGCCCGACAGCCATCGAGCCGTCTCGAAAGGACGTAAAGGAAGGGAGCTGGACCGCCTCATGGCAAGCACAAACATCAACAGGGTCGTTCTGACTGGGAACCTCACCCGCGACCCCGAGCTGCGCTCGCTGCCGAGCGGTATGGCCGTCTGCAGCCTGCGGATCGCCAGCAACACCCGCCGCAAGGACAACAGCACCGGCGAGTGGGTCGACAAGCCCAACTACTTCGACGTCACCGTCTGGGGGGCTCAGGGCGAGAACTGCGCCCAGTACCTGTCCAAGGGTCGCCCGGTGGCGATCGACGGCCGCCTGGAGTGGCGCGAGTGGCAGGACAAAGAGGGCAACAAGCGGCAGTCGGTAGATATCATTGCCGACTCCGTCCAGTTCCTCGGTTCGCGCGAAGGTGGCGAGAACGGCGGTCGGTTCACGCCTCAGAGCGATGTCCCGGCCGACACCGGAGACTTCGAGCCGGCGCCAGCGGGTGCCGGGGGATCGGACGACGACATCCCGTTCTGACCCCGAAGTAGCGAGTACGCAGGAAGGAAGACGTGGCGAAGCAGCGAGGAACCACCCCGACTCGTGACCGCAAGCGCGGTCGCCGTGGGGCACCCGGAGCCGGGCGGTTCAAGCCGTGCCCGTTCTGCCGGGACAAGGTCGACGTCGTCGACTACAAGGACCTCGCGTCGCTGCGCCGGGCTATCAGCGACAAGGGCAAGATCCGCTCGTCGCGCGTGACCGGCGCCTGCCGTCGCCACCAGTCTCAGCTCGCCACCGCGGTCAAGCGCGCCCGCGAGCTGGGGCTCCTGCCGTACGTGGCAGATAGATGATGGCTGCGAACCAAGCCTGGCAAGGACGCAGGGGTGGAGGCGTGCCGAGCACGCCGAACCCCGAGGACAGCGCCAGGCGCGGGTGCGCGGCCATCAGGTAAGGACGGGAAGACCACACAGTGGCCCAGGCAATCCTCTTGAAGGAAGTTGACAACCTCGGTGACCGCGGCGACGTGATCGACGTCGCGCCCGGGTATCTGCGCAACTACCTCGTTCCGCGCAAGCTCGCCCAGCCGGCCACGCCGGCGGCGATCGCGGAGTCGCAGCGTCGCCGCGAGGCGGCCGAGCGCGCCGCCGAGGAGGCGGCCGCCAAGGCCGAAGAGACGGCCGCGCTGCTGCGCAAGACGGTTCTGACGATCTCCCACCAGGCGGGTGACGACGGCCGGCTGTTCGGCTCCGTCACCTCGCAGGAGATCGCCGATGCGATCCGTCAGGCGCGCGGCGTGCGGCTCGACAAGCGGCGCGTGCAGCTCGAGGACGCCATCAAGACAACGGGCACCCACATGGTCACCGTCGAAGTCGCGGACGGCGTGACGGCGGAGATCAAGACGATCGTCACACCGCAGGCCTAGCGCGCACGCGTGGCGGTCACCGCCCCGCCTGACTCCGCGGGCAGCGTTCCTCCCCACAACGAGGAGGCCGAGGCCTCCGTCCTCGGCGCGATCCTGCTCACCGAGCAGGCGCTGGACGGCGTGGTGCTGGAGATCGGGCTGAGGCCCGAGCACTTCTACCGCCCGCGCCACCAGCACATCTTCGGATCGATGATCCGCCTGAAGGAGAAGGCCGATCCGGAGGCCGTCGACGCCCTCACGGTCTGCGACGACCTGCGCAGCCAGGGAGTGCTCGAGCAGGCCGGCGGCGAGGCCTACATCCACTCGCTGCCGACGGTCGTGCCCGCCGTCGGCGCGGTCCTCGACTACGCGCGCATCGTCCGCGACGACGCGCTGATGCGCGGCATCCTTGACACCACCCGCACGATCCAGGCGGAGGTGCTCGCCCACCGCGGCGAGCCCCGCGACCTGATCGAGCGTGCCGAGGCGGCGCTGTTCAAGATCGGCCACGAGGGCGGCATGGCCGAGATGCGGAGGATCGAGGACGTCCTCCACGAGGAGATCGACAAGCTCGAGGAGCTCTCCCGCAAGGACGTCGGCCTCACCGGCACGCCGTCGGGGTTCACCGACATCGACGACCTCACCGGCGGCTTCCAGCCCGGCAACCTGATCGTGCTGGCCGCCCGCCCGTCGATGGGCAAGTCGACCCTGGCGACCAACATCGCCGAGAACGCCGCCATCGAGCACGGCATGCCGGTCGCCCTGTTCTCGCTCGAGATGTCCGAGACCGAGCTGGCCCACCGCTTCATCGCCTCGCAGGCCAAGGTCTCCAGCGACGAGCTGCGGAAGGGGCGCGTCAAGGCCGATCGCTGGCCCAAGGTGCTGCGAGCCGTCGAGAAGCTCGCCGCCAGCCCCATCTTCATCGACGACTCGAGCGACATCGGCGTGCTCGAGATGCGCGCCAAGGCGCGCCGCCTGCACGCGCGCCAGGGCGGGCTCGGCCTGATCGTCGTCGACTACCTCCAGCTCGTCCGTCCGGACGGTCGCGCCGACAGCCGCGTCGAGCAGGTGGGCCAGATCAGCCGTGGCCTCAAGATCCTCGCCCGCGAGCTCGACATCCCGGTGGTCGCCGTCTCCCAGCTGTCGCGCGCCGTCGAGTCGCGCCACCCGCCGGTGCCCATGCTGTCGGACCTGCGCGAGTCCGGACAGCTCGAGCAGGACGCCGACGTCGTCATGTTCGTCTACCGCGAGGAGTACTACGACCAGGAGTCCGAGCGGCTCGGCGAGGCCGACATCATCTTCGCCAAGCACCGCAACGGTCCGATCGGCAAGGTCACGCTCAGCTTCCTGCCGAAGTACCCGCGCTTCGCGAGCCTCTACCGCGACCACGGCGCGATCCCGGCCATCCCCGACGGCAACGGAGCCGGCTGACGTGCTGCGCCGCGTCGAGCCGCAGGAAACCGAAGCCTGCCCGTTCGGGGAGTGCGACGGCTCCACCTGGATCCTCGACGAGGAGACCAACCAGACCCGCCCCTGCCGCTGCCGCGAGCAGCGCATGCGCAAGGCCGTCAGCGGCGGGGTCGGCACCGGCATCGGGCGCCGGTTCCTCGAGGTCTCGTTCGACCGCGAGCCGATCGTCTCGCTCGACCCGGTCGTCCTGCGCGCCGTGCGGGCCTTCGTCCGCTCGATCGGCGACAACCTCGACGCCGGCCGCGGGCTCTGGTTCGACGGGCCGGTGGGGACCGGCAAGACGTCGCTGGCGATCCTGGTCGCCAAGGCCGCCAAGGACGCCGGCCGCTCCTACGCCGTCTACCCGGTGCCCCGCCTGCTGGCCGAGATCAAGCGCACCTTCGACCGCGACGCCAGCGACACCTACCTCGGCTTCTTCCGCCGCCTCTGCACGGTCGACGTGCTGGTGCTGGACGACCTCGGCGCCGAGAAGCAGACCGAGTGGGTGCTCGAGCAGCTCTACTCGATCGTCAACGAGCGCTGGCAGGACCGTCGCTCGATCGTGGTCACGACCAACATCCCGGACGCCGACCCGGACGGGCCCGCCCGTCTGCTCCAGGCGAGCGCGCGCGACCTGCGCGACGCCAGCACCCGCGCCGGCGGCCGCGACCGGGAGGAGCTGCGCGCGCTCGTCGACCGGGTCGAACGCGCCGCCAGCAGGGTCGCCGAGCTCGACGTCGACAGCAACTACGACCCGATCCTCCGCCTGCGCCGCCAGATCGGCTCGCGCACGGTCTCGCGCCTCGTCGAGATCTGCGACGACCCGATCCCGATCATGGGCCCCGACCTGCGCATGGCCGCACAGGGCGCGTAGCACGCCTTGCGCGAGCGCCCGGCTCGGCCGGGTGCGAGCGGATCGCTTTCGGCAGCGCCTACACTCGCTCTCGGCATGCCAGGACTGGTGATCGTGGGCGCCCAGTGGGGCGACGAGGGGAAGGGCAAGGTCGTCGACCTGCTCGCCGAGCAGGCGGATCTCGTGATCCGCTTCCAGGGCGGCAACAACGCCGGTCACACGATCGTCCGGGACGGGGAGACGTTCAAGTTCCACCTGATCCCGTCGGGGATCCTCTACCCGGGCAAGCTGTGTGCGATCGGCAACGGGGTGGTCGTGGATCCGAAGGTCCTGACCGAGGAGATCGCCGAGCTGTCGCGGCGGCGGATCGACCTGAGCGGCCTGCGCATCTCGGCCAACGCGCACCTGATCTTGCCGTACCACAAGCTGCTCGACCACGCGGGCGAGGCGCAGCTCGGCAAGCTCCAGATCGGCACCACCCGTCGCGGCATCGGTCCGTGCTACGCCGACAAGGCCGCCCGGCTCGGCATCCGCATGCAGGACCTGCTCGACGAGAAGATCCTGCGCAAGAAGATCTACACGGCGCTCGCGCCCAAGCAGCTGATGCTGCGCCCGTTCGCCAAGGACCCCGACCTCGACCTCCACGCCATGACCGAGGAGTACCGCATCCTCGGCCACCGGCTCGAGGCCTACATCGCCGACACGCCTCCGCTCGCCTGGCGCGTGCTCGACAGCGACGGCCTGGTCGTCTTCGAGGGCGCCCAGGGCGCGCTGCTCGACATCGACCACGGCACCTATCCCTTCGTCACCTCCTCGAACACCGTCTCCGGCGCCGCGTGCGCCGGCGCCGGCGTCGGGCCTCGCTCGATCGACGAGGTCTGGGGCATCGCCAAGGCCTACGCCACGCGCGTGGGCGCCGGCCCCTTCCCGACCGAGCTCGACGACGCCCTCGGCGAGCGCATCCGCGAGTCGGGCGGAGAGTTCGGCACCACGACGGGGCGGCCTCGCCGCACCGGATGGCTGGACCTGGTCGCGCTGCGCTACGCCACCCGCATCAACGGGCTCACCGGCCTGGTGCTCACCAAGCTCGACGTGCTGACCGGCATCGACCCGCTCTTCGTCGGCGTTCGCTACCTCGGTCCCGAGGGAGCAACGTTCGACGAGTTCCCCTACCACCAGTCGATCGTCCACAAGGTCACCGGCGACCTCGTCGAGCTGCCCGGCTGGCACGAGGACATCTCCGGCGTGCGCTCGATCGAGGACCTGCCCGCGAACGCCCAGTCCTATCTCGAGTTCATCTCCGACTACCTCGGCATCCCGGTCGTGATGGTCGGCGTCGGCCCCGGCCGCGAGGAGATGATCTGGACGGGAGCGGCGGAGCGGCTGCGGCCGGCCGCCGCCTAGACGCGCACGACGTGCGTGGAGACGACCATGTCGTGCAGGCAGCGGTTCTCGCCGTCCCATAGCGGCCACAGGTAGTCGATCAGCGTCGGGATCGAGAAGAACCAGCTCCCGACGAAGCCGAACAGCAGGCCCTTGACGAGGACGTCGCGCACGACGCCGAAGCCGAAGTCGACGGAGAGACCGTTGTCGCGCACCACCTGGATGCCGACGATCTGCTTGCCCCAGGTCTGGCCGTTGTGCGCTCCCTCGCGCGCCATCAGGATGGGTGCGTAGAAGACCAGGGCGACCAGGTAGAGGAGGCCCGACACGATCCCGAGGACGATCCCGCCCCCGGTGCTGTTGAGGGCGACGACGACGACCAGCACGATCAGGACGGTCACCGGGACCAGGAGGATCAGCCAGTCGAGCAGGGCCGCCCCCACGCGCGATCCCCACGAAGCGAGCTGCTTGCCCTCCCAGCCCGGGCCCGTTGCGGTCGCGATCGGCTGCGCCCAGCCGCCCGGCGGGGTCTCGGGGCCGTCCGGGATCGGCGTGTAGGCGGGCGTCTCGTCGATCGGGGGCGCCTTGGGAGCGGGCGCCTGCGGGCCCGGTGCCGGCGCCTGCGGTCCCTCAGGACTCTCGGGGCCGGGCTGCTCGGGGGGAGGCGATCCGCGTTCCATGGCGGGAATCAAACCACCGGGTCAGGCGGCAGTTGCCGGCAGCACAGCCTGCTCGCCCCGGCGCAGGAACCGCAGTCCCAGCGCGAGCGACGCCAGCAGCGCCGTCACCGCGAGCGTGATCTGGACGCTCAGCAGCCCCTCGCGGGTCCAGTAGACGTCCTCGAGCTCCAGCAGCAGCGCCGACTCGTCCAGCGTCAGCCCCATTCCCATCCCGAACGGGACGGCCAGCATCGGCTCCAGGTCCTCGTCGCGCGTCAGGATCGCCGCCGCCCCGGCACCGAAGGCCAGCACGATGCCCGGCACGAAGTGGTGTATGTGCCGCCGGCCGACCTTCACGTTGCGGAACGGCCCCACCCGGCGCTGGTCGCGCAGCAGGTAGGTCACGCCGCGTGCCGCCAGGAACGTCCCGACGAACGAGCTGAGCAGGTTGAACGTCGCGTTCTCGCGCGTGGACACCTCGCGATAGCCGGCGCGCGCCACCTGCGCGGTCTCCGCCACCGCCTCCTCGGCAGCCACCAGCAGGCTCGGCGCCTCGTGCGGCAGCGGCGCGGACCCACGACGCCAGACCCGGCCGAGCTCGCCGGCCGCCACGGCGCCCACCGCCAGAAAGGCGACCGCGCCGAGCGCCTGCGTGCCGCGGTCGGCGACCAGCGGACGGCGCCGGCGGCCGATCAGAGCAGCTCCTCCTCCCCGACCTCGCGCACCACCCGCGCCGGAACGCCGATGACGACCGCGCGCGCCGGTACGTCCCGCGTGACCACCGCTCCGGCCGCCACGAACGCCTCCTCGCCGACCTCGACGCCCGGCAGCAGGACCGCGCCGGCACCGATCCGGCAGGCGCGCCGCAGCGTCGGCCCGCGCAGCTCGACGACCCCGCGCCGCCGCCCCGCCGTCGGATCGTTGGCCGTGATCACGCCGGGCGCAACGAACACGTCGTCCTCGACAACCGACCAGGCGGTGATGTTCGCGTTCGTCTGGAGCCTCACGCGCTCGCCGATGCTCACGTCGTTCTCCACCGACGCCCCGCGCCCGACCACGCTGCCGGCGCCGATCGTCACGCGCTCGCGCACGTGCGCCTGATCGCCGACCACACAGCCGTCCCCGAGCACCGCACCCGCCAGCACGACCGCACCGGCGCCGATCGAGACGCCGTCGCCGAGCCGAGCCGGCTCAGGCGAGCCGCCACCCGCGGCGCTCGAGGTCGCGGCCAGCACCGGCGGCCTGCCGACCACGCACCCGTCGCCCAGCCGCACGTCGTTGCCGAGGACGGTGCCGGGATAGACCTCGGCTCGGCCGCCCTCGGCGGCCGTCAAAGTCGAACCAGGTTCGGGGCCTCGATCCCGCGCGTCACGCCGCGAAAGTCCACCACGAGCGGTGCCTCCTGCACCAGCCGCTGAAGGTCCAGGCCGGGGTGCGCGGTCACGATCGCCACGCAGTCGGGGTCCTCGGGCCACTCGCTGCGCAGGCCGAAGTCGGGCAGCTCGGGGACGAAGTCGTCGTGGTAGGAGACCTCGGCGCCGCTCTCGCGCAGCAGCCGCAG
>JBQGCL010000033.1:0-2020 GCA_052038485.1 Thermoleophilaceae bacterium | reverse complement strand
TCGAGACTTCTCCCCCGTCCGGAAAAGTGACGATCACCTCGAGCACGTCACCCGGGTCGGCCGACCGGCCTTCCGGATCCTCCACGAACCGAGCGCTGCACTGCAGGAGGACCGGCCAGCGACGTGCGGTGGTGAACGTGTTGAGCTCCACGTCGCGCACGGCCCACATCCTGTCGGCGTGCAGGCCGCGCGCCGCGATCGCCGAGCGAGCGAGGCGTTCCCCGCCCATGGACTTGACCGGGTAGCGCCAAATCTCGGCGACGCTGCCGGCGACGCGCATCGTGTCGGCGACTCTACTTCAGCGGACGCTCGGACTCAAGCTAGAGGTTGAGGACCGCCGCTCGCCTCGGGCAAGGAACGAACTCGAGCACGTTGACCGCGTCCTCGCTGAATACGACGATCCCGCGAGACAGGGAGTGTTGCCGACACTTGGTGCGCCCCTCGTCTTCGCCAAAAGCCAGGACGGCGACGCCTGCTTGCCTGTCCGAGCGCGAGCCAACGGGACCCCGGCTGTGTCCGGTGGACGAAACGCAGGAGCGAAGCCACGTCTCGACGTCGCTCCTCCCTTGCGCGACTTGCGGAAGCGCCAGCCGCGGCACGCGAGACGCCTGCCCTTCGCCACCGCGAGCGAGCCCGGGGTGATCACCGCGGATTACGGCGTCCCGAGCGATGCGCCCCGACGGAAGAGCGCGGACCGATCCAGGGCCGCGATCGATGTTCGGCCGGTGAGGCCGAGTGCGGTGTCGATGTCCGCCCTGATCACCTCGAGGACGTGGCGTACGCCAGCCTCGCCGCGAGCTGCCACCGCCCAGGCCCACGGGCGGCCGATGAGAACCGCTCGTGCGCCCATCGCGACCATCTTCACGACGTCCAATCCGGTGCGCACGCCGCCGTCGGCCAGCACCTCGACCTGGTCGCCGACCGCGTCGACGACGCCAGCAAGCGCCCGCGCCGTCGAGGGCACCCCGTCGAGCTGGCGGCCTCCGTGGTTGGAGACGACCACGCCGTCGACGCCGACGTCGGCGGCGCGGCGTGCGTCCTCTGGGTCCAGAACGCCCTTGACGACGAGGCGCCCCTTCCAGTGTTCGCGAACCCAGCTGACGTCCTCCCAGGTGACGCTCGGGTCGAACTGCGCGTCGACCCAGTCCTTGAAAGCGGCCGGAGAGCGGGCGCCGGGAACCGCCTTCTCCAGGTTGCCGAAGGTCAGCGGCCGCCCGCCCAGCGCAACGCTCGCGATCCAGCGCGGGTGGGAGACGCGGTCCAGGCCGCGGCGCAGCTTCGCCCACGCGCTCGGCTCGCCGACCACCGCGTTGCGGGTATCGCGATGGCGCGCCCCGACCACCGCCAGATCGATGGTCAGGATCAGGACGGGCGAACCGACCGCCTCGGCGCGCGCCATCAGGCCCTCCGCGTAGCCGCGGTCGTGCATCACGTAGAGCTGAAACCACGGCGGCGCGGTGGTCGCCTCCGCCACCTCCTCGATGCCGCAGATAGAGACCGTCGACTCGACGAACGGCACGCCCGCGGCCTCCGCCGCCCGCGCCGCCTGGACCTCGGCGCGCCGGGCGCACATTCCGGCGAGCCCAACCGGGGCCAGCACGACGGGGAGGGCCAGCTGCTGGCCAAGCACCTCGACCGCCGGGTCGCGGACGCTCACGTCGCGCATCACGACCTGGCGCAGCAGCACGCGTTCGAGGTCGGCGACGTTCGCGCGCATCGTCGTCTCCTCGTAGGCGCCGCCGTCGATGTAGTCGAAGAGCTGACGCGGCAGCCGCCGACGTGCGAGCTCTCGGTAGTCGAGCACGGTGGCCGGGGCGACACCGAGAGGACGATCGGCAGCGAAACGCATCAGCGGCCGATCCTGCCACAAGGACGGGGGTCCATGGGCGGGTTTGCGGCGCGAGATTCGGCTCCCTGATGCGATGGGCGCGACTAGTTTCGAACTAGCGACCTCTCGCGTGTGAAGGGGGCGCCGGGTGATCACCAGCCGCAAGCCGCGGCGACTCGAGGCAAGCGATCC
>JBQGCL010000032.1:0-3710 GCA_052038485.1 Thermoleophilaceae bacterium | reverse complement strand
CGGCGGACCGTAACCCTGCGGCGGGGCGTCCTGCGCGGCCCAGCGCTCCGCCTGGCGCCGGCTGACGCGGTTCGAGACGGCGGTGGCGGTCCCCGCGACCACCGCGGTGCGGGCCATGCCGCGAAGCAATCCTGGCATCGGAGCTCCTTTCGTCAGGCCGCAGCTTCGGCGGCGTCGAGGGCGTCGATCAGATCCTGGACGGGAACGCGCTCGTAGGCCAGCACCTCGCCCCCGTTGCGCCGGACGGCTGCGGCGAACGGGCCTGCCCAGCGGTTCTCGTAGACGATCAGCACGGCGGCGCTGCCCGGCTCGATCGCTTCGGCGGCGGTGGCGGCGTCCTCATCGCCCAGCAGTCCCGAGCTCGCGCCCTCGAACTCACGGAGGTCTCCGACGCTGTCCGCCTGGAGGTCGCTCGCCTCGAACCCCGAGAACGTGCCGTCCGCGTTCTTGACGACGAACATCACGTCGAGCACGCGGATGATCCCGCGCTGCACGAGATCCAGCAGCAGCGGCACGGCCTCCCCTGTCATCGGCGCGTCGGCCGAGTAACCGATCACGACGATGTCGATCGGCCCCAGTTCCTCTTCGTGAGCTTCCATGGGGCGATTCGAGCACCGCGCTGGGTGAGCGAGCATCACCCGCGGGGGATGAAATGCTGGGGGCGTGGAGCGAAGCGGCGAGCTCGCGCGGACCCTCGCGGACGCCGGCGGCGCCTCGGCGCCGCTCGAGCTGTCCGCCCGCCTGCGCGACCTGCTGCGCGCCGAGCTGGAGCGCGGCGCAGGCGAGCTCGGCGAGGCGCGCACCGGACGAGAGCGGCCGATCGTGCTGGCCGTCGCCGCGACCGACGCCGCGGTGGCGGCCGTGCTGCCGCTGCCACCGGAGCTGCGCGCCGATCCCGGCGCGGTCGGCGACCGCGGCGCGGGGCTGGCCGCGGCGGCCGTCGAGTGCCTCGTGGACGCGGCGGAGCCCGGCCCACCAGATTCCGCGGACGACCTGGCCGTGCTGCTGGGCGAGCACGACGGCTACCGGGCGCTCACCTATCCGGCTGCGGACCCCGATCTGAGCGCCGACTACGCGCAGGCGGCGCTCGACGACGCGACCGCGGCGATCGACCGCCTGCGCGCGGACTGCCTGCGGCTCCCGTCGCACGCGCTCGCCATCGCGGACCTGCGCTCGCCGATCGGAGCGACTCACCCGCTGCGCGTGGCCGAGGCCGTGACCCGGCTGGGCGGCTCGCCGCTCGATGAGGACTCGCTGGAGGCGCTCGAGCCCGAGCTGCTGCGGCTGCTCGAGCCGTCCGGCGCCGTCGCCCGTGCGCACGACGACCCCGACCCGCGCCGGCGCGTGATGCGGCGGATCCTTCAGCGGCTCGACGGGATGGGCAAGTGGGGCGGGTACCACACGGCCTTCGACCACCTCGCGCGCGGGTTCGCCGGCAACGAACGGGCGCTCGCCTACGAGGTCGGCGAGGAGCTGCTCGCGGCGGGACTGCTCGAGCAGAAGCCGAGCGTGGGCCAGCGGCACGTGTACCTGAACCCGCGCAAGGCGGGTGAGATCCGCCGCATGATCGACGAGGGCCGCTAGAGCTCGCTCACGCGCAGGCCGCCGCCCTCGCCGGCGCTCAGCGCCAGGCGGCCGGCGACCAGTGCACGGAGCTCGTCGCCGACCAGCTCGCGGCGCCAGCCGTGCGCCGCGCGCACCCCGTCGGCGTCCTCGCCGCGGCGCAGGGCCGAGACCAGGGCCGTCAGCTCGGCCTGGGTCGCGATCAGCTCCACCGCCACGCCTTCCTCCATCGAGCGATGGCGCACCAGCGCCTGGGCGAGCGAGACGAGCGGAGCGTCGGCCGGCTCGCGTGAGCCCGGCTCGGGCGGCGCCGGCGGAGCCGGGCGCGAGCGTCCGCGCTCGATCGCCGCGAGCAGCTCGGTGCCGCGGCGGTGCAGCGTCTGGGCCGGCAGCCCGCGGATCTGCTCGAGTCCGGCGCGGTCGGACGGCGCACGGCGGGCCAGCTCGATCAGCGCGTGGTCGGGCAGCACGTAACCGGGCGGCCGGTCCACCGAGCGCGCGGTCTGCTCGCGCCATTCGACCAGCTCGCGCGCGACCGCACGCGCGGCCTCGCCCAGCCGGCCGAGCCGCGGCAGCCGCTCGAAGACTCGCTCCGGGTCGCGCTCGTCGGTCGACTCCTCCAGCGCGCGGCACTCCTCGCGTGCCCAGGCCAGGCGGCCGCGCTCCTCCAGCCGCCGCTCGATCTCGGTGCCGAGCGCGAGCAGCAGGTGCGCGTCGTCGGCCGCGTACTCGAGCTGCTGCGGCGTCAGCGGCCGCCGGTCCCACTTGGTGAAGCCCTCGGCGCCCTTGAGCCGCACGTTGAGCACCTTGCGCACGAGCGACTCGTAGCCCTCCTGGTTGCCGAACCCGATGAAGCCGGCGGCGAGTTGGGTGTCGAACACGTTCGTGACCCGCGTGTTCCAGGTCCGCCGCACGATCGCGATGTCCTGGCGGCCGGCGTGGACGACCACCTCCACGGCCGGGTCGGCCAGCACGCGCGCCAGCGGCTCCGGGTCGGGCGGGTCGTCGCCGAGCGGGTCGAGCACCTCCGTGCGCACGCCGTCGGGCGCGTCTGGATCGGGCACCGCGACCTGGGCGAGACAGAGCAGCGCCTGGTAGCGCCGCTCCGACACGAACTCCGTGTCGATCGCCACCCGTCCGTGGGCGGCTGCCCTCTCCGCAAGCGCTTCGGTCAAGAGCGCCACCATACTCACGGAGGTGTCATGGCTTGCCACAGCGCTGGTGCTAGCGAGCACCCGGATCGGCCACTCGGTCGCGGGGCGCGCGATCCGCGCCGAGCGGATCGGGCCCGCCGACGCCCCGACGAAGCTGATCGTGGTCGGCTCGATTCACGGCAACGAGCCGGCAGGCAAGGCGGTGATCGCGCGCCTGCGCCGGGCCCGCCCGCCGCGCGGCACGGCGATCTGGCTGATCGAGGACGCCAACCCCGACGGCGCCGCCGCGAACAGCCGCCACAACGCGCACGGCGTGGACCTCAACCGCAACTTCCCCTATCGCTGGCAGCCCCAGGACGGCGTCTACGAGTCAGGTCCCGGCCCGGCCTCGGAGCCGGAGACGCAGGCGATCCAGAGCTTCGTCGAACGCATCCGTCCGCGCGTGACGCTCTGGTACCACCAGGCGATGAACCTCGTGGTCAAGAGCGCGGGCGATGCCGGCCTCCAGCGGCTCTACTCGCGCCTCAGCGGCCTGTCGCGAAAGCGCCTGCCGGCCTACCACGGCACGGTCAGCTCCTGGCAGAACTCGACCTTCCCCGGCGACACCGCCTTCGTGGTTGAGCTGCCCGGCGGGGCGCTGCCGCCGGCCGGCGTGCGTCGCCACGCGAACGCCGTGCTGAGCCTGGCGCGCGCGGTGGCGCCGCCGCGTGTCACCCGCAGGCCGATCCCCTACGGCGCCGAGCGCAAGCGCGACATGGCCGGCTACGCGCGCCGCCACTACGGAATCGACGACTTCCGCCTGCGCCGTCCGCGCGTGATCGTCGAGCACTACACGGTCACGGACACCTTTCAGCCGGTCTTCGACACGTTCGCCCCGAACGTCCCCGACCAGGAGCTGCACGAGCTGCCCGGCATCTGCAGCCACTTCGTGGTCGACCGCGACGGCACCATCTACGCGCTCGTACCGACCACGATCATGTGCCGCCACACGGT
>JBQGCL010000031.1:0-3894 GCA_052038485.1 Thermoleophilaceae bacterium | reverse complement strand
CCCTCTTCCAGCAGCGCCCGCGAGTGGTCCACGTGCTCGGGCGAGAAGAACACCGGCAGCCAGCCGTCGGCGATCTCGCCCACCAGCTGCGTGTTCTTCGGGCCGATCGCCGCGATGTAGATCGGGATCCGCTCCTGGACCGGGGCGATCATCAGCTTCAGGGCCTTGCCCGGCCCGTCGGGCAGCGGCAGCTGGTAGGTCTCGCCCTCGTAGGTCAGCCGCTCGCGAGCGAGCGCCTTGCGGACGATCTCGACGTACTCCTTCGTGCGCGCCAGCTGCTTGCCGAAACGCTGGCCGTGCCAGCCCTCGGCCACCTGCGGCCCCGATGTGCCGAGCCCCAGCAGGAAGCGCCCGTTCGAGAGGTGGTCGATCGTCACCGCCGTCATCGCGGTCATCGCCGGCGAGCGCCCCGGGATCTGGAGGATCGCCGCGCCGAGCTTGATCCGCTCGGTCTGGGCGGCGAACCACGCCAGCGGAGTGGCGGCGTCCGAGCCGTACGCCTCGGCGGTCCAGACCGAGTCGAAGCCCGCCTGCTCGGCTTCGAGCAGCAGTCCACGCTGGTCCTCGGCGGTCAGGCCGAGGCCCCAGTAGCCGAGCATCAGGCCGAGGCGCATGTGCAAGTCTCCTTTCGCCGGTTGTGCGAGTCGGGCGGCGACGCGCATCCTATGGCGAGCACCGATGAGACGCCGAAGGCCAGCCCGCGACCTGCGCACCGCCATCGACTGTCTGCCGCTGCACACGCGGGAGGCCATGCTCGACGCGATCGCGACCGGCCGCATCATCGCCGGCGCCTACACCGACCGCCAGGGCGGCGTCTGCCCGATGCTCGCGGCGCACCGCAACGGCGGTCGCACCAGCCTGGCGAGCTTCGCACGTGCGTGGGACCGCTACACCGGCGCCCGCCGCGCCCGCGCCGCCACCCGCCGCGAGCTCACCGCGCTGCGCGCGATGCTCGAGGCGAGCATCGAGATGGAGGAGCCGTCGCTGCACGACGTGCCGCGTCCGGAGCCGAGCTACCCGGTCGGCTGGGCCTGGCTGCGCCCGGTCCGGCGCCTCGACGACTACCAGCAGGCGCTGCTAGATCTCGCTGTCGCCCGGCCGGATGAACTGGATCTCCGGGACGATGCAGTTGCGCGAAGTGCGCAGTAGGTAGCGGATCGCCTCGGCGATGTCCTCCGGCTGGATCATCTCCTCCTTCGGCACCTGACCCTCGACCCAGTCGGTCATGTCCGTGGCGACGAAGCCCGGGCACAGCGCGGTCACCTGGATTCCGTCCCGGGAGAGCTCCTTGTGCAGGCCCTGGCTCAGCCCGACGACCCCGAACTTGGTTGCCGAGTAGGCCGACAGCCAGCCCTGGCCGTGCTTGCCCGCGATCGACGCGGTGTTGACCATCAGCGCCTTGCCGTGCTCGGCGCCGGCCTCCTTGAGCAGCGGGATCGCCTCGCGCGCGACCAGGTAGACGCCGCGCAGGTTCACGTTCAGCTGGAGGTCGAGCTTCTTGGTCGGCATGTCCGCGACGGCCGACCCGATCCCGATCCCGGCGTTGTTGACCAGCACGTCGAGCCGCCCGCAACGCTCGCGGTGCGCGGCCACCAGCGCCTTGATCTCCTCCTCGTCGGCCATGTTGGCCGGGATGGCCTCGACGTCGATGCCCTCCTCGGCGAGCTGCTTGGCGGCGGCCTCGAGCTTGTCCGGCCGCCGGGCCGAGATCGTGATGGCGTAGTCGTCCTGTCCCAGGACGCGGGCGATGGCCAGCCCGATGCCGCTCGAGCCCCCGGTGATCAGTGCAGCGCGCGATGCCATGGCGCGGCAGCCTATGCGAACCCGGGGTTAAGGATCGCCGCCGCCGACGCGGGCGTCTTCTAGCCTTCGCCGCCTCGTGAGCAGCCGACGCGCCACCGCTGCCGTTCTCCTCGCCTGCGCGCTGGTCGCTGCCGGCTGCGGTGGCGGGGACGGCGACGACGACGCCAGCAAGCCGCCGCCCGAGGCGACCCCTGAGCAGTTCCCGCGCGCGACCGGGCGGACACTCGCCGAGCTCCGCAAGGACCTGCCCAAGGCCGGCCCGGTGCTCGCCCCGACCGGATCGCTGTTCGTCACGGGCAAGAACCGGCTCGGCTTCGGCCTGTTCACGGCCTCGCGCGCCCAGATCGCCGACGCGAGCGCTGCCGTGTACATCGCGCCCGCCGGGGGCGGCGAGGCGCAGGGTCCGTTCGTGGCTCACTACGAGTCGCTCGCGGTGGACTCGCCATACCTGAGCGAGTCGACCTCGAAGGACCCCGACGCGGCCAAGACGCTCTACGTCGCCAACGTGCCGTTCGACAAGCCCGGCAAGTACGAGGTGCTCGGCATGGCGCGGCTGGATGACCGCCTGGTCGCCGCGACCTCGGCCGCGCCCGAGCTGGTCGTCGTCCCGAAGAAGGACGACCCGGTGCCGGCGGTCGGCGAGAGCCCGCCGCGCATCCACACGCCGACCGAGGCGGAGGTGGGCGGCGACCTGAACAAGATCGACACGCGCGTGCCGCACGACGACATGCACAAGGTCGACTTCGCCGACGTCCTGGGAAGCAAGCCGACCGTGCTGATCTTCGCGACGCCGCTGCTGTGCCAGAGCCGGGTCTGCGGGCCGGTCGTCGACGTGGCGGCCCAGGTCGAGGACGAGTTCCGCGACCAGGTGGACTTCATCCACATGGAGATCTACAACGACAACGAGATCAACAAGGGCACCCGCCCGCAGATCGCAGCATTCGGCTTGCCCTCGGAGCCGTGGGTCTTCGCGATCGACAAGAACGGCAAGGTGGCCGCCCGGATGGAGGGCGCCTTCAGCGTGAAAGAGCTCGAGGCCGCCGTGAAGCAGGCACTGAAGCAGTAGCGAGAGTCCCGGCCAGGAACACGGCTCCCCAGAGCAGCCACCCGCCCGGCGGGGTCCAGTGGGCGTCGCCGAGGAAGAAGAACGGGCCGTCGGTGCCGACGGCCAGCCGCCTCGCCTCGAGCCACCAGGTCAGCAGTTGAAGTGCCGCCGCGGGGATCGTGAAGGCGAGCATCAGGCGGTGCCGTTGCGCCGGCTGGGCGCGCTCGGCCAGGATCGCGCCCGCGCACAGCGGTAGGACGGCGAGGCCGGGGAGGAGGTAGCGGCCGTAGAACTCGTCGAACCCGGAGGTCAGGTAGGCGGTGGCGTAGGCCACGACGTAGGCGGCGGAGACGAGCACGAGCAGCATCAGGCGGGTTCGGCGCTCGCGCCCGGCGAGCGCGGCCGCGGTGCCGACCAGCCCCGCGAGCAGCAGGCCCCACGCCGCCGCGAGCAGGACCGGGACGAAGTAGTCGCCCGCGAAGCGGCCCACCGACTCGCGCAGCGCGCGCGGCAGACCCTCGATCGCCGGCCCGACGCTGTCCATCAGCGTGCCGACGCCGAGCGAATAGCCGGGCATGTAGCGCTGCCAGTAGAGCGCCGCCCCGAGCGCGATGCCGACGGCAATCGTCGCCAGCGCGGCGTCGCGCGCTCCGCCCCGGACGGCGTCGCGCAGCAGTGGCCAGCCGAAGACGAGCGCGACGCAGAGCGGGGCGAGCAGCACGAACAGCGGCCCGCTCGGGCGCGCGGTGGCCAGCACCACGCCGCCGGCGGCGGTCGCGGCCCAGACCCAGCGCGGCGACGGCGGCCGGCGCGCCAGGCGCAGCAGCCCCGCGGTCCAGCACTGGGCCCCCGCGATCTCGAGGCCGCTCGTGTTGAACACCGCGAAGCTCCAAATGCTCATCGGAGTGAGGGCGACCAGCGCGCCCGCGAGCGAGAGGACGCCGATCTCGGCGTCCCACAGCAACAGCAGGGCCAACCCGGCCAGCGCCACGGCGGCGAGCGCGAAGACGGCCCGGGCGAGCCAGTAGGCGGCCTCGCCGTGGTCG
>JBQGCL010000030.1:0-15208 GCA_052038485.1 Thermoleophilaceae bacterium | reverse complement strand
GACTCCTCCTTGTCGAGCCCGTAGGCCAGCGCGGCCGCGGTCGGCTCGTTGATGATCCGCTTGACGTCGAGACCGGCGACCTTGCCGGCGTCCTTGGTCGCCTGGCGCTGGTCGTCGTTGAAGTAGGCCGGGACGGTGATCACGGCCGCGTCGACGCTGTCGCCGAGATAGGCCTCGGCATCGGCCTTCAGCTTCTGGAGGATCATCGCGCTGATCTCCGGCGGGGCGAACTCCTTGCCGCCCGCCTTGACGCGCGCGTCGCCGTTCGGGCCGGGAACGACCTCGAACGGGACGATCTTCTCCTCCTCCTTGACCTCAGCCTCCTTGCGGCCCATGAACCGCTTGATCGAGAACACCGTGTTCTCGGGGTTCGTGACCGCCTGGCGCTTGGCCGGTGCGCCCACCAGGCGCTCGCCACCGTCGGTGAAGGCGACCACCGACGAAGTGGTGCGCGCGCCCTCGGCGTTCTCCACCACGGTGGGCTCGCCGCCCTCGAGGACGGCCATGCACGAGTTGGTCGTGCCAAGATCGATGCCGATCGTCTTGCCCATCCGTAATTGCTCCTTGTAGTCGAAAGAAATCTAAGCCGGAGTATGGCAGATCTTCAGCCGATCGCCCACTCTGCGCGCCTTCGGTTACGCTTCCGCCGCCGATGCGACGTGTGCTGCCCTGCCTGCTGATCCTGCTGCTGCCGGTGGCGGCGTGCGGCGGAGACGACGACGAGGGGGGCGAGCCGGCGGCGAACACCACGCCCGCCAAGACGAGCGAGGAGCCCAGCCCGTCGGCACAGCGCGAGGCGCTCAAGGACACGACCGTCAAGCCGGTGATCCCCAAGCCGACCGGCTCCCCGCCGCGCCGGCTCGAGAAGGAGGACATCGTCAAGGGCAAGGGGGCGCCCGCGAAGACAGGCGACACCGTGATCGTCCAGTACGTGGGCGTGTCGTTCTCGACCGGCGAGGAGTTCGACGCCTCCTGGGACCGCGGTCAGCCGTTCCCGGTCCAGCTCGGCGCCGGCTCGGTCATCCCGGGCTGGGAGAAGGGCCTGCTCGGAATCCGCAAGGGCGGCCGCCGCATGCTGACGATCCCACCCGAGCTGGCCTACGGCCGGGACGGCTACCCGCCGACGATCGCGCCCAACGAGACGCTCGTGTTCGTGATCGACGCGGTGGACGTCCAGCCGGCCAGGTAGCCCTGGCGCACACGGCAGCCTCTGTGCGCCGAGGCTTGTCGACTTAACCCCCCTATACGCCGGAAACTCGACAATGGTCGCGGCCATGCCCTGGTGGCTGTCGTTCGCGCCGCCCCAGCCCTAGCCCGCGAAGCTGAGCGCGTAGGCCACCGAGCCGGCGCAGACGGCCGCGACGCCGACGTAGTCCCAGCGCATCTGGAAGTCCGGCGGGCGCGCGAACAGCGCGACGGCAAGCAGCGCGAAGGGGTCGAAGTACTTCTGGTAGACGAGAGCGACCGGCAGCGCGACCGCCAGGAAGCAGCCGAGGTAGACGCTCGCCAGCGAGCTCCATCCGGCCCGGCGCGCCAACAGCGCCGCGGCTGCTCCGCCCAGCGGCGCGGCGATCCAGAACAGCAGCTCGGACCCCAGCAGCAGCGGCGAGTGCTTGGCCACCTGCCACAGCCAGCCGGCGTCGCCCGGTTGCGGCCCGACCGGCTTGTACTCGAGCGGCGAGATCAGCACCAGCGCCACGCCGGCCGCGACCCCCGCGGCGACCAGGCGCGTGTCGATCCTGGGCCGCCGGCGCACCACGCCCGGCCCCAGCAGCGCCGCCGCGTACAGCCCGAAGACCGCGACCGTGAAGCCGACCGTGCGCAGCGTCAGCGAGTCGCGCCCGACCCCCGGCTTGTCCGTGCACAGCCCGCACGACGCCGGGTCCGCGCTGGGCGGCACGAGCCCGTTCCACTCGATCGCCAGTGCGGCCAGCGGCGCCAGTGCGAGTGCCAGCAGCGCCACGCCGCCGGCCAACCTGACCGGGTCGCGGCGCTCGCGCAGCACGAGGAACGCGCCCGCCACCAGCGCCACCCACAGGAACGACTGGCGCGTCATCACCGCCCCGCACGTGAACAGCGCAGCGAGCGCGAAGGCGCCGAGCGAGCCGTCGCGCGAGTACGCGTGAACGCGCTCCAAGGCCAGCAGCGCGAACAGGATCGCGAGGTTGTCGGTCAGCAGCGTGAACGAGGCCCCGAAGAAGTAGGGCGACAGCGCGAACGCGAGCGTGAGCGCACACGCCGGCAGGGTCGCCAGCGAGGTCGTGCGACGCAGCAGCCGCAGCAGCGCCAGCGCCGCGCCGTACGAGATCGCCACGTTGAGCAGCCTCAGCTTCCAGAGCTCGAAGCCGACCAGCTTGCCCCAGCCCGCCATGACGAGGTGGAAGAGCGGCGTCTGCGCCGACGGGTAGTCCGAGAAGGACAGGCCCTCCCGGAACTGCATGATCGTCGGCAGCTGGTAGATCGCCGCGTCGGTGCCGTGGAACGTGTCGATCTCGACCGTCAGCCCCTTGAGGACGGCGATGCCGACCAAGAAGGGGATGGCGAGGGCGAGCGCTGCCATCAGCCCTCAGGTAGCGGGCGCGGCGGCCGGAACCGCGGCGTCACCTCGACGGCGACGATCGCGACCATGATCATGACAGCGCCGAGCCACTCGGTCGCGGACAGCCGGTCGTCCGCCAGCAGCCAGCCGAACAGGCCGGCGAAGGCCGGCTCGGCCGCGAGGATCAGCGCCGTGCGCGCCGGCGGTGCGTGCTGCTGGGCGAACGTCTGGACGAAGAAGCCGAGCGCGCTCGCCACCAGCGAAGTGACGATCAGCGCCGACCAGACGGTGCCGCCCTCGGGCGCCTCGAGCTCGCCGCCGACGGCCGCGATCGCGAGCGGCACGACGCCGCACACGGCGAGCTGGATCGCCAGCAGCGCGCCAACGTCGTAGAAGCGGACGGCGCGCGCGGTGGCGAGGATGTGCGCCGACAGCGCGAAGGCGGCCACGAGGACGAGGCCGTCCCCGCGCCAGTCGAGATCGCCGCCCACGCCCGACAGCAGGTACAGGCCGACGAGCGACACGCCCGCCGCAGCCCACGCGGCGGGCCCGATCCGCTCGCGCAGGACGATCGCCCCCATCACCGGCGTCAGCACGACGAACAGGCCGGTGATGAAGCCCGTGTTCGACGCCGAGGTCTCCTCCAGCCCGAGCGTCTGGAAGATGTAGCCGGCGCACAGGAACGCGCCCATCAGCAGTCCCGCCCGCCAGCCGCCCGGCGGCAGCCGCCGCAGCGGGCCCCAGAAGACCAGCGCCACGATCGCCGCCGCGGGGATGAAGCGATAGGCGAGGAACGCCATCGTGGGCAGCAGCTCGATCGCGTCCTGCACCATCACGAACGTCAGCCCCCAGACGGCGCAGATCCCGATCAGCCCCGCCTCGGACAGGCGGCGCAGCCCGTCTTCGCTCACGCGAGCCGCCGCCGGCCCTCGGGGCAGATCCGGCGCAGCGGGCACTCGGCGCAACGCGGCGCGCGGGCGACGCAGGTGCGCCGGCCGTGGCGGATCAGCAGCACGTGCGCCTCGTAGGCGAACTCGCCGTCGTCGCCGACCAGCCGCGTCAGCTCGTCGTGCGCCTTCACGAGCGCCAGCTTGGGCGGCCACAGGCCGAGCCGCCCGCCGACGCGGTAGACGTGCGTGTCGACCGGCACGTCCGGGCGGCCGAACGAGAACAGCAGCACGCAGGCGGCCGTCTTGCGGCCCACGCCCGGCAGGGCAACCAGGTACGCGCGCGCCTCGTCGAGCGGAGCGTCCGCGAGCCAGAGCAGGTCGTCGTCGCCGATCGCGTCGAGGATCTCCGTGATCCGCACGGACTTGGTCGGCGCGAGGCCGCCGGGACGGATCGCGTCCTCGATCTCCTCGACGGGCGCCTCGGCGACGGCGTCCCAGGTCGGAAACCGCTCGCGCAGACGGAAGTAGGCGACGTCGCGGTTGCGGTCGTTCGTGTTCTGCGACAGCACCGTCAGGACCAGCTCGTCGATCGGCGCGCGGTGGGGTCGCAGCTTGGGCCGGCCGTACTCGTTGGCAAGCCGGTCGGTGATCGTGCGCAGCCTGCGGCGGTCGGCCATTGCGCGCGGATGGTATGAAGGCGCCGGTGGAGATTGCCGAGCGCCATACGGAGGTGGGTGGAGTTGACGTGCTCTGGCGCCGGGCCGGCGACGCGCCGATCCTGTACCTGCACGGCGTGCCAGCCGCCGGCTGGCACTGGGAGCCCTTCCTCGCGCGCACCGGCGGCGTCGCCCCCGACCTGCCCGGCTACGGCCGCTCCGGCAAGCCCGGCGACTTCGACTACACGATCGCCGGCTACGACCGCTTCATCGAGGCGTTCTGCGACGAGGCCGGGCTCGACCGGGTCACGCTGGTGCTGCACGACTGGGGCTCCGTCGGGCTCGCCTTCGCCCAGCGCCGGCCCGAGCGAGTCGAGCGGATCGTGCTGACGTCGTGCGTCCCGTTCGTGCCGGGCTACCGCTGGCACCGCGTCGCACGCGCATGGCGCACGCCCGTCCTCGGCGAGCTGGCGATGGGCTTCACCACCCGGCGGGCCTTTCGCGGCTCGCTGCCGGCCGAGATCGCCGACCGCGCCTACGACGAGTTCGACCACGGCACCCAGCGCGCGGTGCTCAAGCTCTACCGCACCTCCCCGCCGGAGGTGCTCGCTCGCGCAGGCGAGCGCCTCGGCGAGCTGCGCTGCCCCGCGCTGATCGAGTGGCCCACGCGCGATCCGTACATCGGCGCCGAGTTCGGCCAGCGGCTGGCGGACGCGCTCGGCGGCGAGACGCGGCTCGAGCAAGTCGAGGCGGGCCACTACGCGTGGCTCGAACGGCCTGAGCTGATCGATCGCGTGGCCGACTTCGTCAGATAGCCTTCTCCTCGCCGTGCTCCGCGCCGCCGTCACGGCGCCTAAGAGCGCCCCTCTCGTCCAGGATGCTCCGCGTCGACGCGGGCGCTTCGCCCGTGAGCGCCCGGTACCGGGTCCCTGGTACAAGCGCGTCGACTGGTGGCATGTGGCCCCCGTCGCCATCGCGGTGCTGTTCGCGATCGGCTACCTGATCTGGGAGCCGCGCACCGTTGACCTGGCGGCCCACACCTTCCGCGCCGACCTGTTCGGCCAGGAGGGCTTCACGATCTGGAACGGGCAGTGGTACGGCGGACACCACACGCCGGCCTACTCGATCATCTCGCCGCCGCTCGCGTGGCTGCTGTCTCCGCCGGTGGCGCTCGCGGTCGCGGCGGTTGCCTGCGCGGCGCTGTTCCCGCCGCTGGCGCGCGGGGCCTTCGGCGAGGTCAACGCGCGCTGGGGCTCGATCTGGTTCGGCATCGGCAGCGCCACGCTGCTGTTCACGGCGCGGCTGCCGTTCGCGATCGGAGTGGCCCTCGGGCTCGCCGCGCTGCTCGCGCTCCAGCGGCGCCGCTACGCGTGGGCGATCGTGTTCGCGATCCTGTCGCCGCTCGGCAGCCCCGTGGCGGGGCTGTTCCTGGCGATGGCCGGCGTGGCGGTCGCACTCGCCGCCAACGGCGACCGCGCCAAGCGCTGGGAGGGCATCGCGATCGCAGCGGCGGCGTTCATCCCGCCGGCGTTCCTGTCCTGGGCCTTCCCCGAGGGCGGCTGGGCGCCGTTCCCGACCTCGGCGTACCTCCCGATCCCGGCCTTCGCGGTCATCTGCGCCCTGTTGCTGCCGCGCGAGCAGCGGGCGCTGCGCTGGGGGCTGATCCTGTACGGCCTCGGCGCGACGCTCGCGCTGCCGCTCGAGACGCCGATGGGCGGCAACGCCGTCCGCCTGGGCGCGCTGTTCGGCGGCCCGGTGATGCTGTGCGCGCTGTGGGGCTCGCCGCACTGGCGCAAGCTGTGGCTGGCGCCGCTGATGGTCGCCGGCTTCGCGTCGCTCGCCCTGTGGCAGTGGTCGCCCGCCGTGCGCGACGTGATCAAGTACCTCGAGGACCCGGCGGCCAAGTCCGACTACTTCGAGCCGCTGCGCCAGTTCCTCTACACGCTGCCCGACCAGCGCCGCATCGAGATCCCGTTCACGCGCAGTCACTGGGAGGGCGCCGAGATCGCCCCCGACGTGCCGCTCGCGCGCGGCTGGCTGCGCCAGCTCGACACCGGCCTCAACCCGATCTTCTACAAGGGTGAGATCAACCGGCTCACATACGCGAGCTGGCTTGCCGACAACGCCGTCCGCTACGTGGCGCTGCCGAGCGCGAAGCCCGACAAGAGCTCGTACGGGGAGCGCGCGCTGATCGAAAAGGGGCTGCCCTACCTCCAGCTGCGCTGGAAGTCCGACGACTGGCGCGTCTACGAGGTGCTGCTGCCCACGCCGATCGTGATCCCACAGGGCGACGCGCGCATCGTGCTCGAGCAGTTCGGCTCGGACGAGTTGCTGCTCGACGTGAAGAAGCCGGGCGAGGCGATCGTCAAGGTCCGCTGGACGCCCTACTGGTACGCGCCGAACTCCTGCGTGGAGCCGAACGGCGACTGGACCCGCATCACCACCCACAAGGTCGGCTTCGTCCGGATGTCGACGCGCTTCTCGCCCGAGCGGCTGTTCTCACGCGGCAAACGCTGCGACCCGTAGCGCGGCGGTGCTACCGTTCCCGCGTCAAGTAGTGCCAGCGCTCGCAGTGGTTGCCTCTAGCACCTCCGCGGTTCGCAGCACGCAAACCCCTGGGAGGACCTGGAAGATGGCAACCGGAACCGTGAAGTGGTTCAGCGACGACAAGGGCTTCGGCTTCGTGACGCCCGATGAGCCCGGCAAGGACCTGTTCGTGCATCACACGGACATCGAGGCCGAGGGCTTCCGCACGCTCGCCGAGGGCGCGCGGGTGGAGTACGAGGCTCAGCCGGGCGACAAGGGCCCGAAGGCCACCAACGTCCGGCCGATCTAGATCTGGGGGGGTCGCGCCCCCAGACCCCCGCGAAGATTGGCTTCGCGCCTGAGCCCCGGCCCTAGGCCGGGGCTTCTGCTTTTCTGGCCTGGCGTTCCGGCTCGATCCTCACGACGTCCCAGACCAGACCCAGCTTCTCCAGGGTCCTGATCAGCACCGCCGACGGGTCGACCTCCCAGCTGCGCATCCCGTGGAACGCGGAGGTCGGGAACGCGTGATGGTTGTTGTGCCAGCTCTCGCCGAAGGTCGGCAGCGCCAGCCAGAGCAGATTGCGCGACTCGTCGTCGGTCGGGAAGCGCTGGCGCCCGAAGAAGTGGCACAGCGAGTTGATGCTGTAGGTCACGTGGTGCACGACCAGCATCCGCACGCCGCCTCCCCATAGGAGGCCGGTGAGCGCGGCGCCGATCGAGCCGCCCAGCAGGTAGCCGAGCGCGAACGAGAGCGCCAGGCCGCCGACCGCCCAGACCAGGAAGGTTCGGTCGACGAACGAGACGACCGGGTCCTGGATCAGGTCGCGCGCGTAGCGCTTCTTCGCCCCCCGCTGCGTGTGGATGAACAGCCAGCCCATGTGGGCGTGCAGCAGGCCGGTGAACGCTCCGCGCCAGCCGCCCTCGTGGCCGACGTGCGGGCTGTGAGGGTCGCCCTCCTTGTCGGAGTAGACGTGGTGCTTGCGGTGGTCGGCGACCCATGAGATCACCGGGCCCTCGATCGCCACCGACCCCATGATCGCCAGCAGGCCGCGCAGCCAGCGGAATGTCTTGAAGCTGCGATGGGTGAGGTGGCGGTGGAAGCCGACCGTCACGCCGAACCCGCTGACCACGTACATGATCAGGAACACGCCGACGTCGCTCCAGTGCAGCAGGTCGGCCCACACTTGCCAGCAGACGATCCCCAGCGCGACGAACGGTGCGCCGGTGACGATGCCGGTGATGATGCGGTCGCGCGTCTCGTTGAGGACCGGCTCGATCTCGTCCGGTCTCGGCCCGGCTCCCCCGTTCACGGAGCGCACCCTAGCTGGCGAATCGGAATCGTGCTCCCGGGCCCGCTAGGCTTGCCTGTCGTGCCCCGCTCCCATCCGCTGTATCGCCAGCTAATTCGGGTCTGGCGCCTCAGCGGACGCTGGCTGCCGAATGGCTGGCTCGATGCGATCCGCCAACTCGCCCTCTTCGCGGGCGCGTACTACCTGTACCGGATCGTGCGCGGCTTCGTCGACGGCCAAGCCGGCCTCGCCTTCGAGAACGCGCGCACGCTGGTCGACTTCGAGCGCTCGGTCGGACTCTTCTTCGAGCCGGGCCTCCAAGCCTGGGCGCGCGGCCAGGAGTGGATCCTCACCTGGGCCAACTGGATGTACGTGAACTCGCACTTCGTGGTCACGACGACGTTCCTGATCTGGCTCTACATCGCCCGCAACCACGCCTTCTACTACGTGCGCAACATGTTCATGGTGGCGATGACGCTGGCGCTCGCCGGCTACCTCGTCTACCCGACCGCGCCGCCGCGCTTCCTGCCCGAGTGGGGCTTCACCGACACCGTCGCCGCGTTCGTCGGCGACGGCGCCTCCGACAGCGCGAGCGTGCTCTACAACCCGTTCGCCGCGGTGCCGAGCATGCACGTCGCGTTCGCGCTGATGATCGCCGTGCCCGCCTTCATGCTCGTGCGCAACCGGCTGCTGAAGGCCTTCTGGGCCGTCTACCCGGCGCTCGTCACGTTCGTCGTGATGGCCACGGCCAACCACTTCTGGATGGACGCCGCGCTCGGCGCGGTCGTCGCGGCCGCATCGGCGTCGGCCGCGTCGTACGCCTTCGCCCGCGCTCGCCCGGATGCATGGGCGTTCCGCACGGCCAAGGTCTCGACGTGAGCGACGGGGCAGAGCAGGGCACGAGCCGCGAGCGCGAGAGCGAGCGCTACCCGCGCTCGCCGCGCGGCAACGGACGCGCCTCGCTGAGCACAGCCGAGATGCGCGCGCTCGCGCGCAACCGGCTGATCGAGTCGCGCCTCACGCCGAACGCGATCTCGCTCACCGGCCTCGTCGGCAACCTGATCGCCGCCGCGCTGATCATCAACCACACCTTCGTGCTCGCCGGGATCGCGTTCATCCTCGGCTCGGTCTGCGACATGTTCGACGGCCGCTACTCGCGCATGTCGGGCAAGGGCACGCCGTTCGGGGCGTTCCTCGACTCGACGCTCGACCGCATCGAGGAGGGCGTGGTGCTCGCCGCCGTCGCGTGGTGGTTCGCCGAGCAGAGCGACGAGGTGGCGGTGGGCGCGACCGTCCTGACGGTGGTCGGCTCCTACATGGTGTCGTACACGCGCGCGCGGGCGGAGGCGCTCGGCGTGGAGTGCAAGGTCGGGATTGCGTCCCGAGCGGTCCGGGTAGTCATCCTGTCGGCTGGCCTGGTGTTCGCCGACGGCGAGCTCATCCCGGGGTTCGATCTGCTCGAGCCGGCCATCTACGCGATGGCCGCTCTGACGGTGTTCACGACGTTCCAGCGGGTCTTCCACGTGAGGAGCCAGCTGGCCGCCCAGGTGTAACCGGAGGGCCTCGGCGGGTTCTGTATCTAGGCAGCGCGGCCTCCTCCCCCAGGAGGTCGTTTTTCATGAAGCTGGAGGGCTTTCTGTGACTGAGACTTCGTCCACCAACGGCAGTTCGCGCTACCAGACCGACAAGGTCCGGGTCGCGATCGTCGGCGTCGGCAACTGCGCCTCGTCGTTCGTCCAGGGCGTCGAGTACTACAAGGACGCCGACCCCGCCAAGCCGGTTCCCGGCCTGATGCACGTCGACCTCGGTGGCTACCACGTGCGTGACATCGAGTTCACCGCGGCGTTCGACATCGACGCGGACAAGGTCGGCAAGGACCTGTCCGAGGCGATCTGGTCGGGCCAGAACAACACGATCAAGTTCGCCGACGTCCCCGAGCTCGGCGTTCCCGTCCACCGCGGGATGACGCACGACGGGCTTGGCAAGTACCTGAAGCAGAAGATCACCAAGGCGCCGGGCGAGACCGCCGACATCGTCGGGATCCTCAAGGAGACCAAGACCGACGTCGTCGTCTCCTACCTGCCGGTCGGCTCCGAGCAGGCGACCAAGTGGTACGTCGAGCAGGTGCTCGAGGCGGGCTGCGGGTTCGTCAACTGCATCCCGGTGTTCATCGCCAAGGAGAACTACTGGGCGAGCCGCTTCGAGAAGGCCGGCCTGCCGATCGTCGGCGACGACATCAAGTCGCAGGTCGGTGCCACGATCGTCCACCGCCAGCTCGCCCGGCTCTTCCACGAGCGCGGCGTCGAGCTGAAGCACACGTCGCAGCTGAACGTGGGCGGCAACATGGACTTCTTCAACATGCTCGAGCGCGAGCGGCTCGAGTCGAAGAAGATCTCGAAGACCAACGCCGTCACGTCGGTGATGGGCACCGAGCTGCCCGCCGACGACGTCCACGTCGGCCCGTCGGACTACGTGCCGTGGCTGACGGACCGCAAGTGGGCCCACATCCGCCTCGAGGGCGAGGCGTTCGGCGACGTGCCGCTGACAGCCGAGCTCAAGCTCGAGGTGTGGGACTCCCCCAACTCGGCCGGGATCGTCACCGACGCCGTGCGCGCCTGCAAGCTGGCGCTCAACCACGGCCTCGCCGGTCCCCTCGTCGGACCGTCCGCGTACCTGATGAAGTCGCCGCCGGAGCAGCATCCGGACCCGGTCGCGCGCCAGATGACCGAGGACTTCATCGCCAAGTACGCCGGCGTCCCGAAGCTGCCGGGCAACCCGCAGCCCCAGGTCGAGACCGCCGCCGC
Organism: Thermoleophilaceae bacterium; assembly: GCA_052038485.1. GTDB lineage: Bacteria > Actinomycetota > Thermoleophilia > Solirubrobacterales > Thermoleophilaceae > JACVRW01. Next base: position 4,504 of record JBQGCL010000030.1, on the reverse strand, counting down.
CGACAACTAGCCGAGCGTCAGGTCAACGCGCCGGAGCTCGTCGTGGTCGAACGCGGCGCGCACCGGCGCGGACGTGGCGCCCAGCAGGCGCGCCAGCGGTGAACCGGGCTCGGCGCGCAGGGACGCCGAGCAACCGTCGCCGGGTGAGAGGCAGAAGCGGTCGAACGCGTTGTCGATCGTCATCGCGAGTGCCCCGCCGCCGCGCCGCTCGAACAGATTCGCGTGATCGTGCGGGTTGGTCGGGTCCTCGAAGCTCGCGCTGACCGCGATCGCGTGGCTGCCTGGCACGGCCAGGCGGCCGCTCGACGGCACACGCCCCTCCCGCGAGTGGCGATAGCGGGCGCGCACCACGCTCGCGCGCAGGCCGGCGCGGCGCGCCGCCGCGGCGAGCGGTCGCGAGTTGGTGTGAAGCCACAACAACCGGTGCGCGAAGTTGTTCGCGAGCGGCACTGCGTCCGGAGCGGTCAGGCCAACCGGGACGCCGACCAGAGACAGCACCAGCGCGCCGGCGGGCCGCCCCGCAACGCGCGAGCGATCACACGCGAGTCCCCACACGCCGACCAGTGGGTCCGACCCGTAGAAGGGGACGCCGAAGTCGAGCGGAGTCGCGGGGCGCGACGCGAACGCAGCGGTCAGGTGGCAGTCGCGGAGCTTCACCGGCACGCCCCGCAGTGCGGCCGTGCCGGCTTGCGATCCGCTGTGGTGAGCGCCGGCGGGCGCCGCCGCGGCGAGCACGATCGCCAGGGCCAGGATGATCGCCCGGCGGGTCATGCCCGGCCTCGCGTCGGCGAGCGCGCTCATCGGGTCACCCCCGCCGCGAACGCGGCGACCTCGGCGGCGAAACGCTCCGGCTCCTCCCAGTGCACGGCGTGGCCGGTGCCCTCGTACACGCTCAGCCGCGCACCCGGAATCGCCTCCGCGAGCCGGTCCTGCTCGTCGCGCGGCGTGATCGCATCGCGGTCGCCCCAGATCAGCAGGGCCGGCGCCTCGATCGCCGCGAGCTCTCCGTACAGGTCCCCGCGCGGGAACCCCTCGGCCGCGGCCCGCCACACGCGCGCGGGCAGCTTGAGGCTCTCGGCGACGAACACGTCGAGCCGGCCCGGGGGCTGCGGGCGCTCAGTCGTGCTGAGCTGGAACTCGCGGACGAAGTCCGGGTCGACCGGATCGGCGAACCCACTGACGAGCTTGACCAGCTCGGGGAGGGCGGGGTTGGTGTCGACCGGGCCGATGGCGCCGGCGAGCACCAGGCCGTCAACGCGCTCGGGGGCGTCCAGCGCCATGCGCTCGGCGATCCACGCACCCATCGAATGCCCGACCACGACGGCGCGCGCGATCTCGAGCGCGTCCAGCAGCCGCACGGCGTCGGCGGCGAAGTCGGCCGGCGTGTAGCCGTCGGCGGGTCGGCCGGCGTCGCCGTGGCCGCGCTGGCTGGCGGCGATCGCGCGCACGCCGCTCGGCAGGTGACCAAGCATCGGCTCGAACGAGCGCCACGAGTCGCTCCAGCCGTGGAGCATCAGCACGGGCACGCCGTCGGCGTCGCCGTGCTCGACGTACGGCAGGCGAATCGGGTTGGACACGGTGGTCATCGTCAGTCCTCCAGTCGGTAGAGACGGAACAGGTCGTTGTCGACGGGCAGCACCGAGACGCGGCCGAAGCCGGCGTCGGTGGCGAACTCGCGCAGGGTGTCGGCGCGCAGCACGGTGCCCACCGCGGCCGAGGGCTGCTCGACCATCTGGGTGGGCAGGCAGTGGGTGACGCTCCAGCCGTACATCATCCGCTCGACCTCGTCGCCGGGGGCGGCGAACGAGTCGGCCACGCGCTCGTCGACGATCACCGCGACGCCGCCGGGGGCGAGGCTGGCGCGGATCGCCGCCAGCGTCTCGACGGGCTGTGCGAGGTCGTGCAGCGCCTCGAGCACGAGCACCAGGTCGTAGGGGCCGCGGGCGGCGATCTCGAGGGCGTCGGCCACGACGAAGCCCGCCCGGGCGCCGGCCTCGGCGGCGTGGCGCCGGGCGTCCGCGATCGACCGCTCGTCGGCGTCGATTCCCTCGACCTCGGCGCGCGGGAAGGCGCGCGCCATGGCGACCGTCGAGAAGCCCTGGCCGCAGCCGACGTCGGCCACCCGGCCGCCGTGCTCGCACAGGCGGCTTCGCACGTCGGGCATGGCGTCGAGCCAGTCCGTCGGCAGCTCGTTCACGAAGGCGGGCCGGTTGATGTGGCCCTGGCCGTGGCGGAAGGCGCGGCCGTAGGCGCTGTAGGGCACGCCACCGCCGCTGCGGTAGGCGTCGACCACGCGGTCGAGCACGCCGCCGATCCCGGCGAGCATGTGCGCGAACGGCGCGACGTGGGCCGGGTCGTCGGGGCTCGCCAGCACGCGCCGGTGGTCGTCGGAGAGCGCGAAGCGGCGCACACCGTCGTCGTCCGTCTCGATCAGGCCGGCCACGGCCTGCTGCTCGAGCCATTCCCGGGAGTTGCGCTCGGCGATCCCGGCGCGTTCGGCCAGCTGCTCGGCGGTGAGCGGCTCGCGGGCGAGCTGCTCGTAGAGGCCGAGCTCGACCCCGATGTAGATCGAGAACAGCTCGAGCGCCCCGATCGTGTCCGTGAACAGCCTCTCCACGAGGGCGTCGCTGCGGTCTATAGCTGTGGTGCACATGCCGGGCAGGGTGCGCCCCGGCGCCTACCACCGCCCTACCGCCGGCTTACCGTAAGGTCGCCTGCGTGAGGTTCCGCGTTCTCGGCCCGCTCGAAGTGGGCACCGGCGACCACGGGTCCGCGCCATCTGGAGCCAAGGAGCGGATGATCCTCACGCGGCTGCTCGTGGAGCCCGGGCGACCGGTCTCGACCGACGCCCTGCTGGAGGCCGCCTGGCCCGGTGAGGTGCCCGACCGGGCGCTGAAGTCGCTGCAGGTGCGCCTGGCCCACCTGCGCCGCTTCCTCGAGCCGGAGCGCGCGGGCGGCGCGGCCTCGGCCCTGCTGCCGCGCGACGGGGCGGGCTACCGGCTCGCCATCGAGCCCGCACAGATCGACGCGGTCCGCTTCGAGCAGCTCGTGCGCGACGCCGGCGAGCTGCCGCCGGCGGAGGCGCTCGTGGCCTACGACGAGGCGCTGGCGCTGTGGCGCGGCGCGCCGTTCCAGGAGCTCGCCGACGACGAGGCCGCGCGCGTCGAGGCGCGCCGCCTCGAGGAGCTGCGTTCGCGGGCGCGACTGGCCCGCGCACGCGCGCTGCTGGAGCTGGGCCGTCACCAGGACGCGCTCTCGGAGCTGCGCGTGCTCGAGACCGACGAGCCGCTCGCCGAGCAGGTCGCCGGGGCGCTCGCGCTCGGGCTCTACCGCGCGGGCCGCCAGGTCGAGGCGCTCGACGCCCTGCGCGCGCTCGCGACGCGGCTGCGCGAGCTCGGCCTCGAGCCGAGCGCCGAGACCCAGGAGCTCGAACGCCGCATCCTGGTCCATGACGAGGCCCTCGCCGGGCCGCCGCAGGCACGGCGCGGACTGGCGTTTCCACGGCCCGCGAGCAGCTTCTTCGGGCGCGCCGCCCACCTCGCCCACGCGGCCGAGCTGATTCGCCAGAGCCGGGTCGTGACGATCGTCGGCGTCGGCGGCGCCGGCAAGACCCGGCTCGCCCTCGAGCTCGCCGCGCACGTCGCGGACGAGCGCCCCGGCGGCCCCTGGTGGTGCGAGCTGGCCCCGGCGGCGTCGGATGCGGACGTCGTCGGCGCCGTGGGCAGCGCGGCCGGCGTGGAGGCCGGCGGGATCGAGCGGATCGCCGAGCAGATCGGCGCACAGCCCGGGCTGCTGGCGCTGGACAACTGCGAGCACGTGCTCGAAGGGGTCGGCGAGGCCGTCGAGGCGCTGCTTGCGCGCTGCCCGGGCCTGGTCGTGATCGCGACCAGCCGGGCGCCGCTCGGCGTCGACGGCGAGCACGTGCTGCGCCTGGCCGGGCTCGAGCTGCCGGCGGGGCGGGCGCCCGACGCGGCCGAGACGCCCGCCGTCGCGCTGTTCATCGACCGGGCGCGGGCCGCGGGCGGGGCCGTCGAGCTGCCCGCCGACCTCGACCCGGTCGCCGAGCTCTGCCGTCGCCTGGACGGGCTTCCGCTGGCGATCGAGCTGGCCGCCGGCCGAACGCGCTCGCTGGCGCCGCGCGAGATCGCCGCCCGGCTCGGCGAGCGCTTCGAGCTGCTCTCCGTCAAGGGCAGGCGCGCCGCCGCCCGCCACGGCACGCTGCGCCAAGCGATCGACTGGTCGTTCGAGCTGCTGGACGAACCGCAGCAGCGCCTGTTCGAGCGCCTGTCGGTGTTCGCGCGACCGTGCTCGCTGGCGGACGCCGAGAGCGTCTGCACGGGGGACAGCGTCGAGCGCTCCGACGTCGCCGGCCTGCTCGACGACCTGGTAGCCAACTCGCTGGTCGCGGCCACCCCCCCCGGTGGGCGCACCCCCAACACGCTGCGCGCGCCGCTGCCCCAGTCCGGACGCGAGAAGCTCCACGGGCGCGCACCGGCCGCCCCCC
>JBQGCL010000029.1:0-1561 GCA_052038485.1 Thermoleophilaceae bacterium | reverse complement strand
GATCTCGGCCGCCCCGGGGCCACGATCGTCACCGAGACATGACCATGGCATGTCGCGACCTCACTTCACGGCCAGCGCCGTGATGCCGCCGATCCCCTCCCCGAGCTCGCTCCAGCTCTCGCCGTCGTCGCTTTGGAGCAGCGTGCCGTCGCCCAGACCGGCGAAGAACTGGCCGCGCCCGGTCGCGAGCGCGTAGACGTGGGAGTCGAGCGGGCCCTCGATCGCCTGCCAGGGGCCGGAGCCCTCCCAGCGGTAGATCGCCGAGTCGGATGGGCGGCTCGCATGCGCCTCGAACGGGCCGGGGGCCGCCGAGACGAACCACCGGTCCGGATCGGCCGCGTCGACGGCCAGGGCCCAGGCGTAGCGGCGGTCTCGCCCGGCGTCCGCCTTGTCCCAGCTGCGGCCGCCGTCGCGGCTCCAGGCGGCGCCGTCGCCGCCGGCCTCGTAGGCGCGCTCCGGAGCGCTCGGATGCCACGCCAGGCAGTGCACGTCGCGGGCCGCCTGGGGTCGATGATCGCTGAACGAGGCGCCGCCGTCCTCGGTGCGCATCAGCCCGCCGAGCTCGATGCCCACCAACACCACCTCGGGGTCGTGCGGGCTCGGTGCGATCCAGCGCACGTGCGAGGTCCAGGGCCGGGGCGGACAGCTCCAGTCCGGCCGCGACGGGATCTCCTGAAGCGCCACCAGCTCCTCCCAGCTCTCGCCGCCGTCGCGGCTGCGGAACAGCCGGCTGGGCTCCGTTCCCGCGTAGACGGCGCCGTCCGTGCCGCTCACCGCGACGCTGAACACGTCCGGCTCCGGCAACGGCACGTCCTCGAAGGTGTCGCCGCCGTCAGCGCTGCGCTTCAGCCCGCTTCCCCGACACCCGACATACACCGTGTCGCCGTCGAGCGCGAGGCACTGCGCTCCGGAACCTTGCAGGCGCGCGTGCGCACCGACCCTCACGAAGGCGTCACCGGTCGTCGCAAGCAGCTCCATCACCCACAGGATCGCGCGTCACCGCCGCGCGTGCGCGCCGAGGAGCCTTCCGCCCGGTCACGCGCCACCCGAGCCAGCTGGTGCCTGCGGCGAGCGGTGGGCGGCTGCGTTCCGTGCGCTCCGATCGAGACAGTGCGAGAGCGACTCGGCGGGACTCGTCCACTCCCGAGAGACTAAGCAGATTCCGCCACGGGCAAGTAGTTCACTGCAACGCGATCACTTGGTCAAGATCTCGGCCGATGGTCGTGCCATTTCGAGGGATCTGTGGCCAGGGTCGAGCAGGCAGTCAGGCAGGTCGCTGCTGACCAGCGTCGGCAGCGGCGATCTGAGCTCTTCTCGCGGCGGTGGTCTCCTCTAAGACGATCTGGATCCCGGCGGCGATCGGCACGCCGATGATCGCGCCGATCACACCGAAGAGCGACCCGAACACCAGGACGCTGATGAGCACGGTGAACCCGGATACGCGCGCCGCCCTGCCGATGATCGTCGGCTGCAGGACGTAGTTCTCGATCTGCTGGTAGACGACGATCACGATCACGAAGGCGATCAGCGCCCCGAGGCTTACCGACAGGGCGACGATTCC
>JBQGCL010000028.1:0-1932 GCA_052038485.1 Thermoleophilaceae bacterium | reverse complement strand
CGCCGAGGTCGCGGTCGCGGAGCCGGTAGCTGTCGCCCTTCAGCGAGAGGATCTCGGCGTGGTGGACGAGCCGGTCGATCATCGCGGCGGCGACGACCTCGTCGCCGAAGATCTCGCCCCAGGCGGAGAAGGGCTTGTTCGAGGTCACGATCAGGCTGGCGCGCTCGTAGCGGGAGGAGACGAGCGAGAACATCAGGTTGGCGGCCTGGGCGTCGAAGGGGATGTAGCCGACCTCGTCGACGACGAGCAGCGGCGTCCAGAGCAGCCGGCGTAGCTCCTCGTCGAGCCGTCCCTGCCGTTGCGCGTCGCCGAGCCGGGTCACCCACTCGGTTGCGGTGGCGAAGGCGACGCGACTTCCGGCGAGGCAGGCGCGGATCGAGAGCGCGATCGCCAGATGCGTCTTGCCGGTGCCGGGCGGGCCGAGCAGGAGCACGTTCTCCTTCGCGGTCAAGAAGTCGAGTTGGCCGAGGTGGAGCACGAGTGTCTTCTGCACGGAGCGTTGGAAGGAGAAGTCGAACTCGTCGAGCGTCTTGCGTGCCGGGAAGCGGGCCTGCTTGATCCGCGCCTCGCCGCCGTGGGCATCCCTCGATGCGACCTCGGTCGCGAGCAGCGTCTCGGCGAAGCGCTCGTAGCTCCACTCCTCGGCGCGGGCCCGCTCGGCCAACTTCGGCAGCGCCCTGGCCGCCGCGGGCGCCTTCAGCGTCCGGAAGAGGTGGGCCAACTCCGACGACGTCGTCATGCCGGGATCAGGGCGTCGTAGCGGGCGAGCGGCCGCTGCTCGACCTCGGGCTCGGCCGGAACGCCGCGCAGCTCCCTGAGCGCGCGGGCGTGCTCGAGCGCGGTGATCGTGCGGTGGCGCGCGAACGAGCGGACGTGCCGGCAGGCGAGCTCGCCCGTGTCGAGCGCTGCGGCGAGGATCTCGCGCTGCGAGACGCGCAGCTCGACGCGACGGCCGACCAGGCGCGGGTCGAGCGAGTAGTCGTTGGTGGCGACCCGGACGTACGGGTCGGGCGCGACCCGCATCACGAGGCGGCGGTCGACGTCGGGCATCGCCACGGGCAGCGGTCGCATCACGGTCAGCTCCTCGGTGAGCCGGTCGATCGGCCGGCAGCGCAGCGTGCGGTGGAAGCGGACGTTGGCGCGCCCGTCGAACCAGCGGTCGAGCTGCTGCTGGTAGTCGAGCGCGTTCGCGAACGAGCGGCCGGGCTCGAAGCTCGTCTCGGCGTAGCCCTGCAGCCGCTCGACGACGCCCTTCGACTGCGGATCCTTGGCCTCGAGGAAGCGCCAGCCGACGGCGAGCTGGCCGCAGAAGGCGGCGAAGGCATCGGTCGGTCGGCCACCGCCGCCATGCAGTGCCCCCTCGCGGTCCCAGACGAGCGTCTCCGGCAGCCCGCCCAGCTTCGCGAGACACTCGCCGATCCCGTACAGCAGGTCGGGCGCCTCCTTCGAGAAGACGAGCGTGCCGGCGCCGGCACGCGAGTACGGCAGACAACCGACGACGACGTAGCCGCGGCGCGTCTGGCCGCAGCCGACCGCGATCTCCGCGCTCGGCTCCCAGAGGTCGAACTGGCAGAGCGCCCCCGAACGGTACGACGTGCGCTGGAAGGTGCGCGGCCGGGGCAGAAACAGCGGCCGCACCTCGCGCAGGTAGTCGTCGAGGATCGTCTTTGCGCCTGCGTAGCCCTGCTCCTCGAGCAGCTCCCGGAGTCGCTTGCCCGGCAGCCGCGGCTCCGATCGCAGCAGCCGATGGATCTCGTCGCGGAACGGATCCAGCTTCGACGGCCGCGGCGGTCGCCGGTAGCGCGGCGGCTCGCCTGCGCGCAGCGCGCGCCGGATCGTGTTGCGGCCGTGGCCCGTGCGCCGCACGATCTCCTTGATCGACAACCGCTTCACGAAGTACAAGCGGCGGATCTCCGCCCACTGCTCCACCCC
>JBQGCL010000027.1:0-4065 GCA_052038485.1 Thermoleophilaceae bacterium | reverse complement strand
CATTGCGTGGCGGCGCGCACGTGACGGGGTCAGGCAGCTGGTGTTCGTGGCCGGTGAGCCGGGAATCGGCAAGACGCGCCTCGCTGGGGCTCTGGCACGCCGGGCGCACGACGAGGGCGGTGTCGTGCTCTACGGCCGGTGCGACGAGGAGGCGATCGTCCCGTACCAGCCCTTCGTCGAGGCGCTGCGTCCGTGCGTCGCGGCATACTCACCATCGACGCTTCGCGAAGCCCTGCGTGGCCTGGAACACGACCTCGTGCGCGTGTTCCCCGAGCTCTCCGGCCGGTTCCCGGTCCCGCCGGCTCCGACCTCGGGCGACCCGGTGGCTGAGCGCTATCGCCTGTTCGAGGCGATCACGACGCTGCTGACCGGAATCGCGGCAACCAGGGGCACGGTGCTGGTGCTCGACGACCTGCACTGGGCCGACAAGCCGACGTTGCTCCTCCTGCGGCACCTCGTGCGCTCCGCGCCCCGCACCGCGCTCCTGATCGTCCTGTGCTACCGCAACGTCGAGCTGCACCGCGACGAGCAGCTCGCGGACATGCTCGCCGACCTCCGGAAAGAGTCCCCCGGGACGCGCGTGAAGCTCGGGGGTCTGTCAGTCGAGGACAGCGCACAGCTGGTCCGGACGCTGGCCGACCGCGAGCTCGCCGGGCCGGTGATCGCAGCGCTGCAGCGCGAGACGGATGGCAATCCGTTCTTCGTCGAAGAGCTCGTGCGTCACCTCATGGAGACAGATGCGCTTCCCGGCGAGCATGAGAGCAGGTCGTGGTCCGGTCTCGGTCCTCTGGACCTCCCGGAGAGCGTGCGCGAGGTGATCGCACAGCGGCTACGCCGGCTGCCGACACCGGTCAACGATGTGTTGACCCTCGCGGCTGTCGTGGGCCGAGAGTTCGACACCACCCTGCTCGGCCGGGCATCCGGGACAACCACCCAGCACGTCTTGGAGACCCTCGACCATGCCACGCAAGCCGGGCTCGTGCGCGAGGACCCCGGTCACCTCGGGCGCTACGCGTTTTCGCACGCACTCGTTCGACAGACCTTGAACGCTGCGCTGGGGCCCTCGGCGCGCGCCCGACTCCATGCGCGCGTGGGCGATGCGTTGGAGCGGGCTGGAGGACCTGGGCGTGCGGCGGCGGAGCTCGCCGTGCACTTCACGCGTGCCCTGCCGCTGGTCGGTGCCGACAAGGCGATCGCCTACACCACGCAGGCCGGCCGCGACGCAATAGCCGACCTCGCCTTCGAGGACGCCGCGACCCACTTCGAAGCCGCCCTCGAGTTGCTCGAGCAGTACGAGCCGGACGAGACGGGCCGGCGCATCGAGGTGCTCACCGACCTGGCGAGCGCTCTCGTCTACGTCGACGAAAGGATCGGCGTGCAGACCGCATTGCGAGCTGTTGAAGCAGCCCGAGCGGACGGCACACCCAGCCAGTTCGGGCGAGCCGTCGCGGTGGCCGTCGAACCGGTGTACGGCGTCCTGGCGTTCCCCACCGAGGTCACGAGGCTCTTCGACGAGGTACGCGCCGTGCTCGACGGCCGGGACGTGGCGCTTCGGGCCCGCCTGTTGGCATTCGAGTCGTTCAAGTACGCAACCCATGCGCTCCACGGCCGGGCAGGGCAGGGGCTCGCCGAGGAGGCAGTTGCGCTTGCCCGTCAGAGCGACGACCCCGTGACCCTCGCCGACGCCCTCTACGCGCTCGCCGTCAGCCTCGAAGGGGCGGCCGACATCGCGCAACGGCTGGCGCTCGGCGAGGAGTTGGTCACCCTGGGCCCGAGCGCCGGGGCACGGGCGTCGGCGTTCGGGTTGCGAGTCGTCGCCGGTGCGCATCTCGAACGGGCGGATGCCCCTGCGCTCGCGTCGGCGATTGCCGAGCTCGGACGGATCGGCGTCGAGATGCGGTGGTTGCCAGCGCAGGTGTACACGGCGCAGCTCCGGGCCACGCTGGCGCTGCTCGAAGGCCGCTTCCAGGACGTTGACCGCCACGGCGAGGAGTTGCGCCAGTTCGCGCGCGCTTACCACGGCGCGGGTGGGATGCGGTACCTGCAGGTCACGTTCCTGGCGCGCGAGCGAGGTCGGGTCGACAGGCGGAGCCTGGCGGCCCAGATGAGCGACGAGCCGGACTCCGACCTCTACACGGGGGCGACGCGGGCGCTCGCCCAGCTCGATGCCGGGGACGAGATCGCGGCGAGGTCGGTCGTGGATCGTCTCGTCGCCGAAGACATCGGTCACCGTGGCGGGGAGACCGGCTTCGGGTCCGCGCTGGGCATGCTGGCCGAGGTCGTGGCGAGCGTCGGCACTCGGGCGCAGGCGGCGAGGATCTACGACCTGCTCACACCGTTCGCCGGGCGCCTCCTCACGATCATGCTGGGCCTGGCCTGCCTCGGCGCCGCCGACCGCTACCTCGGAATGCTGAGCACGGCGATCGGGCGCTGGGACGAGGCTGAGGCCCACTTCGAGCGCGCGTTGGCGATCGAGGAGCGTGCCCGCGGTCACGCTCTGCTGCCACGCACTCGCTACTGGCAGGCGCGCCTCCTGCGCGAACGCGGCCAGCCGGGGGACGCCCGTACGGCCAACGCCATCCTCGCAGCGGTCATCGGCGACAGCGCCCACCTGGGCATGCAAGGTCTGCGCGCCCGAGCCGAGGCTCTGAGCGCGGGATGACGAGCGCGTCAGGCGAGAGTCTCGTCCGCCCCGCTCGTCTGAATCTGCAGGACCGGATCCGCGAGGACCGTCCGCGGCGCGTCCGCACGCACATCGCTCCTGTCGCCGGCGCGCACAACCCAACTCTTCGACACCGCCCGTCGAGATCCGTAGTCGCGTTCTTCTTCGCCGGGAACGAAGAAGAACACCACGATCGACTGCCGTCCCTCGCAGATGTGTAGCTCGAAGTCTTCGCCCGGCGCGGTGACCCAGAACGTCTCGACGGGCTGCCCCTTCTCGCTCGCCATTTCAAAGGCCACCCTGTACCCAGATCGCAGGATCTGCTCGAGCGGGCTGGGAGCCTTCATGTCGATGAGCCCAGTGAACTCGTCCGCCGAACCGTCCGGTAGGTCGTTCAACTGCTCGAGCCGCAGCGTCACGTCGACGAGCGACTCGGGGTCCGCCAGCCGCTGCATTGCGATGGGAAAGGCCGCAGGGTCGCTGTACACGCGATCCAGGTACTCGGCACTTATCGTCTTGTACACAGCGCGTTGAGACATGTGATGCCCCCGATCCGCCGATGGCCGTGTTGGCGGTAACCCTAGGGCGGCGTCGGGTCATCAGCCAGGGCCGGAGCGTTGCGGGATCCGGGAATAGCCGGCGGCACGATCAAGGCGCGACCATCGCGACGTGGAACGCGTGCTGCTGGTCGTGGCCCTGGCGGCGGCGGCCGTGGCCGCGGCGCTGTTGATCGAGCGCCGGCGCCGCCCTCCGGGCCCCACGAACGTCCGCCACCGGCTGCCCGAGCAGCTCGACCGCCGGGACTTCGGGCGGCCCGAGGCCCCCTGGCTGGTGGCGGTGTTCACGTCGACGACGTGCCACACATGCGGGGAGGTGTGGGACAAGGCCAGGCACCTCACGAGCGACGAGGTCGCGGTTCAGGACCTGGAGGTCACCGCCGCCCGCGCGCTCCATCGAAAGTACGCCATCGACGCCGTGCCCGCGGTCGTGGTGGCCGACGCAGCCGGTGTCGTCCGGGCCGGCTTCCTGGGCCCTGTCAGCGCCACCGACCTCTGGGCCACGGTGGCGGAGCTGCGCGCCCCGGGCACCCTGCCCGCCGAGGGCTGCGACCACGGCACGTCGCCGCCGGCGCAGGCCGATCCCGCGGCCTGAGCGCAGCGCTCGGCCGCTCAGGTAGACGGTGCGGGCGGCGGAGGATAGGGCGGCCGCGAGCCGATCATGGCATCGCCTCCGCCAGGCGACGGCGCCACGGGGGCCGGCGCGTCGGGGCCCCGGTCCGGGCCGATCTCGATGCCCGCGTCGCCCCGGGAGGCCGGTGGTGCAGGGGGCACGTCGCCGCCATCGCCGTTGGCCGCCACCTTGATGAGCCGGGTCACCTCGGCGCCGTCGATCGTCTCGTGCTC
>JBQGCL010000026.1:0-3669 GCA_052038485.1 Thermoleophilaceae bacterium | reverse complement strand
GCGGTTGGTGGCCTCGCCGGTCAGGCGGTGCAGCTCGGAGAAGGTCGGCGTCGCGAGCAGGTGCCCGTGCCCGATGACCTCGTGGATGATGTCCGGCTCGGGCGTGTAGAGCGGGCTCGCCGGGTGGCGGACGTACTGGGTCGAGTGGAACAGCCGGTGCGCCAGCGACCCGTAGAACTCCCGCAGCGGCACCAGTCCGGCGGCGGGCGCGTAGTGGAAGCCGGTCAGCGGCCGCAACCGCTCGCTGACCAGGTCGAGGCTGGGGACGGCGTCGGTCGGCAGGTCGAGCGCAGCCTTCGCCTCGAGGAACTCGTCGATCGCCAGCCGCTCGTGCTTGGGCGCCAGCTCGCGCGAGACCGTGCGCCAGACCTCCTGCTCGGCCTCGTTGTAGCGGACCGGGGGCGCCGGGTCGCCGGTCTTCCAGGCAAGTGCCAGTGCTGCGATCTCGTTACGGCGAGCCTGGTAGTCCGGATCCCCGGCGCCGGGGTGGTCGTCTGCGAGGTGGACGGTCACCTGCCCGTCGCTGTCGGCGCTGACGGGCGAGTAGAGCTGTCCCTCCTCGAACATGACCGCAGTGCAGCACCGAAGCGGTTCGGATGCAACTCTGCCCAGCAAGAGCGGTCAATTTGACCACTTCTGTCTGTGATCTCCGCTAGATTGTGGTCAGATTGACCAGCCCGATCGACGAGCTCGACGCCCGGCTGATCGCCGAGCTGCGCGACAACCCGCGCCTCGGCCTGCTCGAGATCTCGCGCCGGCTTGGCGTTGCGCGCGGGACCGTGCAGGCGCGGCTGCGCAAGCTCGAGGAGCGTGGCGTCGTGACGGGCTTCGGCCCCGAGATCGACCCGGCCGAGCTCGGCCACCGCATCCAGGCGTTCGTGATGCTCGCCCTCACCCAGGGGCGGCTCGCCGAGGCGGTCGAGGCGCTCGAGGCCACTCCCGAGGTGCTGGAGGTCGACGCCGTCTCCGGTCCGGAGGACCTGATCTGCAGGGTGGCGGCACGCGACCCGGAGCACCTCCAGGAGATCGTCAACCGCCTGCTGGCGACCGACGCGATCCGCCACTCGACCAGCTACATCGTGCTGAGCCGGCCGATCCGCCCGCGCGTGCAGCCGCTGGTCGATGCCGTTGGCGCCAACTAAGGCCGCTCTCAGTCCGCTCCAAGGTTGGCGGCGGACACTGAGATGTGGAGCCGGCCGGCAGGGATGTCGGCCGGCTCCTCCATCCCTATGACTGCACCGACGTGCCCGGCAGGGCGTAGCCCGAGCTGTCCGAGCCGCTCGAGCCGCCGTCCTGGCCTTGCCGGTCCTTCGGGCAATCGCCTCGCGGCGCGCCGCCGGGCGGCTGGCCCTGCCCGTTGGGCGCCGGCGGCCGGCCGTAGCCGTCGCCCGGTGGTCCGTAGCCCTGCTGCTGCTGGGCCGCTGTGCCGCTGTTCGGGCTCTCGTCGGCACCGAACGCGCCGCTCACCGGGATCGCGATCGCCAGGCAGGCCAGGCCCGCCGCGGCGAGGATCGCGATCGTTCGTCGCCGGCTTCCGGCCGGCTGAGCTGGGTCCATTGGTCGCTCCTCGTGTCGGGGAATGGACCGGGCCGACGCTAGGAGGGGGCGCTTGGAGAACCGTGAGAGCTTCCTGGGAGCCGGCACAGCCTGTTCCCAGCTTTCCCCCAGGTTCGCGCGCGACAATGGCAACGGCATGTCAGCCGAGATCGCGTCACCCCGGGTGCTCGTCGTCGACGACGAGCCGAACATCGTCGACGTGATCACGATGGCGCTGCGCTACCAGGGGTTCGAGGCCGCCACGGCCGCCACCGGTCAGGAGGCCCTTGCGGCGGTCGAGAGCTTTCGGCCGCAGGTGATGATCCTCGACGTGATGCTGCCCGACTTGGTGGGCTTCGTGGTGGCCGAGCGGCTCGGCGCCGAGCGCGGCCAGGTGCCGATCATCTTCCTCACCGCGCGCGACGCGACCGAGGACAAGCTGCGCGGGCTGACCACCGGCGGCGACGACTACATGACCAAGCCGTTCAGCCTCGAGGAGCTGGTGGCGCGCATCCGCGTGATCCTGCGCCGCACCGGCGGCGCGGCCCACGAGAGCCGGCTCAGCTTCGAGGACGTGGAGCTCGACGAGGACACGCGCGAGGTCACGCGCGCGGGCGAGTACATCGACCTGACCGCGACCGAGTACCGCCTGCTGCACTACCTGATGCTCAACCCGCGCCGGGTGCTGACCCGCGCCCAGATCCTCGACCACGTCTGGAGCTACGACTTCGGCGGCGACGCGCGCGTGCTCGAGACCTACATCAGCTACCTGCGCAAGAAGCTCGACCAGCATGGGTCGCCGCTGATCCAGACGGTGCGCGGGGTCGGCTACGCGCTGCGCGCGCCCAGGCGCTGAGCGTGTCGCTGCGGGCGCGGCTTGTCGCGACGGTGCTCGCCCTGTCGGCGGCGGCGCTGCTCGTGCTGGGGGCGATCACCTACGCCTCGCAGCGGTCGTTCGAGGAGGACCGCGTCGACGACCAGACCCACGCGGCGCAGCCGGCCGTCGAGTTCGCGATGGCCGGCGACCTCTTCGGCCAGGGAGAGCGCGGCGGCGGGGGCGGGGGTGGACCGGGGCCGCCGGGGCCTGGGGCGAACCTCCCGCCCGGCACCTACGGCCAGCTGCGCTCCCAGGACGGCCGGGTGCTCGACCACACGGCCTTGACCTACGGGCAGGACGCGCTCTCCCCGCCGGACCTACCGGCCGATCTGTCGCCCGGCCAGGAGCTGACCGTCGACTCGCAGGACGGCAGCCTCAGCTACCGGGTGCGGGCGGCGCCGACGCGCGGCGGGCCGGGGCTCACGATCGTGGCGATCCCGTTGAACGGCGTGGACGAGCGGCTCGACCGGCTGCTGATGGTCGAGGGGCTCGTGATCGCGGGGGTGCTGCTCCTGCTCGCGGCGTTGGCGTGGGTGCTGGTGGGGGTGGGGCTGCGGCCGCTCGAACGGATCGGCGAGACCGCCGACGCGATCGCCGCCGGCGACCTGTCGCGCCGCGTCGAGGTGACCGCGCCGAAGACCGAGGTCGGGCGGCTCGGGCTGGCGTTCAACGCGATGCTGGAGCGCCTCGAGGAGGCGTTCCGCCAGCGCGAGGCGAGCGAGGGGCGGCTGCGCCGTTTCCTCGCCGACGTGTCGCACGAGCTGCGCACGCCGCTGGCGTCGATCCGCGGGTACTCCGAGCTGTTCCGGATCGGGGCGGCGCGGGAGCCCGAGGACGCCGACCGCGCGATGACTCGGATCGAGGAGGAGGCGGCCCGGATGGGCGTGCTGGTGGAGGACCTGCTCACGCTGGCGCGGCTCGACGAGGTGCGCGACCGGCCGGCGGAGGCGGTCGACGTGGCCCAGCTGGCCGGGGACGCGGCGGCCGACGCCCGCGCGGTGGACCCGGCGCGCACGATCTCGGTGTCGAGCTCGCGTTCCGGTGAGGACACGATCGTGCTCGGCGACGCCAACCAGCTGCGCCAGGTGCTGGCCAACCTGCTCGGCAACGCGCTGGTGCACACGCCGTCGGGGACGCCGGTCGAGATCTCGGTGCGGCCGAACGGAGAGGTCGTCGAGCTCGAGGTGCGCGACCGCGGCCCGGGGCTGCCGACCGACGAGCCGGACGAGCTGTTCGAGCGCTTCGGGCGGGCCCGC
>JBQGCL010000025.1:0-33203 GCA_052038485.1 Thermoleophilaceae bacterium | reverse complement strand
GCGAGCCTTCGATCTCCTATCCGAGGCGGACAAGCACCATGGTCCAGGGGAAGGGCGAGCGCGCGTGCTCGACCGTCCCGTAGCGGGACAGCAGCGCCACGAACGCCCGCTTCGACCAGTGGTTCACGTGACCAGGGGTGTTGCCGAGGTCGCGCACGTAGGCCCCGCGGGCCACGTTGAGGCCGCGCCAGAGCGGCTCGCGCGGCACGCTGACGAGCAGGTGCTGCGAGGCGACTCGGGCCATCTCGGCGAGCGTCGCCTCCGGCTCGGGCACGTGCTCGAGCACCTCGATCGCGCAGGCCATGTCGAACTCGCCGTCGGCGAACGAGAGCGAGGTCGCCTCCTCCACCCGGAACTCGAGATTGGCGCGCGACCGGCGCTCCCACTCGGCGCGCAGCTTGGGGTCGTCGAGGTCGATGCCGACGATGCGCCCGTCGCCGAGGCGCTCGGCCCACTCGGCGGTGAGCACCCCCTCGCCGCAGCCGACGTCGAGCACCGTGCGCGGCGCGGCCGCCGCCCAGAGCTCGTCGAGCGTGGTGTGGAAGCCGCCCATCAGCCGCTTGACGACGGGGTTCGACGAGCCGTACTTGTCGAACGTGTTGCCGGTCGGGACCTCGGCGGTGGCGTTCACAGCTTGACCGCCTCGCGGTCCTCGGTCTTGCCGGTGGCGCGGCCGGAGGCGGCACCCGTCGTCCGCTCCTGCCCGGAGGCGCCGGCTCCGGGCTCGTAGTGGGAAGGCTCGACGCCGACGTGAAGCTCGACCCGCCGCACGCGCTCGAGGATGCGCTGCTGGAGCACGCGCGAGCCGGCCAGGATGTCGCCGAGCACCCCCAGCGCCACGAACTGGACCGCGACGATGAACAGCGTCGACCCGAGGATCAGCGACTGGATGTGGCCCTCGCCGCGGCCGTCGATGAAGAAGTAGAGGAACCGCGCCCAGATGACGACGCCGACCAGCGCGGTGACCGCGGCGGCCATCATGAACAGCCGCATCGGCTCGTAGAGCGCGTAGATGCGGAAGATCGACACCCCGTTGCGGCGCACGTAGGCGGCGGTCGACGGGAACAGGCGCGACTCGCGCGTCTTCGGGTTGGTCCGGATCGGGACGTGGTCGACGGCGACCAGCATCTTGCCGGCCTGGATGATCGTCTCGAGCGTGTAGGTGAACTTCGAGACGACCTGGATCTGGATGGCGGCCTCGCGGTTGTATGCGCGGAAGCCCGAGGTGGTGTCCGGCACGTCGGTGTCGGACGCCCGCCGCACGACCGCGCTGCCCCAGCGCTGGAGCAGCTTCTTGACCGGCGAGAAGTGCTCGATCGAGTCGGTCTGGCGGTCGCCGACGACCATGTCGGCGCGCCCCTCCAGGATCGGGGCGACCAGCTTGGGGATGTCGGCGCCGACGTACTGGTTGTCGGCGTCGGTGTTGACGACCACGTCGGCGCCGAGCTTGAGGCAGGCGTCGAGGCCGGCCTGGAAGCCCGCCGCGAGGCCGCGGTTGTTGGTCAGGCGCACGATGTGGTCCACGCCGCCCGCGCGCGCGACCTCCACGGTGCGATCGGTGGAGCCGTCGTCGATCACGAGCCACTCGACGGTGTCGATGCCGGTGATCTCGCGGGGCAGGTCGGCGAGCGTCTCCGGCAGCGTCTGCTCCTCGTTGAAGCAGGGGATCTGGATGATCAGCTTCATGCCGTAGGCCCCGTAGCGTAAAGGCCCGGGCGGCACCCGCCCGCTGGCTCGGTTCACGGCCGCTTCACAAGGCTTTGCCCGGTCGCGCCTAGCTTGCCGCTGGGCCATGTGGAAGCTGATCGCCGCGTGCCTGGCGCTGGGGGGTGTCTCGCTGTTGCTGCCCTCCGAGCCGAGCTATGACCCCCTGGCGTGGCTGATCTGGGGCCGCGAGCTGACGCAGCTCCACCTCGATACGAGCGGGGGCCCGTCGTGGAAGCCGCTGCCCGTGGTGTTCACCACCGTGACGGCGCCGTTCGGCAAGCTCGACCACGGGCTGCCGCCGGCTCTGTGGATGGCCGTGGCGCGCGCCGGCGCGCTGCTGGCGCTGGCGTTCGCGTTTCGCCTGGTGCACCGGCTGGCGGGCGGCGGCGTTGCCGGCGTCCTGGGCGGGCTGGTCGCCGCGCTCGCGCTGTTCCTGACGCCCGACTGGTTCCAGTTCGCCGCGCACGGCAGCGAGGCGCCGATCGCGGTCGCGTTCATGCTGTGGGCGATCGAGCGCCACCTCGACGGCCAACCCGCTCATGCGCTCGTGCTGGGCACGCTGGCGTGCCTGCTGCGGCCGGAGCTGGTGCCGTTTCTCGGCCTGTACGGGCTGTGGGTCTGGCGCGCACAGCCGCGCCTGCGAAGGCTGGTCGCGGGGGCGTTCGTGCTGCTGCCGGTGCTCTGGGTCGGCCCCGAGTGGATCGGCTCGGGGATGCCGCTCGACGGCGGCGCCCAGGCGCGCAGCCAGCCCGCGTGGAGCCTGTCGCTGGCGGACCGGCCCTGGCTTCGCGCGCTGGAGCGCGTGCACAACCACGCCGGCCTCCCGCTGGAGTTGCTGGCGGCGCTCGCCGTGGCCGCGGCGATCGTCCGCCGCCAGGCCGCCATCCTGGCGCTGGCCGCCGCCACGATCGTCGAGGTCGCGCTCTTCGTCGCCATGACCCAGGCCGGCTTCAGCGGCAACCCGCGCTACGTCCTACCCGCGCTGGCGATCGGCGCGGTCCTCGCGGGCCTCGGCGCAGCCCGATTGGCCCAGGCAGGAACGAACCTTGTCGAGTTCTCCCCCCTATACGCCGGAAACGCGACACGCTTCCGGGTGGCGGTGGCGAGCGGTGCCGGCCTGGTTGCCGCCGTCGCGGTTCTGGTTGCCGGCGCGCACGGTTTTACGGACCGCCGCATCGACCGCCTGCGCTACGAGGTGGGCGAGGTGAAGGAGCGCATGCAGATCCACGCCGACCTCGCCCGCGCCGTCCACGCGGCCGGGGGCGCCGAGGCGATCCAGGCGATCGGCTGGGCGACGACCAACCGCGCCCTCCAGACTCGGCTCGCCTGGGAGCTCGGTGTGCCGATGGAGCTGACCGAGAGCCTCACCGATTACCGCGTCGTGTTCCGCTCGTCACGGGAGCCGCTGGTCGGGCGCGTGTATATGACGGGGCGCGCGCGGCAGCGCCAGACGCTGGTCCGAGTGGGCACGTTTAGGGTCTATCGGCGGGAGGGGATCACGTTCCCGGAGCGGCGCCACGAGTGGAGGCTGATCCAGCAGCCGTTTACAGGACTTTTGCAGGGATTTCACACCCGCGAGCTCAATGGGAGGATCGGCCGCTCCCGGGTAGTAACGAGGTAGCTACGATCCGTTCACGGGTTGGCAACACCTCTGCTAGCCTGCGATCTCTTTCGACCCCGGCAGCATGGAGTTCCGACCACGATGAGCACTGTTCTCGCTTACCTGGATCCCGGCAGCGGGAGCATGATCCTGCAGATCATCGCGGGTGGCCTCGCCGCCGTCGCTGTAACCGCCAAGCTGTACTGGAACCGGCTGCTGCGGTTCCTGCGCATCCGCAAGGACGAGCCGGAGGCCGCTCCGGCCGAGCCGGCCCGGCCCACCGAGTAAGGCGGCGCCGTAGGGCAAGCGGTCGCCGTAGGGCGGCCGCCGCCGTGCCCCGTGCCGTTTGCGGGCGGCGCACCAACTACCATGCCCCGCGCCGTGACCCCGCCCCCTGACGCCAGCACCCCGCCCGCCGGCCTCGAGCCCGGCTCGTTCCGCGACCCGGAGAGCCGCGTCTTCTACGCGGGCGACGACGTCTACCGCGCCCTCTCGTCCGACGGGCTGAGCGACTACGAGGCGCTGAAGGCCACCGGCCTGCTCGATGACAGGCGCATCGTCCCGACCGAGCTGGTCGAGAACGGCGCGGTCGACCGCTCCCTGCTCGTCCACGAGCCCGCCGGCGTGCTGCGCCACGAGCGCATCCCGTTCGTCTCGTATCCCTACGAGTGGACGTTCTCGATGCTCAAGGACGCGGCGCTGCTGCAGCTCGACCTGCTGCTGGCGAGCCTCGACCACGACCTCGTGCTCAAGGACTCGACGCCCTACAACGTCCAGTTCAAGGGCGCGCAGCCGGTGTTCGTCGACATCGGCTCCTTCGAGCGCATGCGCGAGGGCGAGCCGTGGGTCGGCTACCGCCAGTTCTGCATGCTCTACCTCTATCCGCTGCTGCTCCAGGCGGTGAAGCACGTGCCCTTCCACCCGTGGCTGCGCGGGTCGATCGACGGCATCACGCCGTCGCAGATGCGCAACCTGCTGTCGTTCCGCGACCGCTTCCGCCGCGGCATGTTCACCAACGTCTTCCTGCACGCCCGGCTCGAGGCGCGCTACGCCGACCGCCCCGACCAGGTCAAGCAGGAGGTCAAGCGAGTCTTCAAGAAGGAGCTGTTCGTCGCCAACGTGCGCAAGATGCGCAAGCTGGTCGAGCGCCTCACCTGGGACCCGCCACAGGGCGTCTGGACCGCCTACGGCGAGCGCAACAGCTACACCGATGACGACGCCCGCCGCAAGGACGAGTTCGTGCGCCAGGTCGCCACCTCCCAGCCCTGGAACCTGGTCTGGGACATCGGCGCCAACAACGGCCGCTACTCGCGCATCGCCGCCGAGGGCGCCAAGACGGTGGTGGCCGTCGACGCAGACCAGGGCCCCGTCGAGCTGCTCTACCGCGACCTCAAGCAGGAGGGCAACGAGCAGATCCTCACGCTCACGATGAACCTGGCCGACCCGTCACCGGGTCTCGGCTGGCGCGGGCTCGAGCGCAAGGCGATGCCCGACCGCGGCAAGCCCGACCTCGTGCTCGCACTGGCGCTCATCCACCACGTCGCGATCAGCGCCAACGTGCCCGTCAAGGAGTTCGTCGACTGGCTCGCGTCGCTCGGCACCTCGCTGGTGATCGAGTTCCCCACGCGCGAGGACCCGATGGTCAAGAAGCTGCTGGCGCCCAAGCGCGAGGGCCTGCACCCCGACTACGAGCTCGCCTACTTCGAGCGCACGTTGGGCGAGGCCTTCGAGGTCGAGCGCACCGAGCGCCTGGAGTCGGGCACGCGGGTGCTGTACTTCGCCCGCCCGAAGCGGGGATGACCGGGGCCGAAGCGGCCGAGCCCGCGAAGGCCGCGCCCGCCAGGGCCGAGCCGGCCGCCGCGGAGTCGCGCCCGCTCTGGCGCGACGCCATCTGGGCCTACCTCGGGCTCGCCGTGCTGTGGACCTTCGCCGTCGCGCAGCCGCTCTTCGACCTGCTCAAGGACAACCCCGAGTTCTTCGCCGCGCGCGGCTCCTCCGGCTTCGACGTGATCAGCTGGTCGGTGCTGGTCGTGGTGCTGCCGCCGGCGATCCTGCTCGGGGTCGAGCTGCTGATCGGGCTCGCCGGCCGCGCGGCGCGCCAGGGCGCGCACCTCGTCCTGATCGCCGGCCTCGTCACGCTGATCGCCGCCCAGGCGCTGAAGAAGTCGATCGATGCCTCGGACGTTCTGCTGATCGTGCTGTCGCTGTTGATCGGCGCCGGCGTAGCCGCGCTCTACGCGCGCGCCGAGCCGGTGCGCTCGTTCCTCCGCGTCCTGTCGCCGGCGCCCGTGATCTTCCTCTGCCTGTTCCTGTTCACCGACCCGATCTCGAAGGTCGCCTTCCCGGACGAGGCCCACGCGCGCACGATCGGCGGCGTCAGCAACGCGCCGATCGTCGTGGTGCTGCTCGACGAGCTGCCCTCGAATACGCTGATCGGCGACGGCGACAAGATCGACGCGCAGCGCTTCCCGGGCTTCGGCGAGCTCGCCCGCAGTGCGACCTGGTTCCGCAACGCCTACACCGTCTACGACTCCACCGAGCGCGCCCAGCCGGCCATCATGGACGGCAACTATCCGGAGCAGGACAAGCTGCCGACCTCGGCCGACCATCCGAACAGCATCTTCTCGCTGTTCGGCAAGACCTACCGGCTGAACGTCTCGGAGGAGGCGACGACCGTCTGCTCGCGCGACCTGTGCGAGGACCAGCGGCTCGACGAGTCCTATCCGAACCGCATGAAGTCGATGACCGAGGACCTCGGGCTTGTTTGGCTGCACGTGGTGTCGCCGCCGGACATCGAGACGGATCTGACCTCGGTGTCTGAGAACTGGGGCAACTTCGGCGGCGCGTCCGAGGAGAGCCCGGACCTCGGCAGCACGGCCATCGAGCGCAGCACGCGCGCGAACCTCAACGGCGGCCGCGCCGCGCGCTTCGCGGAATGGATGGAGAACATCAAACCGAGCCGGCGGCCGTCGCTCAACTTCAAGCACTCGCTGCTGCCGCATGTCCCGTGGCAGTACCTCCCCGACGCGCGCCGCTACCGACGCCAGGCCAACGACTCGCTTCCGGGGCTGTCGAACCAGGCCTACAAGTGGCAGTCCCAGCTGAACGTGCTGATCCAGCGCCACGCGCTCCAGACCGGCTTCGCCGACCACCTGCTCCAGGACCTCTGGAAGCACCTCAAGGACGAGGGCATGTGGGACAAGTCGCTGATCGTGGTCGCCGCCGACCACGGCGTTGCCTTCCCGCACGCGCGCGAGCGGCGCCGGCTGACCCGCGAGACCGCCGACGAGATCGCCCCGGTCCCGCTGCTGATCAAGGCACCCGGGCAGAAGCAGGGGAAGATCGACGACGCCTGGGTGTCGACGATCGACATCCTGCCGACGATCTTCGACACGCTCGACCTCGACCCGCGGGTGAAGATGGACGGCAAGTCCGCATACTCGGACGAGGTGCAGAACCGCGACACGCTGCACATCGAGCTGCGCGGCAGCTTCGAGGGCCTCGACATCCCCGCGTCCGACTTCGTGCGCGAGCGCCAAAGGATCATCGACCGCAACCACGCGCTGCTCGGCACCGGGGCCGACGGGCCCGACCGCATCTACCGGATCGGCCCGCACCAGGAGCTGCTCGGCGAGTCACCCGAGCAGGAGGGGCTCGAGCCGCTCGATGTCGACTTCGTCTACGCCGAGGACTACAAGAACGTCGACCCGAGCTCGCCGTTCATCCCGAACTTCGTCGTCGGCGAGGTGCAGGGGGGCGGCGATGGCGGCCGCGACGTCGCGGTGGCGGTGAACGGGAAGATCGTCGGCGTGGGGGAGACCTTCACGCTCGCGGTCGGCGACTCGGGCGAGCTGGTCGCGGTGATGGTGCCGCCGGAGTCGTTCAAGGCCGGCGCCAACGACGTGCGCGTCTACCTCGTGCCGTAGCTCAGCTCGGGGTGCTTCTCGACCATGCGCTCGTACGCGCGCGCCGCCGCGGCGGGCTGGCCGTCCGCGTGGGCCAGGTCGAGGGCGAGGTAGAGGAAGTAGTTGATCTGCTCGAGGTAGAGCGTGCGGTACTCGACATACGGCACGTGACCGGCGCCGCTCTGAAGTTGCAGCCACGCGCCGACGCCGGCCTTGAGCAGGTTGGCCGCGGTGGCGTTCGACCAGGAGACCGGCACGACGTTGTCGGCGGTGCCGTGGAAGAGCAGACCCAGCGCGTCATCCGGGGAGGCGAGGACGCCGTTGGGCGTTCCGCCCGAGATCGAGACGAACCCGCGCACCGTGGAGTCCTCGCCCGGCGTGCCGCTGTTGCCGACGTCCTCGGAGTGCATTCCGACGAGGGCGGCCGTGATGCCGCCCGCGGACTCTCCGCCGACGGCGATCCGGGTCGGATCGATGCCCAGGAAGTTCGAGTGCAGGCGGGCCCAGCGGATCGCCGCCTGGGCGTCGTGCTTGGCCTCGAGTGCCGCGACCGTGCACTGGCTCGGGTTGGCCACGCAGCCCGAACCGAGCAGCCGGTAGTTGATCGACACGACGATGTAGCCCTGCTTGGCGAACGTCTGGGCCACGTCCACGGGCAGCGGGTTGGCCTTGTCGCCGCCGCTGAAGCTGCCGCCGTGCACCCAGACCAGCAGCGGGCGGTTGGTCTCCGTGTCGCCGGTGGGCGCGTAGAGGTCAAGCCGCAGCGTGACCGGGTTGCCGTTGGCGTCCGGAGCGCTGCCGTACGGGATGTCGAGGCTGGTCGAAACGCCGCTGAAGACCTGGTCGCGGTAGCGCAGCGGCGAGTCGCCGGGCGGGCGGGGCAGCGTGCAGCCGCTGACGAGGGCGGCCACGACGAGCGCGACCAGCGCGACGAGTGCGGTGCGCGAGCGGTTCACGCTGCGCCGATCCTAAAGGTCAGCGAGGCACTTCTCGACCGGCTCGAGCAGGTCGTCGTCTCCGTCGCCCACGTACAGCAGCGTGCCGCCGATCTGCTCCGCTCCCTCGCCGCGGCCCTCGAACTGCTCGGCCTCGGCCTGGCCGGCCGTGAGGAAGAACTTGATGTGCGGCGCGTTCGCGCCGTCGCCGATGACGATCTCCTGGTTGTCCTCCGGCCCGGTCAGCCGGGCGCCGTCGATGCCGGCCGCCTCGATGCACGCCATCGCGGCCGAGCGGTCGTCGAGGTCGTCGCCGCCGCCGGCGTCGTCGGACCCCAGGCTGCAACCGGCCAGCACGGCAGGCGCGAGCGCGATCGAGACGAGCAGAACGGAGGGCTTCACGGGGCCGCGAAAGGTAGCTGGCTCAGCGGAACGCACGGGCTGGCCGCCAGCGCTTGCGCAGCTCGAAGTAGACCGGCTTTCGCTCGTTGAACTCCTCGATCAGGCTCTTGTTGTTCCACGGCGGGGTGGACCACGCACGCGGGGCTCCACCGGTCCAGGTCGGGTCCACGCGGAAGTCGCGCAGCGCCCAGTGGATCGAGCCGTTGACGAACCTCTTCGAGGCGTGGATGCGCAGGTGCTGGAGCACGAAGCGGCTCTGGAACTGGCGGCTGCCGGGCTGGCTGGCCGGGCCGTCGCGCACCGACTCGGCGCCGAACTCGGTGATCATCAGCGGCAGGTTCGGGTTGGCCGCGTGGACCTCGTCGAGATAGCCGCTCAGCTCGGCCGTCGTGGTCGGCGGGCGCACCAGGTCGGCCTTGTAGGAGTCGTACCAGCCGAAGTACTCGTTGACGCCGAGCACGTCGAGGAAGCGGTACACGGAGCTGGTCGGCGGCTCGCCCGCGCGCGCCTGACGGTCGATCGCGACGAAGCGCGTGTCGTCGAGCTCGCGCACGACCTCCGCGCCGTCCTCGACGAAGCGCGCCAGACCCTGCCCGAAGATGCCCAGCTCGGAACGGTTGCCGGCCGGCTCGTTCGCGAGCGACCAGGTCATCACCGACGGGTGGTTGATGTTGTTGCGCACGGTCAGCGCGACCGCGCGCTTGGCCGCCCCGCGCACTCCGCTGTCGGCGAAGAAGCTGTTCGGGATCTGGTAGACGGGAGCGTCGACCCAGTAGAGGATCCCGTACCTGTCGAAGGCCTCGAGGAAGGCCGGGTGGAGCGGGTAGTGCGAGCGGGTGATGGTGGCGCCGAGGTCGCGCAGGCGCGAGACCAGCAGCGAGCGCGTGCCCTTCGAGAGCGCGCCGCCCTCGTTGCGGTCGTCCTCGTGGATGCTCGCGCCGTGAACGTTGAGGCGGTGGCCGTTGAGCAGGATCACACCGCCCGGGGCGACCTGGAGCTTGCGCACACCGAAGCGCAGCCGGTAGGCGCCGCGTAGCTCGCCGTCCTCCTTGACCGACACGGTCATCGGGTACAGCTCGGGGTCGCCCGGCTGCCACAGCCGCGGGCGGTCGATCGTGAACGTCTTGGTGAGGATGCGGCTGCCGTCGGCCGGCACCTCCTTGCCATTCAGGACGATCCGCTCGCCGTCCACCGACAGGACCAGGTCGACCTCGCGCGCCTTGCTCGTCATGTTGCGCAGGTAGGCGCGCACGTCGACCTTGGCCGGGCCGCCGACCTTGCGCAGGTGCGGCAGCACGTGGACGTCCTCGATGTCGATCGTGTCGATCTTGCGGACGTAGACCTCGCGCAGGATCCCGCCGAAGTTCCACCAGCCGCCCGTCCCGAAGCCGTTGAAGGCGGCCGGCCGCCAGTGGGTGAGGTCGCGGTTACTGCGCAGCGAGGAGACCTTGACCACGAGCGAGTTGCGCCCCTTGCGCAGTCCGTCGAGCTTCACTTCGAACGGGAAGTAGCCGGTGTAGCCGCCGATGGTGCGACCGTTGAGCCAGACCTTGGCGCGGTAGTTGATGCCCTCGAAGCGGACCTTCCAGAACGTCCGCTTGAGCTCCTTCTTGGGGACCGCCGGCAGCGTGAACTCCTTGCGGTACCAGCCCTCGCTCGCTTTGTTCAGCGCGGTGTCCTGGGCGTTCCAGTTGTGCGGCACGCGCACCGGCGTCCACCCGGTCAGGTCGTCCTGGTCGTACCAGCGCTCCGCGTCGCCCTGCGTGAGCGTGTCGTCCTGGCGGAAGTACCAGGTGCCGCCCAGCAGCGCTCGGCCGGCCTGCCCCTCGTAGATGAGCGGCTTGCCGTGCGGCCGGTCGACCACGAGCTGCGGCGGCGCGGTCGCCTGGGCATGGGCGGCGGCGGGCAGCGCGAGCAGGGCCAGTGATGTCAGAAGCAGGCGCAGGAAGCGCCGCAGCGTAACGGCTCGATCCGCCGGGTAACCGAAGACGACTGCTACCGTGCAGCGCGACCGGCCGCCGGCCGGTCCTTCCTGCGCAGGAACGCCTGTCCGCCGGCCGCGCTCAGCGGGTCGCCACATGAACCGACGCTTCGCGCTCATCCAAGCCCTGGTCTCCCTTGTCGCGCTCGCGGCCGTCGTCTGGTGGGCGGCCAAGCAGGAGTCGCCCAAGTTCCCGACCGGGTCGGAGGCGATCGCCTGGCTGGTCGTGGCGATCCTGCTGTACGCGGTCGCGACGCTGATGCGCGGCGAGCGCTGGCACTGGATCCTGAACGTCACGGGCGTGCGCACCCACCGCAGCGACTGCTATCTGCTGACGACGGTCGGCTACATGGGCAACAACGTGCTGCCCGCGCGCGCGGGCGAGGCGCTCAAGGTCGTGCTGATGTCGCAGCGCTGCGAGGCCAGCAAGCGCACGCTGCTCGGCTCGGTCGTAGCCGAGCGAATCCTCGACCTGATCGCGCTGGCCACGATCTTCGTGGTGGTCGTCTACGTGGCGCTCAGCTCGGACGTGCTGCCGACCGACCGGCCGCTGCTCGTCGCCGGCGGCGGCGTCGTGCTGCTCGTGCTCGCGGCGATCGCGCTCTGGGTGCTGCGCCGTCACCACGTCTTCGAGCGGGCGCGTAACTGGCTGCGGCCGCTCGCCGACTCGCCGCGTGCGCTGGTGAGCAAGGCGGGCGCGGTGCTGCTGGCCGGGACGTTCGTGCTGTGGGCGTGTGAGGCCGCCGTCTACCTCGCCGTCGCCCGCTCGATCGACCTCGACTTCTCCGTCACCGGCGCGCTCTACCTTGTGGCGCTCACCAACTTCGTCGCGGCTCTGCCCGCGGCGCCGGGCTCGATCGGCACGTTCGACGCGGCGGTCGCGTTCGGCGCGCGGCGGCTCGGGGCGAGCGGTTCGATGGCCGTCACCTACATGCTGCTCCTGCGCTTCATCCTCTACATCCCGATCACCGTGGTCGGACTCGTGATTCTCGTCACCCGCTACGGCGGCTGGTCGCGTCTGCGCTCCGCGGTGCGACTGAGCGCGGAGGCCGAGGCCGAGGCCACCCGCGCCTGACCGAGCCGATGCAGGAAGGCGTCGCTCGGTTCTTCCGTACCCCCGGCGGACGTGAGCTCGGTGAGCCGCGGCCGGCGCGAGTTCACGCCACGGCCGGCCCGGCGGGCTGGTCGCACGGGCGCCAGATCGCCGCGATCATGGCCGCCTGCCTGGCGGTCTCCGGCCTGACGCTGCTGCTGCCGTCGACGCCGACCTACGACCCCTGGGCCTGGATCCTGTGGGGCCGGGAGATCCTTCACTTCGACCTGGTCACCGAGGGCGGCCCGTCGTGGAAGCCGTTCCCGATGTTGTTCACGGTCCCGTTCTCGCTGTTCGGTCAGGACGTGGCGCCCTACCTGTGGCTGTGGGTCGCGCGCGCGGGCGGGCTGTTCGCGTGCGTGATGACCTACCGGATGGCGAACCGCCTGATCGGGGGACGCGTATACGGGGCGATCGCCGGCGTGTGCGCGTTCGCCGCGCTCCTGTCGAGCAACAAGTTCGTGCGCGACGCCGCGCTCGGCAACTCCGACCCGATGCTCGGCGGCATCGTGCTGTGGGCATTCGAGCGCCACCTCGACGGGCGCCGCGACCACGCGCTCTACCTCGGCGTGATCGCGGCGCTGATGCGCCCCGAGGCGTGGCCGTTCCTCGGGCTGTACGGGCTGTGGCTGTGGTTCACCGACCCGCACCTGCGCAAGCAGCTGGTCGCGTTCGCGGTGCTGGTGCCGGCCGTCTGGTTCCTGCCGGAGTGGTGGGGGTCGGGCGACGCGCTGCGCGCCGGCTCGCGAGCCAACGCCCCGAACCCGGGCAGCGCGGCGTTCGACGACATCCCCGCATTCGCGGTCGCGCACCGCTTCGTGCAGGTGACGATCGCGCCGGTGGAGCTGGGCACGCTCGTGGCGGTCGGCTACGCCGCGGTGATGTGGCGCCGCGCGCGGCAGGAGGGAATCACGCTGGCGCTGGCGATCGGCGGGTTTGCCTGGTTCGTCGTCGTCGCCGCGATGACCCAGGCCGGGTTCGCGGGCAACCAGCGCTACCTGATCGTCACGACCGCGGTGGTCTGCGTGCTCGGCGGGATGGGCGCGGTGCGCGTGCTCCAGGGGGTCGAGTGGGCGGCGCGCCGGTGGTTCGGACCGCGCCGCGCACCCGCGATCGCGGCCGCCGCGCTGCTGGTCGGAGTGCTGGCCGGCATGCCGACGATCGTCGCGAAGGCCAACAACGAGGCGCGCGTGCGCGGCGGGCTCGAGCACGAGGCGTATCTCTGGAACGACCTCAAGGGACTGATCGACGAGGCCGGCGGCAAGCAGGCGCTGCTCGCCTGCGGGGGCGTGTTCAGCGGCCCCTTCCAGACGCAGATGGTCGCGTACGAGCTGGGCATCCACGGGATCCAGGTGGGCTGGAAGGTGACCCCGCCGCCGGGGGTCACGTTCAGGACGCGAACGGTCCCCGACGGGCCGCTCGTCACCAAGCCCACCGACGACCGCTACCGGCTCGTCGCGACGCACGGCAAGTGGCGGCTGCTGACGGTGCCGCCCGACGGCCGGAGCGACTGCCCGAAGGCGAGCCCGTACGCACCCACCAACGGCACGGCCGGCAACGTGGCGACCAAGGACGCCCCGCTCGAGGTGATCGGGGACGACGAGAGGCCGCAAGCCTCGCCCTAGGTGGCGGGGCGACTCACTAGGATCGCCGGGTTGGCCTCCGCCTCCGCACGCATACGCCCGCTGCCGAGCATCCGCTCGCTGCCGTCCAGCTTCGTGCTCCCGGCATTCGTCCTGCTGGGGCTGCTGGCCGTCTCCTTCTACCTGCGTACGCACTCGCTCGGCGAGTCGCTCTGGATGGACGAGGGGCTGTCGATCGGGATCGCGTCGCAGCCCCTGTTCGACATCCCGAGCGTCCTGCGCGTGGACGGCTCGCCACCGCTCTACTACATGCTGCTGTCGGCCTGGATGGACGTCACCGGCAACGGGCCGGCCGAGACGCAGGGGCTGTCGGTGGCGATCGCGCTGCTCGCCGTGCCGGGCGGGCTGTGGGCCGGGTGGAGCCTGTTCGGCCGCCGCGCCGGCCTAATCTGCGCGGCGCTCTGCGCGGTCAACCCGTTCCTGACCGCGTACGCACAGGAGACGCGCATGTACGCGCTCATGCTGGTGCTGTCGCTGCTCGCGACCGCGGCGTTCCTGCACGTGTTCGCCTTCGGCCGGCGCCGCTACCTGCCGCTCTTCTCGGTGCTGCTCGCGCTGATGCTCTACACGCACAACTGGGGCCTGTTCCTGTCCGTCGGGCTCGTCTGCGCGCTGATCCCGTGCTGGTACGTGTCCGAGGTGCGCTCGAGCTTCTGGAAGGACGCGCTGATCGGGTTCGGCTTCGCCGGCCTGCTCTACCTGCCCTGGGTGCCGACGCTGCTTCACCAGATCCAGCACACCGGCGCGCCCTGGCTCAACTCGCCCAACTTCGGCGCGCCGGTCCAGATCACCAAGTCGCTGCTCGGCGGCGGCACGCCCACGGTCGCGCTTGTGCTGGCGGGTGGCTCCGGCATCGCGGCCGTGATCGCGCGCCGCGTCGAGGACAAGGAGCGCACCGCCGTGCTGGCCGGCGCGGTGACCGTGCTCGGCACGCTGGCCATCGCCTGGCTCGTCTCGCAGGTCTCGCCGGCGTGGACCACGCGCTACCTCGGCGTGCTGCTCGGCCCGATGCTGCTGGTCGCCGCGCTCGGCCTCGCCCGCGCAGGCAGCCTGGGGCTGGTGGCGCTCGTGATCATCCTCGGGATCTGGGCGATCCCGCGCTCGTACGGGCTCGAGAACAAGTCGAACGCGTCGGACCTGCGCAAGGACGTCGTAGGTGACCTGCGCGAGGGGGACCTGGTGGTCTCGATGCAGCCCGAGCAGGGACCGCTGATGGCGTACCACCTGGAGGACCTGGGCGGGGCTCCCAAGCTGCGGTTCGCGAGCCCGATCGGGGCGGTCGAGAACGACCGCGTCATGGACTGGACCGACGGCTACGACAAGCTCAAGGACGCCACTCCCGCCAAGAACCTCGACCCCCTGCTTGCTACCCTCCCGCCCGGCGCGAAGGTCTTGTTCGTCTACCCGGTCACCTCCCGGGCCGACGACTGGGACGCCCCCTGGACCGAGCTCGTGAGGCGACGGGCCGCGCAGTGGGGGGCGGCGCTGGCGGCCGACAAGCGCTTCGAGATGGTCAAGGCCGTACCGATTCGCTACCGCCGCGCCACCCGGATCGGTGTCCGGGGTGTGCTGTACGAGAAGAAGACTGAGACGGGATGACGAACGAGAACAAAGACCTCCAGCTGGCGCACCCCGACATGCGCACCAAGCCAACCGTGATCCTCGGGGGCGGGCCGGCCGGCCTGACCGCCGGCTACCTGCTGGCCAAGCAGGGCCTGCCGGTCGTCGTGCTCGAGGCCGAGGATCAGGTCGGCGGGATCGCCAAGACGGCGGTGCGCGACGGCTACCGGTTCGACCTCGGCGGGCACCGCTTCTTCACCAAGGTGAAGGAGGTCGACCAGCTCTGGCACGAGATCATGCGCGAGGACTTCCTCAAGCGTCCGCGCATGTCGCGCATCTACTGGAACGGCAAGTTCCTGGACTACCCGCTGCGCGGCCCGGACGTGATCAAGAAGCTCGGCCCGGTCGAGCTCACGCGCGCGTTCCTCTCGTACCTGTGGGCGCAGCTCAAGCCGAAGGGCAAGGAGGACACGTTCGAGCAGTGGGTGTCGAATCGCTTCGGCAAGCGCCTCTTCAACCTGTTCTTCAAGTCGTACACCGAGAAGGTGTGGGGCGTGCCGACGTCGGAGATCCGCGCGGAATGGGCGGCCCAGCGGATCAAGGGGCTGTCGTTCTTCAGCGCGGCGAAGGCGGCCTTCTTCGGCAACCGCGGCGACAAGATCAAGTCGCTGATCTCGGAGTTCAACTATCCCCGCTATGGCCCCGGCCAGATGTGGGAGACGATGACCGACGACATCCAGCAGCTCGGCGGCCACGTGCTGCTCAACAAGCGGGTCACCAAGCTCGAGTTCGAGGGCGAGCGCTGCGTGCGCGTGTGGGCCGGCGAGGAGAGCTGGGAGCCGTCGGCCGTGGTCTCGTCGCTGGCGCTGCGCAACACCGTCGGGATCGCCGATCCGCACCCGAAGCACGAGGTTCTTGCTGCCGCTCGCGGCCTGCGCTACCGCGACTTCCTGACGGTGGCCGTGGTGCTCAACGGCGACGACATCTTCCCGGACAACTGGATCTACATCCACGTGCCCGAGGTGCAGGTCGGGCGCATCCAGAACTTCCGCTCCTGGAGCCCGTGGATGGTGCCCGACCCGAGCAAGGCCTGCGTCGGCCTCGAGTACTTCTGCTTCCAGGGCGACGAGCTGTGGGAGATGGACGACGACAAGCTCGTCAAGCTCGGCATGCGCGAGCTCGAGAAGCTCGGGCTGGCCCGGGCGGACCAGCTCGAGTTCGGCTTCGTCGAGCGCGTGCCGAAGGCCTACCCGATGTACGACGCCGACTACGCCGACCGCGTGCACGCGATCCGCTCGTGGCTCGACGGGCTCGACAATTTCGTCCAGGTCGGGCGTAACGGGCTGCACCGCTACAACAACTCGGATCACTCCATGCTCACCGCGATGCGCGCGGTGGACAACCTCACCAAGGGCACCGACCACGACATCTGGGCGGTCAACGCCGAGTCGGCGTACCACGAGGAGGAGCAGCAGGACGAGCAGCAGCCCTACATCGAGGCGCCCGAGACGGACGCCATGAAGGAGCCCCTGCACCGCTAGCGGCGCGCCTGACGGCTGCGCGCCATCGCCTGGCGGCGTCCTTGGACGCGGCCAGGCAGAGCCTTGCCCGCTCCCTGCGTCCTTGCCAGGCTGGGCGCTCGCTCATCAGGCGCGCCGCTTAGGGTGCCGTGGCATGCCGCTTTCCGCATTTTCGCTTGCGCTGGGAGCGGCCTTCCTGCATGCGAGCTGGAACGTGCTGCTCGCCGGGGCGCGCGACAGCGAGGCGGCCACCGCGGTCGCGACGCTGTGTGGGGTTGCCTTGCTCGCACCGGTGGCGCTGGCCACCGGCGGGGTGTCGAGCGCGGCGCTGCCGTTCGCGGCGACCTCGGCTGTGCTTCACGTGGGCTACCTCGCCCTCCTGGCGCGGGCCTACCGGGACGGTGAGGTGAGCGTGGTCTATCCGGTGTCGCGCGGCACGGCGCCGGTGCTCGTGCTCGCCTTCGGGGCGCTGGTGCTGAGCGAGGGGGCGACGGCGGTGCAGGTGGCCGGCGTGCTGGCGGTCTCGGCCGGCGTGTTCGCGGTCGGCGCGCGGCGCGGCAGCGTCGCCCGGGACCCGCACGTGCGCCGCGACCTCCTGTTCGGGCTCGCCATCGCCCTGACGATCGCGGCGTACACGCTCGTCGACGCCGTGGGCGTCGACCACGCCCAGGCGCCCGCCTACCTGTTCCTGCTGCTCGCTCCGTCGAGCGCCGTCTACGCCGCGGCGCTGGCGCTGCGCGGGCGCGACCTCCGCGCCGAGCTGCGCCCGCGCGCCTGGCTGACCGGTGCGTTCGTCGTCGGCGCGTACGGGTCGGTGCTGGCCGCGCTGCGGCTGGCCGACGCGGCGCCGGTCGCCGCGGTGCGCGAGTCGAGCGTCGTGATCGCCGCCTTCCTTGCCGCGGCGTTCCTCCACGAGCACGTCGACGCCCTCCGGCTGACCGGCGCCGTGCTCGTCGTCGCCGGCGTGGCCGCGATCGCGCTCGGCTAGGTGTAGTAGGGCAGCGGGCCGCCGGCCGCGTCGAGGATCGTCCTGTAGAGCTCGGCGCTCACCTTCGGGTGCTCGTGGACCACGTTGACGAACTCGTGGGGGTCCGTGCGCAGGTCGTTGAGGGTGCGCTCCTGGCCGCGGTTGTCGCCGATCAGGACCCAGTCGTCGGTGCGGATGAAGAAGCGGTTGTACATCCCGCCGTAGTGGAAGTCGCGGGGCTGGGTGGGCCGGCCGCCGTCGATGACGGGGGAGAGATCGGCGCCCTCCATCCAGCTCGGCGGCTCGATGCCGACCATCGAGAGCAGCGTCGGCCCGACGTCGTGGGTAGAGGTGAAGTAGGTGCTCGTCGCGCCCGCTGCCTTGTCGTCCGGGTGCACGATCACGAATGGAACCTGGGCCAGCTCGGGGTGCAGCTGCGACGGCACCTTCCCGGTGTACCCGCGCTCGCCCAAGAGGTAGCCGTGGTCGCTGAGCAGCAGGATCACCGTGTTGTCCGCCAGACCGGACGCGTAGAAGCTGTCCATGAAGCGGCCCAGCCAGTGGTCCGTCTGCGTCACCTCGGCGGCGTAGATCGCGTGCAGCTCGCGCAGCTGGGCCTCCGAGAAGTTGCGGGCGAACCCGTATCGGGTGACGCCGATCTTCTCGCCCTTGTAGTTCGGGTCGCTGTACATGCGCAGGTACTTCTCCACGGGGCTCCACGGCTCGTGCGGGTCGAAGCAGTCGACCACGAAGCAGAACGGCTGGCGCAGGCGGGCGGCGTCGAGCGTCGCGCTCGCTTCGGTGAAGACGCGCGCCGCGCAGGTCTCCTGCTCGCGCACGCCGGCGCCCGAGTTGGCCAGGTACTCGCGCATGCCGGGGACGTAGCGGTCGTCGCGCAGGAACGGCGGCAGCCACTCGTAGACGGTTTTCAGCGAGACAGTGCTGGCGGGCTTGAAGGTGCCGGCCTGGCCGGGTATGGACTTCCAGTGGTCGAAGCTCTTGCGGAACGGCCTGTAGGGCTCGGTGAAGGCGGTGAACGGGTTGTCGGAGACGTGCGTGGTCCAGTAGCCGTGGCGGCGCAGCTCGCTGGTGAACGTGCGCTCGACGTCGTCGATCGGGAGCCAGCCGGGGCTCGTGCCGAGCTCGAGGTTCGGCTTCCAGTTGCGGAACGGGAAGATCCGCTTGCAGCTGAAGATCGAGCGACGAGCCGGGACCGTGACCATCGCCTCCGGGAAGGCGCGCTCGAAGCGCACGCCACGCCTGATGAGCGCGTCGATGTTCGGCGTCTTGGCCTGGGCCGGGCCGTAGGCGCCGACGTGGTCCGGCCGCAGGCTGTCCACGATCAGCAGCAGCACGTTCATGTGCTCGCGCGAGCCGGTCTCGTCCATCGAGCAGCCGAAGGTCGGAAGCAGCGCGGCGCCCGCCGCCGTCGCGGCGCCGGTCTGGAGGAATCGGCGGCGGTTCATGCGCATCGCGGGCGCGGAGGGTAGTGAGCGGGCCTACGAGAACGGCTCCGGCTCCACCGCCTTCGGGATCCGGATCAGGGGCGGTCCGTAGGCCTGGTCGCAGTCGCGCAGCCGGTAGATGCGCACGGTCGGCCCGGGCCGCTCGTAGGCGCGCGGGTAGTAGTTGTAGGAGAGGTCGAAGCTGAACGGGACCGGGTCGTGGCCGTCCTTGTAGGGGCTGAACTCGCGCACCAGCTCGGCCTCACGCTCGAGTCGGTCGTAGTACGCGCGCGCCTGCGGGTCGCCCGTCTCGAGTGCTCGGTCGCGCACCACGTTCACGGTCATCACCAGGCAGTAGCCGTAGAGCCGGTAGTCGCCGATCACCGACGGTCGCAGCACGGCGTGGTACGCCGACGCGCGCACTCCGCCGTCGGGTCGCACGAACAGGCCCGGCTTGTACTGGTCGCAGACGCGCCCGCCGCCGGCCGCCACGTACGACCAGCCCGGCTCCGTCCAGCCGGCCTGGCGCGGGCAGCGCGACAGCCAGTCGGGGATGCGGCCCTCCGGGTTGGAGCGGAAGTAGCGCCCCGGCACCGCCGGCTCGATCGACACCCGCAGCCCGGGCGGGTAGTTGCGGTCGAGCCAGTCGTGCGCCTGGCTGAGCGTGTCCTCGCGCCCGAGCACCCGCGCCGTGCGCACGTCGGCCAGCAGCGGCTGGGCGATCACCGCCAGCGCGAGCGCCGCCGTCGCCGCGACCTGCCACCGCCGCGGCACCAGCTCCGCCGCCCGTACGACAGCGACGGCCGCCAGCAGCGCCAGCGCCGGGTAGGCGGGCAGCAGCCAGCGCCCGAAGTAGCGCGACTGGAGCGCCAGGTAGACGAACAGCGCCAGCGGCATCGCCACCAGCACCAGGCCCCGGACGAGCGAGTCGCGCAGCACCAGCACGGCGCCCGCCAGCGCCGCGGCGATCCCGACCCAGCCCAGACCCCAGGTCAACGAATCGAGGTAGTACGAGAAGCCGCCCGACTCCTGGCCCGGCTTGGGGTCGCTGGCGGCTACGTCGGCCTGGTCGCGCAGGTCGCTCCACCAGTCGCCGAGCGAGCCGAACAGGTACGGGTTCAGCAGCGCGAACACGACCGCCGCGGCCCCGCCCGCGCAGGCCAGCCCCGTGAGCGGCCGCAGCCCGTCCGAGCGCAGCCGCGCCACCGCCGCGATCGCGAGCGGCAGCAGCACCAGCCCCGCCGTGTACTTGAACGCGATCGCCAGCCCGGCGGCGGCCCCGGCGAGCGCGTAGTCGCGCGTGCGCCCGTCGTCGGCGGCTCGTACGGCGAACAGCAGCGCGAGCGCCACGCCCATCAGCGAGCCCACGTCCGTCACAGCCACGCGCGAGTACGCGACCGGCAAGAACGCGAACGCGAGCACGGCGGCCGCGACCAGTCCCTCGCGCACGCCCCACAGCCGGCGGGCGGCCGCGTAAGTCGCCGCCACCCCGGCCGTGCACAGCAGTGCCGCCAGCGTGCGCGCCACGATCCAGATCTCGCCCGGGTCCTTGTCGAACTGCTCCGTGACGTTCGCGTACGACAGGTGCAGCAGCCCGAGCGGCCCGTACAGCACGCGCAGCACCCCGTAGACCAGGTACGTGTAGGCAGCGGGGTTCTGGTAGTAGCCGGGGTCGAGGTCCTGCCAGAACATCTCGACGGCCCGGCTGGTGAAGTGGGCCGACTCGTCGATCGAGTAGATGAACGGCAGCCCGTAGTCGTTGTTCCACACGCGCAGGGCGAACCCGGCGACCAGAATCAGCCCTAGCAGCACGCGTTGCACGCGGCGGAACGCTAGCCAGAACGAGACCGACCCTGAGGTATCGTTGATTCGCGAGTCAACAATGCCTCCGATGGCGGTTACAGAGCACGACACGCAACATCTCCTGAGGGCGATCGAGCTCGCCGGGCACGCCCGTGGGCACACGAGCCCGAACCCGATGGTGGGCGCCGTCGTCGTCAAGAACGGCCGCGTGATCGGAGAAGGCATCCATGCGACGCCGGGGGAAGCGCACGCCGAGCGTGCCGCGCTCGAGGACTGCACCGAGGATCCGGCCGGCGCGACGCTCTACGTGTCGCTCGAGCCGTGCTGCCACCACGGCCGCACCCCGCCCTGCACGCAGGCGATCCTCGAGGCCTCGATCGCGCGCGTGGTGATCGCCTCCGACGACCCGACCGACAAGGCCTCCGGGCGCGGCCCCGGCATCCTGCGCGACGAGGGTGTCGACGTGGTCTGGGTCGACGGCGAGGTGGCCGCCGCCGCGCGCCTGCTCAACCAGCCCTTCCGCAAGCACGCCCGCACCGGCCGCCCGCTCGTGATCTTCAAGTCGGCGATGACGCTCGACGGCAAGGTCGCCACGGTCACCGGCGACTCGCAGTGGATCTCCGGCGAGCTCAGCCGCGCTCGCGCCCACCGCTGGCGCGCCGAGTCGGACGCCGTGGCGGTCGGCATCGGCACCGCCCTGATCGACGACCCGCGCCTGACCGCCCGCATCGAGGGCGTCGCGCGCCAGCCGCGCCGCGTCGTGTTCGACTCCGAGGCGCGCCTGCCGGTGTCGTCGCAGCTCGTCCGCGGCGTCGCCGAGGTGCCGGTGACGGTCGTCTGCTCGCGCGCCGCCGCCCGCACGGCGGTGCAGGCGCTCGAGTCGGCCGGGGTGGACGTGATCGTCGCCACCGGCCAGAACGAGCGGGCCCGCGTGGAGCACGCGCTCGACGAGCTCGGCACGCGTGAGGTCCAGTCGCTGCTGCTCGAGGGCGGCCCGCACCTGGCCGGGGCGTTCCTCGAAGCCGGCGAGATCGACGAGGCGCGCATGTTCATCGCTCCGCTGATGACCGGCGGGCGCGACGCCAAGACCGCCGTCGAGGGCATGGGCATCGAGCAGATCGCCTCCGCCCCGCGCGCGCTGCACGTGGAGGTCGACCGGCTCGACGACGACGTGCTGGTGATCGCGCGCCTGAAGGAGTGGTGAGGTGTTCACCGGCTTGGTCGCGGGCACCGGAACCGTTCGCTCGCTGCGCGACGGGCGCCTCCAGGTCGAGACGCCCCTGGCGGCCGAGCTGTCGGGCGGCGACTCGATCGCGGTCAACGGCGTCTGCCTGACCGCGCTGGCCCCGTCACCCGAGGGGTTCTCGGCCGACGTGATGCCGGAGACGCTGCGCCGCTCGTCGCTCGGCCCGCTCGGCGAGGGCGACGAGGTCAACCTCGAGCTGCCGCTGCGCGCAGGCGACCGCCTTGGCGGCCACGTCGTCCAGGGCCACGTGGACGGCACGGGAACGGTCGAGGAGGTGCGCGAGGAAGGGTTCTCGCGCGTGGTCAGGATCACGACGCCGGCGGACCTGCTGCGCTACGTCGTCGAGAAGGGCTCGATCGCGGTCGACGGGGTCTCGCTCACGGTGAGCGCCGTCGACGACGACGCGTTCGAGGTGTCCCTCATCCCCGAGACGCTCGAGCGAACGACGCTCGGCTCGGCGGCGCCCGGCCGGGCCGTCAACCTGGAGGTGGACCTGTTGGCCAAGTACGTGGAAAAGAGCATCCGTGCGCACTCGGCCGAGCCGAGTGCTTCGGCCAGGCAGCTGCACGCATGAGCCCATTCGCTCCCATCGAGGAGGCGCTCGAGGACGTCCGTGCCGGCCGCATGGTCGTCGTGTGCGACGCCGAGGACCGCGAGAACGAGGGCGACCTGACGCTCGCGGCCCAGTTCGCGACGCCGGAGGCGATCAACTTCATGGCCACGCACGGCCGCGGCCTGATCTGCCTGGCGCTGACGCCCGATCGCTGCGACGAGCTTGGCCTCAACCTGATGGCGGCCAAGAACGAGTCGCCCTTCCAGACCGCGTTCACGGTGACCGTCGAGGCGCGCGAGGGGATCACGACCGGCATCTCGGCGCACGACCGCGCCCACACCATCCAGGTCGCGATCGATCCCAGCAGCCGGCCCCACGACCTGGTCCAGCCGGGACACATCTTCCCGCTCAAGGCGAAGGCCGGCGGGGTGCTCGAGCGCACCGGGCAGACCGAGGCGGCCGTCGACCTCGCCCGGCTGGCCGGCCTCAACCCGGCTGGCGTGATCTGCGAGGTCATGAACGACGACGGCACGATGGCGCGCGTGCCCGACCTCGAGGCCTACTGCGCCAAGCACGGGCTCAAGATGATCACGGTCGCCGACCTGATCGCCTACCGGCGCCGCCACGACAAGCTCGTCGAGCGCGTCGCCGAGGCGCAGCTGCCGACCGCGTTCGGCGACTTCACCGTCGTCGGCTTCCGCTCGCTCGTCGACGACAAGCACCACGTGGCGATGGTCAAGGGGGAGGTCGACGGCGAGCAGGACGTGCTCGTGCGCGTCCATTCGGAGTGCCTCACCGGGGACGTCTTCCACTCGCTGCGCTGCGACTGCGGCCAGCAGCTCGAGGACGCGCTCGCCCGGGTCGAGGAGGAGGGCCGCGGCGTGCTGCTCTACCTGGCCCAGGAGGGGCGCGGCATCGGGCTGCTCAACAAGCTGCGCGCCTACAAGCTCCAGGAGCAGGGCCGCGACACGGTCGACGCCAACATCGAGCTCGGGCTGCCCGCCGACCTGCGCGACTACGGCATCGGCGCGCAGATCCTGGTCGACCTCGGGCTGACATCGATCCGGCTGCTGACCAACAATCCGAAGAAGATCGTCGGGCTCGAGGGCTACGGGCTGTCGGTGACCGACCAGATCCCGATCGAGCACGCGCCCGGCACCCACAACCGCAACTACCTGCGCGCGAAGAAGGACCGCATGGGGCACCTGTTGCACCACCAGGGCCTGGCGCTCGACGAGGAGATGATCCACGAGGAGCAGGTGGGTGACCGCGAACGGGCGGCGGCGGAGGCCGACGTATACGGGCAGGGCCCGGCGCCGAGACAGCACCCGTGAGCGAGCTGTACGCGGCCTGCGTCGGCCGCTTCTACGAGGATCTGGCCCGCCGGCTCGTCGAGGGCGCCACGCGCGTGTTCCTCGACGCGGGCGGCTCGGTCGACGTGCACGAGGTGCCCGGGGCGTTCGAGCTCCCCCTGGCCGCGAAGTACTGCGCCGAGTCGGGCCGCTACGCCGGCATCGTCTGCCTGGGCGCGGTGATCCGCGGCGAGACCGACCACTACGAGTACGTCAGCGGCGAGGCCGCGCGGGGCATCCAGCGCGTTCAGCTCGACACGGGCGTGCCGTGCGCGTTCGGGGTGCTGACCGTGGACAACATGGACCAGGCGCTGGCCCGCGCCGGGGGCGGCAAGCGCCACCAGGGCGAGGACGCCGCCAGCGCGGTCCTGGCGATGGTCGAGCTGCGCCGCTCGCTCAGCGGTTAGCGGCCGCCGCCCGCGCCTCCTCGATCGCGTTCATGAACACCTCGAAGCGGGTCACCAGCCCCTGCGCGTGCCCGATCAGCCACGCGCACGGCTCGTCGATCGAGATCCCGCTCTCGCGCCCGCGGAAGTGGACGCGGCCGATGGCGAGCACGCACCCGGGACCCGCGTCCTCGAACCGCTCCGCGTCGATCGTCCACTCGTCGAACGACTCGGTGATGTCGGCCTCCCACTGCTCGAGGCCCTCGCGGCCGCGGTAGGCGCGCCCGGTCAGCAGCCCGGCCACCGAGTGGATCTCGATGTCCGGGTCCATGATCTCGGGGTCGAAGCGGCGGTCGCCCGCGCTCCAGCGCTCGAAGGTCGCTTGGATCACGCGTGGCCAATCGGGCGAGTCCATCGTCCCGTTAGCCTGCACCGGCGTGGCCGGCGCCGTCAACCTCTACAGCGACACCCAGACCCGTCCGAGCGAGGGCATGCGGCGAGCGATCGCGGCGGCCGACGTCGGCGACGAGCAGCGCCGCGAGGACCCGACCACCCGCCATCTCGAGGAGCGGGTCGCCGAGCTGCTCGGCCACCAGGCGGGGCTGTTCCTGCCGAGCGGCACGATGTGCAACCAGATCGGCCTGCGCCTGCACTCTCGCCCCGGCGGCGACGAGCTGATCCTCGACCGCACCGCCCACCCGATCATCGCCGAGGCCGGCGGGCCGGCCTGGAACGCCGGCCTGATGATCCACGCGCTCGAGGGCGACGGCGGCATCTTCAGCGGGGACCAGGTGCGAGCCGCGATCCGGCCCGACAGCCGCTACATGCCCCGCTCGCGCGTGGTCTCGGTCGAGCAGTCGACGAACATGGGCGGCGGGCGCGTCTGGCCGCTCGCGGCCGTGCACGACGTCCTCGCCGCGGCGCGCGACCACGGATTGCGCACGCACATGGACGGCGCGCGGCTGATGAACGCGGTGGTCGCGTCGGGCGTGTCGGCGGCCGAGTTTGCCGGCGGCTTCGACACGGCCTGGCTCGACTTCACGAAGGGCCTGGGCGCGCCGGTCGGCGCGGTGCTGTGCGGCTCGAGCGAGCTGATCGACGAGGCGTGGCGCTGGAAGCAGCAGATGGGGGGCGCGATGCGCCAGGCGGGCATCGTCGCGGCCGGCTGCCTCTACGCGCTCGACCACAACGTCGAGCGCCTGGCCGAGGACCACGAGCACGCTCGCCTGCTCGCCGACGGCCTCGCCGAGCTCGGCTGCGAGGTCGTCGAGCCCCAGACCAACATCGTCATCTTCGACGCGCCGGAGGGCTTCGTGGACGCGATGGCGCGCCACGCGATCGAGCTGAGCGGCACACCGGACGGCCGCGTACGCGCCGTCACGCACCTCGACGTGACCCGCGCCGATGTCGACGAGACGCTGAAGGCGGCCGGGGGCGTGCTGCTACCCTGACGCGCCGTGGCAAAGGTCTGCTACTCGTGCAAGAAGGGCCCCGCGTTCGGCAATAGCCGCAGCCACTCGATGGTGGCCACGAAGCGGCGCTTCAACCCGAACCTGCAGAAGGTCCGCATCGACGTCGGGGGCACTCCCCGGCGCGAGTACGTCTGCACGCGCTGTCTCAAGGCAGGCAAGGTCCTGAAGCACGTATAGCCGCCGCCGTAGGCTGTACAACGTGCCCGTGCCCGACGAGAGCTTGGTCCGCTTCCGGCGGGTCGTGACTTCCGCGCTCGCTGAGCTTGAGAACCGCCGCCAGGAGGTCAACGACCTCAACGTGTTCCCGGTCGCCGACGGCGACACCGGCGACAACATGGCGCTCACGCTGCGCGCGGTCGCCGACGAGCTGACCGGGCTCAACGGCATATCGCTCGAGGGCAGCGGCCGAGACGAGATCGTCAGCGCGGTCGCCCGTGCCGCGCTGCTCGGCGCGCGCGGCAACTCGGGCGTCATCCTGTCCCAGATCGTGCGCGGCGCCGCCGAGGAGCTGGCGTCGCGCCCCGGCGAGCTGGTCGACCCGATCCTCGTGTCGGCGGCGCTCGCCCGCGCCGCCGACGCGGCGTACGCGTCCGTGCGCGACCCGGCCGAGGGCACGATGCTGTCGGCCGTGCGCGCGATGGCGGCGCGCGTGGCGCACGACCTCGCCCACATGGACCGGCAGCGGCTCGGCCCCGACGCGACCGCCCAGGAGCAGGACGAGCTGCTCGCCGAGGTGCTCGAGAACGCGCTCGAGGCCGGCAAGGAGGCCGTCGAGCGCGGCCCGGACCAGCTGGCCATCCTGCGCGAGTCCGGCGTCGTCGACGCGGGCGCATACGGCCTCACCGTGATCCTGGCCGGCTGCCTGGCCGGCCTGCGCGGCGACGACGCGCCCGAGCTCGAGCACCAATACGCGCCGGCCGCGCTGCACCGGCCCGAGCACGAGTCGTCGAGCTTCCGCTACTGCACGAACTTCGCGGTCACCGGCGAGAACCTGGACGCAGGCCCCTTCACCG
The DNA here is from genome assembly GCA_052038485.1 of Thermoleophilaceae bacterium. Taxonomy (GTDB): domain Bacteria; phylum Actinomycetota; class Thermoleophilia; order Solirubrobacterales; family Thermoleophilaceae; genus JACVRW01. The sequence continues at coordinate 6,620 of JBQGCL010000025.1, read as the reverse complement.
CGCTGCTCGAGGACATGGGGGACTCGGTGCTCGTCGTCGGCGACGACCGCACCCTGCGCGTGCACGTCCACACGGACGACCCCGACAGCGCGGTACAGCTGTTCCACACGGTCGGCGAGGTGTCGCGCTTCGACGTCGCCGACATGCACGAGCAGGTCGCCGAGCGCAGCGCCCGCCTGGCCGGAGAGGCCGCCGTGAGCGAGAGCGCGACCTGCGCGGTGGTGGCGGTCGCCAGCGGCCCGGGGGTGAAGCGGCTCTACGAGGAGCTTGGAGTGCTGGTGGTGGACGGCGGCGCGACGATGAACCCCTCGACCTACGAGCTGCTGGCCGGCATCCACGCGGCGCCCGGCGCCGAGGTGCTGGTCCTGCCCAACAGCCCGAACGTGATCCTCGCCGCGGAGCGCGCGGCCGGGCTGTCCGAGAAGCCCGCCCGCGTCGTCCCGACGACCGCGCCGCAGGAGGGCCTGGCGGCGCTGCTGGCGTTCGACCCGACCCAGGGCGCGAACGCCAACGAGACCGTCGTGCACAAGGCGGCGATGGGGCTGAGCCTCGGCGGCGTCGCACCCGCGGCGCGCGACGACGCCCAGGGCCGCTTCAGCGCCGGCGAGGCGGTCGGCTACGCGGGCGGCGAGCTGGTCGCCTGGGGCGACCCGGCCGAGACGCTCGCCGCGACGCTCACCCAGATCGCCGACGGCGCCGAGCTGCTCACCTGCATCGCCGGGGAGCAGCCGCCGCTCGACCGCTCCGGGGTCGAGGCGCACGCCCCCGCCGGGGTCGAGGTGGAGTACCACGAGGGCGGACAGCCCGCGTGGTGGTGGCTGCTCTGCGCCGAGTAGAGCAACCGCGCGCAGCCGGCCGAGCCGGCTGCCTGCGCCCGACGAAGTTCGCCTCCACGGAACCGCTGCCCGACGACGCGTCGGTCCGCTCCTACCCCAAGCCCAGCCTGTTCGCCGAGCCGGTCGACGGCCCGAAGGCGCTCGAGCGCCTCGGCATCGCGACCTGGGGCGATCTGATCGAGCACCTCCCGCACGCCCACCGCGACCGGCGCGGTGTGCGGCTGATCGGGGAGCTCGGTGTGGGGGAGGAGGCGACCGTCGCGGTGGCGGTCCGTGGCGTGACCGTCAAGCCGATGCGCGACCGCCGCCGCAAGCGCGTGGAGGCCCGCGTCTTCGACGAGAGCGGCCCGCTGGTGGCGGTCTGGTTCAACCAGCCCTGGATCGCCCGCCAGCTGGGTGAGGGGTCGCAGGTGCTGCTGCACGGCAAGCTGCGCCGCCGCGGCGAGTTCTGGGTGAGCGAGTTCGAGACGCTCGGCGCCGACGCCCCCGTGCACACGGTCGGGCTCGTGCCGGTGCACCCCGCCACCGAGGGGATCAGCGCCGCCAAGCTGCGCGAGCTGATGTGGCAGGCCTACCCGCGCATGCTCGCCGCCGTCGAGCCGCTGCCGACGGCGCTGCGGGTGGCCGAGTCGCTGCCGGACCGTCCCGCCGCGCTCGCCGCCGCCCACTTCCCCGACCGCGAGGAGGACGAGCAGGGCGCCCGCCGCCGGCTCGCGTTCGAGGAGCTGTTCCTGCTCCAGCTGGCGGTCGCCGGGCGCCGCCGTGCCAGGCGCGAGGGACGCCGCGCGCGCCCGCTCGCGGCGCGCGGCGTGGTCGTCGACCGCTGGCGCTGGTCGCTGCCATTCGAGCTGACCGACGACCAGGTCGGCGCGATGGGGGAGATCGACGAGGACCTCGCCGGCGAGCGCCCGATGCAGCGGCTGCTGATGGGAGAGGTGGGCAGCGGCAAGACCGTGGTCGCGCTCGAGGCGATGCTGCGTGCCGTCGAGAACGGCGCCCAGGCCGCGCTGATGGCCCCGACGGAGACGCTCGCGGAGCAGCACCACCGCACGCTCGACTCGCTGCTCGGCGGCGCGCTGCCGCTCGAGCTGCTGACCGGCTCGACCCCGGCAGCGCGCCGGCGCGAGCTGCTCGACCGGCTCGCGGGCGGCCAGCTACAGCTGGTCGTAGGCACGCACGCGCTGATCGAGCCCACCGTCGAGTTCCGCGACCTTGCGGTGGTGGTGGTCGACGAGCAGCACCGCTTCGGCGTGCGCCAGCGGGCCGCGCTCGACGCGAAGGCACCCGAGGGCCTGGTGCCGCACTCGCTGCACATGACGGCCACGCCGATCCCGCGCACGCTGTCGCTGACCGCCTACGGCGACCTCGACGCCACGGTCCTGCGCGAGCTGCCCAAGGGCCGGCGCCCGGTGCAGACCTTCGTCGTCGACGGCGCACGCGCGCGGGCGCGCGCGTACGAGCGCATCCGCGAGGAGATCCGCGCCGGGCGCCAGTGCTTCGTGGTCTGCCCGCTCGTGGAGGAGTCCGAGGCGCTCCAGGCCAAGGCCGCGACCGCCGAGTTCGAGCGGCTGCGCACGACGGAGTTCGCCGAGCAGAGCGTCGAGCTGATCCACGGCCAGCTGCCGTCGAAGCAGAAGGCCGCGGCGATGGAGGCCTTCGCGCGCGGGGAGGCCGACGTGCTGGTCGCGACCAGCGTGATCGAGGTCGGCATCGACGTGCCCAACGCGACCGTGATGCTGATCGAAGCGGCCGAGCGCTACGGCCTGTCGCAGCTGCACCAGCTGCGCGGACGGGTGGGCCGCGGCGAGCACGAGTCGCTCTGCATCGTGTTCGGCGACCCCAAGCTGCCCCGGCTCGAGGCGATCGCCGGCGAGCGCGACGGCTTCCGCCTGGCCGAGATCGACCTCGAGCTGCGCGGCGCCGGGGACGTGCTCGGCACGCGCCAGCACGGCCTGCCCGAGTTCCGGGTGGCGCGGCTGCCTGAGGACGCCGAGCTGCTCGTGCGCGCCCGCGACCGCGCCGACGCGATCCTGCTCGACGATCCTCGCCTCGAGGCCCCCGAGCACGCGCTGTTGCGCGAGGCGGTCGTGGCCCACTTCGGCTCCGAGCTCGACCCGATCCCGGCGTGAGGGTCGTCGCCGGCCGGTTCAAGGGGCGCCGGCTCACGGCGCCGCGCGGCACGCGCACGCGGCCCACCGCCGACCGGGTGCGCGAGGCGCTCTTCTCGATGCTCGGCGACCTGGACGGCGCGCGCGTGCTCGACCTCTACGCGGGCTCGGGCGCGCTCGGGATCGAGGCGCTCTCGCGTGGCGCGGCCACCGCCGTGTTCGTCGAACGCGACCCGCAGGCGGTCGCCGCAATCGAGCGCAACCTCGCGCCGCTCGGCGTCGAAGCGACCGTCGCGCGGGCCGACGCGCTGCGCTGGCTGGCTCGCGTGGAGGGGGAATTCGACCTCGTGTTCTGCGACCCCCCATATGATGTTGCGTCCCGCCTGGCCGGCGCGCTCGCCGAGCGCCTGGCGGTGCTCACCCCAGACGACGCACGCATCGTGACCGAATCAGACAAGCGCCACCCGCTCCAATTGCCGTTCCCGCTGCTCACCGAGCGCAGCTACGGCGACACGCGCATCGCGATCCATGGCCGCTGAGAATCACGGCGGCACGGCCGTCTGCCCGGGGTCGTACGACCCGATCACCATGGGTCACCTCGACATCATCGGCCGCGCCGCGAACGTGTTCGACAACGTCCTCGTGGGCGTCGTCAACCAGCCGGTGCGCAAGCAGAAGACCCTGTTCAGCGCCGACGAACGGGTCGCTTTCATCGAGGAGCAGGTCGCGGAATACCCGAATGTGCAGGTAAAACCCTTTGATACGCTGCTCGTCGACTTCGCTCGCGAGCATGGGGCCAAGGCGATCGTCAAAGGGCTGCGAGCGATCTCGGACTTCGAGTACGAGTTCGAGATGAACCAGCTCAACCGCAAGATGGCGCCCGATATCGAGAGCATCTACTTCATGTCGGCGCCGCAGTTCAGCTTTCTCAGCTCCAGCGGGGTGAAGGAGCTGGCCATGTTCGGGGGCGACATCAGCGGGCTCGTGCCGGACCGCGTGGCCGCTCGGTTGCAGGAAGAATTGAAGCGGTAGAGAACTGAGGAACCGCCCATGGACGTTCTCGTCCTAATCGACAAGCTCGACGACACGATTCACAACGCCAAGCCCGTCCCCCTGACGGATCAGGTGCGCGTGGACAAAGAGGAGGTCTACGACATCCTCGACCAGATGCGCGCCACGATCCCCGAGGAGATCAAGCAGGCGCGCTGGATCGTCAAGGAGCGGCAGGAGATGCTCGCCGAGGCCAAGCGCGAGGCCGAGCGCATCGTCAAGGAGGCGCGCGACGAGCAGGGCCGGCTGATCTCTGAGGAGGAGATCGTCAAACAGGCCGAGCGGCAGGCTGAGGAGATCATCGAGGATGCCCGCGCGCGCGAGCGCGAGATCCGGCTCGGCGCCGAGGACTACGCCGACGACATCCTCAACACGCTCGAGGTCAACCTCACCAAGTTCATCGCCGCGGTGCAGCGCGGTCGCGACCGGCTGCAGGGTCGCGAAGAGGCCGAGGTCGGCTGATTCCAGCGACCGGCCGCTGTCTCTGCGGCGCGGTGCGCTACGAGGTCGAGGGTCCGCTGCGCGACGTGAGCGTCTGCCACTGCGTCGAGTGCCGGCGCTGGCACGGCAACCCGGGCGGCTATACCTCGGCGCCGCGAGAGGCGCTCACGCTCACCGGCGAGCAGCACCTGCGCTGGATCGACAGCCCCGAGAGCAATACGAACGCCCGGCGCGGCTTCTGTGGCGAGTGCGGCTCGAGCCTGTTCTGGGAGGCGCCCGACCGCAGCTCCATCAGCATCGCGGCGGGCACGCTCGACCTGCCGACAGGGCTGAAGACCGTCACGCACATCTACACGGACAGCGCGAGCGACTACTACGCGGTGGATTAGCCTCCCGGCCATGCCCCGCTACCTCCACACCTGCTACCGCATCGGCGACATCGACCGCTCCGTGGCCTTCTACGAGAAGCTCGGCTTCGAGGAGACCTGGCGGATGCCGATCGGCGACGAGGCGATCAACGTCTTCATGAACCTGCCGGGCGAGGACCCCGTGCTCGAGCTGACCTACAACCACGGCGTCGACTCGTACGAGCTCGGCACCGGCTACAACCACATCGCCCTCGCCGTGGAGGACCTCGACGGCACACTCGCGGCTCTGGCCGACCAGGGCATCGAGCCCGAGAAGCCGCCCTACCGCCCAGGCGGCCGCACCGAGGGACCGATGATCTGCTTCGTGCGCGACCCGGACGGCTACCGGGTCGAGCTGGTCGAGCGCTCCTGACGGCGGCGCTAACCTCGGGCCATGGCCCAGCGCACTGACACGTTCGACGTCGGTGCCCTGCTCCTGTCCTCCGGCGAGGGGCAGCGGCTGGAGCTGGAGGTTCCGGTCGACTCGTTCGACTTCGGCGGCCAGCGCTATGCAGTGCCCGGCGAGCATGTGGATGCGAGGCTCGACGTGTCGCATACGACCACCGGTTACTCGATGCGCCTACGCTTCGAGACCGAGCTGGAGGGGCCGTGCATGCGCTGCCTCGACCCGGCCGGGCACGCGGTCAGCGTCGACGCTCGCGAGGTCGACCAGCCCGGCGGCGGCGAGGAGCTCCGCTCGCCCTACCTCGACGAGGACGAGCTCGACGTGAAGGCCTGGGCGCGTGACGCGCTGGCGCTGGCGCTGCCCGCCCAGATCGTCTGCCGCGAGGACTGCCTGGGCCTGTGCGCCGTCTGCGGAGAGAACCTCAACCAGGCGGGCCCGGACCACGCCCACGAGCGTGAGCCGGACCCGCGCTGGGCGGCGCTGCGAGAGCTGAAGCTCGACTAGCCGGGGAAGTCCGGGCTCAGCTGGGCGAGCCGGAGGTTGTTCCCCGAGGGGTCGCGGAACGAGGAGTCCATGCCGTAGGGGTACTGCGTGGGCTCCTCGATGAACTCGACGCCGCGCGACTTGAGCTCCTCGTAGGAGGCGTGGATGTCGTCCGTGCGCAGGAAGACCGTTCCGGCGAACCCCTTGCCCATCAGGGTGCGGACGTCCTCGGCGGTCTGGTCGTCCATCACGGGCGGGCCCGGGATGGCCATCAGCACAATCCCAATGTCGGGCTGCCCGACGGGTCCGACCACGAGCCAGCGGAAGTTGCCGAGCTCCGGAACAGTCACGTCGGTGCGGGTCTCGAAGCCGACCTTCTTGGTGTAGAAGTCGTGCGCCTCGTCCTGGTCGTGCACCCACAGCTGGGCGACGGAGATGTTGATCATGGGGGGCCTCCTTGGGGGTCGTTGGAGTGACCCCAAGCAAGCTAATCCGGGGCCTCGACCCTGTCTTCTCGAAACGTGCTGTTCTGGCGTGCGCCGCGCGGGGCAGCGGGACTCCGACGAATGTGCAGGAGCCGGTGCAGCCGACCCCGACCCGCGCTGTGGAGGGCGAGCAGGTGGGCGGCCCCGCGCAGTGTCCGCGGAGCCGCCCTGAAGAACCTGCAGGCCGTTCCCAGCCATCGAAAGTCACGGCACCACCCCCGCGCGGGTCGACGTCGCGGCAGCGGCACGGCATGCCACCCCGATGCTGTGGGAGGGCTACCCTCCGAGGCCATTTGCGCCGGCGGGGTTTGGACCAGAGATAACGCCCCCGGGAGGCGACTCCACGCTACCGCGCGTGGGACAGCGTGCAAGTCCCTCGAGCGCAAATTGCGAACGGTGTTTGC
>JBQGCL010000024.1:0-10172 GCA_052038485.1 Thermoleophilaceae bacterium | reverse complement strand
CCTAGGAGGCGTCCCTCAGGCGCTGCGCCTCGGGCAGTCCCTCGAGCTTCTTGAGCGTGTTGTTCTCGATCTGGCGGATCCGCTCGCGCGTGACTCCGAACGCGCGGCCGACCTCCTCGAGCGTGCGGGCCTTGTGGCCGCGCAGTCCGTAGCGCATCTCGATCACCTCGCGCTCGCGCGGGGGTCGAGCGTCCAGCGCCCGCCGCACGTTCTCGCGGCGCAGGTTCTCGCTGGCCCGCTCGAACGGCGACTCGGCCGCCTCGTCCTCGACGAAGTCGCCCAGCTCGGAGTCCTCCTCCTCGCCGATCGGCTTCTCGAGCGACACCGGCAGCTGCGCGATGCGCAGGATGTCCTTCACCTCGCGCGCCGTCCATTGGAGCTCGCCGGCGATCTCCTCCGGAGTCGGCTCACGACCGAACTCCTGCACCAGCTGGCGCTCGACGTGGACGACCTTGTTGAGCTTCTCGACCATGTGCACCGGAATCCGGATCGTGCGCGCCTTGTCGGCGATCGCCCGCGTCACGGCCTGGCGGATCCACCAGGTCGCGTAGGTCGAGAACTTGTAGCCGCGCCGGTAGTCGAACTTCTCGACCGCCCGGATCAGCCCCAGCGATCCCTCCTGGATCAGGTCGAGGAACGACAACCCCCGGCCCAGGTAGCCCTTCGCGATCGAGACCACCAGTCGCAGGTTGGCCTCGATCATCTGCTGCTTGGCGACCATGTCGCCGCGCTCGATCCGCTTCGCCAGGAACACCTCCTGGTCGGCGGTCAGCAGCTCGACGCGCCCGATCGACCGCAGGTAGAGCCGCAGCGAGTCCAGGCTCGGCTCGACCGTCAGGTCGATCTGGGGTTTGCGCGGGGCCGGCTGTGCGCCGTCCCCGGCGATCTCGATCAGTCCGGGCGGGCGCTCGTCGCTGGCGACGATCTCCACGCCGTTTTCCTGCAGGTGTGTGTGGAGCTCGACGATCTGCTCTTTGGTGAGCTCGACCTCCTCGAAGGTCGCCGTGATCTCCTCGAAGGTGAGATAGCCGCGTTCCTTGCCCTCCGCTACGAGACCGCGCACCTCCTCGACCTCGAGGAACGGTGCCTCGTCCCCCACTTCAACCAGCAGAGCTACTCCCTCGTGCTTCTCCTCCGTCAACCGCGCGCTCCTTAGACGAACACGCCCGCTTCCGGGGCGAGTCGGTGGCCAGATGAAGTTGTGAGCCGCGGGGGCGCCGCGAGGGGCTGAGCCTTTGGGCCAGATATATCTGGAGGCGTCGAGCCGCGGCCAGTGTACACCCCTTCGTGCGTTTTGCCCCAAGGTGTTGCAGGTACAGTTGCTGGTCGCCATGAACGAGCCCACTGCGCTACTCGGCAGCGACGTCCAGGCTCGCCGTCCCAGCACCGAGGTCAGCCTCTCTCGAGTCGGCGTCACGGGCGTCGAGAAGATCATCCGGATCCAGTCGAACGGGCGGCGCTCTCTCTTCTACGCCGAGCTCGAATGCTTCGTCGACCTCGGGCCCGACAAGAAGGGCGCGCACATGTCGCGCTTCGAGGAGGTCGTCAACGAGGCGATCGACGAGGTCGTGCTCGGCGAGGCCTTCAAGGCCGAGACGCTGGCCTCGCACATAGCCGAGCGCGTGCGCGACCGCCAGAACGGCTGCCGCGCCGAGGTGACGATCACCGCGCGCTACCCCGAGAACAAGCCGGCCCCGGTCTCGGGGACGCCGACGCAGGAGATCTACACGATGTTCGGCGCCGCCGTGGCCTCGGAGACCGGCACGCGCCGGCTCGTCGGAGTGCAGGCCCAGGGCATGACCGCCTGCCCGTGCGCGCAGGAGATGGTCAGCGAGAGCGCGGCGGCGCGTCTGCGCGAGGACGGCTTCACCGAGGACGAGATCGAGCGTGTCTTCAAGGCCGTCCCGGTCGCGACCCACAACCAGCGCGGCATCGGGACCCTGCACATCGGCTGCCCAGAGAGCTGCGGCGAGTCGCTCGAGGCGGAGGTGCTGCTGGAGATCGTGGAGGCATCGATGAGCTCCGAGATCTACGAGCTGATGAAGCGCCCCGACGAGCTGCACGTGGTGGAGAAGGCGCACCGGCGCCCGCGCTTCGTAGAGGACTGCGTGCGCGAGATGGTGCGGATGGCGACCGAGCGCTTCGCCCACCTCGGCGGGGCCGCCTTCGTCTCCGCCCGCCAGGAGAACCTGGAGACGATCCACAAGCACAACGTGGTCGCCGAGCGCCACGGGCTGATGGGCGAGCTGCTCCGCGAGCTCGAGACCGGCGAGCGTGCCGAGCGCCAGGTCACGATGCGCGAGTGGCTCGAAGCCCCTTCCGACTAGATCAAACGTCCAGCCTGACGCGCTGGCTCATGCGCGCCGCGAACGGTGCCGATGGAACTCCAACACGGACGTTGGAGAACCCTCGTGACCGAGAAGCACATCCCCCTCTCTCAGGACGCCGCCCTGGTGGTCGCCCTCGCGGGCACCGCGATGCCCTTCGCGCACTCTGCCGAGGATGAGGCCGAGCGCTGGCTGCGCGCCCTGCGCCTGCACGGCCAGGTGGGCGCCGCTCTCCAGGCGCTCGGCGTTGGCGAGTCTCCCCTGATGACCGGGTCGGCCTCGGACCAGGACGGTCCCGGCACTCCGCCGCTCGGCGCCGAGGTGCTAGACGAGGTCACCCGCCGCGCCGAGGAGTTCGCCGAGGCGCGCCACGCCGACACGATCGGTACGCCCGACCTGCTGTTCGCGGTGCTGGACGTCTACGGCCGCCTGTTCGACCGCGTGCTCTACCTGCGCGGGACGAGCCGCGACGAGCTGGCCGAGCGGCTGGCCGGCGCGACCGCCGGCGGCGCCTAGCCCGAAGCCAGATACCTAGCCCGAAGCGGGCGAGGTATCCACCGCGCGCTCGCGCGCGCGCGAGGCTTCCTCGAGCTTGCGCCTGAAGTTCAGGAAGTAGTCCGCTCCCGAGACGACCGTCACGAGGACCATCGCGTAGACGAGCGCCTGGACCCAGATCGCGTCTGGGTCGTTGGCGGCGATCAGGGCCAGCACGGCGGCGACCTGCACGATCGTCTTGATCTTGCCGAGCGTGCTGGCGGGGATGACCACACCCTGCTGCCCCGCCGCGATGCGCAGCCCGCTCACCGCGAACTCGCGCGCGATGATCACCATCGCGACCCAGCCGGCCAGCCGGTCCAGGCTCACCAGCGAGATCAGCGCGGCGGCGATCATCAGCTTGTCCGCGACCGGGTCCATCACCTTGCCGAACGTCGTGATCGCCTGGCGCGAGCGGGCGATGTACCCGTCCAGGCCGTCGGTCAGGGCGGCGATCGCGAATACGATCGCGGCGATCGTCGAGCCGCCCGGCGACTCCACCGTGAGCGCGACGACCAGCACCGGCACCAGCAAGATGCGGATCAGCGTGAGCGCGTTCGGGAGGTTGAGTGGGAACACGCGGCGCTCAGGCTACGCCTCGGGGCCGTCGGCGGGCCAGATACTCGATCCCAGCGGTGCTGCCCACGGGCCCGAGCGGCGACACGGTGGCGGCCAGCAGCGCCCACGGGAAGATCTTGCGCCGGCAGCCGTGCGCGACCAGCAGGCACAGCACGATCCACCCGACGCCGTGCGTCCACCCGAGCGCGCGCGCGGCCGACTCGCCCAGCCCGCCGATGGCGACCACGAGCAGCGCGCTGAAGATGCACACCTCCACGAGCGAGTAGAGCCGGACGGCCTGGAAGTAGGTCATGCGCGGCCGAGCGCGATCTGGTGCCTGACGAAGAGCGCGCCGAGCACCGCGAGCGTCAGCAGCAGGGCGATGGCGACGAGCGCCTCGGGCGAGCCCAGGTCGTCGAGGCTGCCGCCCAGCGCCGTGTAGGCGAACACCTTGGGAGCGGCGCCGACGACCGTGCCGAGCGCGAGGTCGCGGTAGCGCATGTGGGTGAGGCCGGCGCTGAAGTTGACGAGCCCCCACGGCAGCGCCGGGACGATGCGCGACTCCATCACCGCGACCGCGCCGTAGCGGGTCAGGAACTCCTCGATGCGCCGCGTGCGCTGCGGCAGCAGATTGCCGTGATGACCGGCGGCCAACCGGCGCGCCACGAACATCTGGGTGACCGACGAGCAGGTCACCGCGATCAGCACCAGCACCGTGCCCACGGCCGTGCCGAACAGGAGTCCGGCGGCGCCCGCGAGAATCGGCCACCAGATCACGAAGTTCGCGATCACGAACAGCGGCACGAACGCGATGTAGACCCAGTTGCCCAGCCCGTCGGCCCAGTCGCGCGCCTCGTCGGCGGAGGGAATCGACCCGGTCAGGACGAGCGTGAGCAGGATCGAGCCCACGACCAGCCCGTAAGCGCCCAGGCGGATGAACGCGGTGCGTCGACTCACGCCAGCTTGGGCAGCCTCGCGCGAGTCCATGGGCACGAGGTTAGCCAGCGGCCTTACCAACTCCTAACCCGCAGCTGGGCGGGCCCTGGGCGGTCGGCGCCGATCCTGAGGGACATGCGCAAGCTGATCACACTCTCATTGACGGTCCTGCTGGTGGGGCTGTTCGCCGCGGTGGTGTTCGCGGCGGTCGAGGCGGGCGACGACTCGAGCTCGACGACCGGCACCACCGAGACGACCACCACCGAGCAGACGACCACAACGACCGACGACGACGGCACGCCCGACCAGGGGCGCGGCGACCGCGATCGTGAGCGGGGCGACCGCCGCGAGGACCGGCGTGAGGACCGCCGGCTCGACGACGCTCCCGCCGGCACGCTCGCTCCGGCTCCGGCTCAGGGCGTCGACGTGTCCGGCCCGTGCGACGAGGCCGAGCACGCCAACGACCCGCGCTGCACCGGCGTGACCCCGCGCGTGGAGGACGACGACGTGCGTGGCCACGACCGCGGCGACGACCACGGCGGCGACCGCGACCGCGGCGAGATCGAGGACCACTCCGGTCCGGGCCACGGCGGCGACGACCAGGGCGACGACCAGGGCGATGACGACGATGACCACTCCGGTTCCGGCCACAGCGGCTCCGGCGGTGGCGACGAGGACAACTCGGGTCACGGCGGCGGTGACGACGACTAGGGAGGCGGCGCCTCCCGGTCCTCCTAGCATCTGGGAGATGGCCGGGAGGCGCACAATCCTCATGGTCGAGGACGAACAGTCGATTACCGACCCCCTGTCGGAGGCCCTCGCGCGCGAGGGCTTCGACACGCAGGTGGCCGCCACGGCGGCCGCCGCGCTCGAGGCCGCCGCGCGGATGGAGCCCGATCTCGTGCTGCTCGACGTGATGCTCCCCGACGGCTCCGGCTATGACATCTGCCGCCAGCTGCGGGCGGACTCGGCGGTCCCGATCATCATGCTCACGGCCCGCGGCGAGGAGACCGATCGCATCGTCGGCCTGGAGCTCGGCGCCGACGACTACATCGTCAAGCCCTTCAGCGCACGTGAGGTCGTCGCGCGCATCCGGGCGGTGCTGCGCCGTGCGGGCGAGCAAGCCTCCGCTCAGGACAAGGGCCCGGTCGAGATCGGCCCGCTGCGGCTCGACCGCGCACGCCGCGCCGCCGTCCTGGCCGGCGACGAGCTCGAGTTGACCCGCAAGGAGTACGAGCTGCTCGAGCTGCTGATGAGCGAGGCCGGCTCGGTGATCACCCGCGAGCGGCTGATCGACGAGGTCTGGGACGTCAACTGGTTCGGCTCGACCAAGACGCTCGACGTGCACGTCTCGGGCCTGCGCCGCAAGCTCGGAGACAGCCCCGACTCGCCGCGCTTCATCCACACCGTGCGCGGGGTCGGCTTCCGCTTCTCCGGCCCGGAGGAGCTATGAGTCTGCGCACGCGGCTGGTGGCCGCCTTCGCCTACGTGCTCGTGCTGGTCATCGTCGCTCTGCTCGTGCCGCTGGCGCTCAACCTGTCGCGCCGCGTGGACGCGGAGATCCGCAGCGAGGCCAAGGGACAGGCGCAACTGCTCGCGGCCTCCGTCTCGGGTCGCCTCGACGAGCGCACCGAGCTCCAGCGGCTCGCCTCCGACTCGGCCAAGGACCTACGCGGCCGCGTGATCGTCGTGGGCCTGCGCGGGCGCCTGCTGGCGGACTCCGAGGATGCCGTGCCGGCCGGCACGCCGTACGCGTCGCGGCCCGAGATCGCCGCGGCGCTCGAGGGCCGGGCGACACAGGGTGAGCGCCACAGCGACTCGCTCGACGAGGACCTGCTGTTCACCGCCGTCCCGGTCGTCAGCGGCGGCCGGCGCGAGGGCGCCGTGCGGGTCACGCAGAGCGTCGACGACGTCAACGGCGAGGTGCGCAGCGACGTGCTCGCGCGGATCGGCGTCGCGGCATTCGTGCTGCTGCTCGGCCTCGGCCTTGCCTGGCTTCTGGCCGGCTCGCTCGCCGGCCCGCTGCGCCGCCTGGCGGGGACCGCGGGGCGCGTGGCGGGCGGCGATCTCGACGCGCGCGCGCGCGAGGAGGGCTCGTCTGAGCAGCGCGAGGTGGCCGCCGCCTTCAACGACATGACCGAGCGGCTGGCCCGCGCGCTGCGCTCGCAACGCGACTTCGTGGCCAACGCGTCGCACCAGCTGCGCACGCCCTTGACCGGGCTGCGGCTGCGGCTCGAGGCGGCCTCCCTCAAGGCTGCCGACCCCGAGGTCGAGCGGGAGCTGGTGGCCGCCGAGCGCGAGACGGTGCGACTGGCTCGGCTGCTGAGCGAGCTGCTCACTCTCGCGCGCGAGCGCGAGCGCCCCGAGCCGCAGGAGGTCTCGCTGGCGGAGGTGGCGGAGGCCGCGCACGAGCGCTGGGAGGGCCCGGCCGAGACCGGCGGCCGGCGGCTGGTGCTCGACGGAAAGGACGACGCCGTCGTCGCCGCCACCGAGGCGGACCTCGCGGTGATCGTCGACAACCTCGTCGAGAACGCGCTCAACTACTCGCCGGTCGCGTCGACCGTGACGATCGAGTGGGACGCCGACGCCGAGTCGGCCCGGCTGGCGGTGCTCGACCAGGGGCCGGGCATCGGTCCCGACGAGCGCGAGCAGGTCTTCGAGCGGTTCTACCGCGGCGAGGCGTCGCGCGGCGGCGCCGAGGGCACCGGCCTCGGCCTGTCGGTCGTGGAGGCGCTGGCCGCGCGCTGGGGCGGCTCGGTGCGGCTCGAGGACCGGCCCGAGGGTGGCACGCGCGCCGAGGTGCGGCTGCCGCTGCTCGCCGAACGCGTGGAGGTGATGTCATGAACTGGAGGACGCTGACGCTGGGTGCGGCGCTCGTGATCTTCGGGCTGGGCGCGGCAGTCGGCATCGGCCTGGCGGCCAACTCGATCTCGGACGACTCGATCGGGCTGTCGGCCGAGCCGCTGAGCGCGGGCGAGGCGCTGGCGCCGAGCCCCTCGGCGACCGACCAGGCCGCCGACCGGCGCGCGCGCCGCGAGCGCGCCAAGCGCCGGCGCGCGGCCCGCCGTGCCGCCGCGCGCGAGCGGACGACCCCCACCGCGCCGGAGCCGTCCTCGCCGCAGCCGACGACGACCACGCCACCGGCCGACGATCACGGCGGCGACCGGCCGGACGGCGGCAGCGACGACAACTCCGGGCCCGGCTCGGGTGGGGACGACAGCAGCGGCTCCGGCCGCGACGACTCCGGCGGCGGCGACAACTCCGGGCACGGCGGCGGCGGGGACGACGACTAACGCGCAGCGCCCATGCGCTCGGGCTCGGCGGTCTCCTCGTGGAGGAACGGATGGAAGATGTTGAGCAGCCCTAGGCCGTCCGGTGTAGGCTCGCGCCGTCCATTTGGCCCTGTGGGAGGTGCTCGATGTTGCGGCGGATTCGTTCCCGTCTTACCTATGCAAACGTGATCGCGACCCTGGCGCTGTTCATCGCGCTGGGCGGCAGCAGCTACGCGGCCCTGAAGCTGCCGAAGAACTCGGTCAAGGCGAAGCAGATCGCGACCGGCGCCGTGACCGGATCCGAGATCAAGAACCGGTCGCTGGGGACCGGCGAGTTCAAGCCGTCCGCGCTCGCCAGCCTGAAGGGGCCGAAGGGCGACAAGGGCGCCGCCGGCGCGACCAACGTCGTCATGCGCGAGGGAGCCAGCAGCCAGATCCCGGCGAACAGCTTCGGCACCGCCGTCGCCGCTTGCCAGGCGGGCGAGCGGGCCACCGGCGGCGGCGTCTACAACGAGGCGAACGTCCTGGTGCTCCAGGTGACGTCGAGCTACCCGACGCCCAACCCGACCTCGCCGCCGGCGACCGGGAACGGCCAGGTGCCGACCGGCTGGCGGGTGTGGCTGCGCAACGACAGCGCCACCCCGTACAACGTCAACGCCTACGTGATCTGCGCGCGGCCGTGAACTGAGTGCGCGGGCCGGTTACGGTCCGCGCATCGAATTTCCGTACCACCTGCACCACCTGCAGCTCGAGCAGGCCCTGCCGCACGAGCGGCGCCAGCAGGGCCTGCTCGTGCTGTGCGGGGCGATGTTCATCAGCGCGGTCGACATGACGATCGTCAACGTCGCGCTGCCGGACATCTCCGAGGACCTCAACGCCGGCATCGGTGAGCTCCAGTGGGTGCTCGACGCGTTCCTCGTGTCGCTGGCCGGGCTGCTGCTGCTCGGCAGCGGCCTGGCCGACCGCTTCGGACGCAAGCGAGTGTTCCTGGCGGGCATGGCGGGCTTCGGAATCGCGTCGATCCTGTGCGCCCTGGCGCCCTACCCGTACGCGCTGATCGCGGCGCGCGCGCTGATGGGCGCGGCCGCCGCCTGCGTGCTGCCCCCGGCGCTGTCCCTGATCGCCGTGATGTTCCCGCCCGAGGAGCGCGCGCAGGCACTCGGTGTCTGGGCGGCGGTAGCGGGCGCAGGTCTCGTGATCGGCCCGGTGCTCGGCGGGATCCTCGTGCGCGAGATCGGCTGGGAGGCGGTCTTCCTCGTGAACGTGCCGGTCGCCGCCGTCGTCGTGCCCGTGGGGCTGGCGGTGCTCCCGGAGTCGACCCGCCCCGGAACGCCGCCGCTCGACATCGCCGGGGTCGTGCTCTCGATCGGCGCGCTCGGCGGGATCGTCTTCGCGCTGATCGAGGGACCCGACACCGGCTGGGGCAGTCCGGCCGTGATCGCCGCCGGCGCCGGCGGATTGGTGCTGGGTGCCGCGTTCGTGCGCCACGAGCTGCGCAGCCGCGAGCCGCTGTTCGACGTGCGGGTGCTCAACCGGGCCCCCGTGATCGCCGGCGCGGCGGCGATCTTGAGCGTGTACATCGCCTTCCTCGGCACGATGTTCCTGCTCCCGCAGTACCTCCAGTACGTGCAGGACCGCACGGTCGTCGAGGCCGGCCTTGTGTTGGCGCCGCTCGGGATCGGAACCGCGATCGGCGCGCGCTACAACGCGCGCGTTTTCGCCGCGCTCGGGACGCGGGTGACGCTCGCCGGCGGGCTGGTGCTGTTGGCGGCGTCGATCGGGCTGCTGCTGACGCTCGATCGCCACACGCCGCTCGTACTCGTCCTGATCGTCGCGTCGCTGCTCGGCCTGCTGATCGCGCTGGTCGTCCCGCCCGCGACCGCGGTGATCATGAACGACCTGGGCGAGGAGAAGGCCGGGGACGGCGGCGCGGTCAATCAGCTCGCACGCCAGGTCGGTGGCGCGCTCGGCGTCGCGATCGTGGGGACGGTCTTCGCGGGGATCTACACCGCCCGGATGAACGACACGCTCGGCGGACTCGGCGAGCGGGAGCGCGAGCGTGCGACCGAGTCGATCGAGGAGGCCCGCGACGTCGCGGGCGAGCTGGCTCGCCCGGTGCGCGACCTGCTGCTCCCCCGAGCCGACGACGCATTCGACACAGCCGCCCGAGCCGGCTTCGGCGTCTGCGCGGGGGTGCTGCTGCTGGCGGCGGCGACGGCGGCTTTGACGCTGGGTCCAGGCCGCGCTGAGTAGGCCGCCCTTAGGGTTCCCTTAACCTCGTACGGCAGAGTGTCCCCCGGACCAGGGCCGACCGCCCTGGCCATGCATCCCGGTCGCGCCGCCCCCCGCTATCCGGCTGGCCCGACCGGCGGTTTCCACTGTTCGAGGAGGACGAATGCGAAAGGTGTTGATCCCAGCACTTGCTGGGCTGATGGTGTTGGCGGTTGGCGGCGTGGCGTACGCGGCCAACGTCTACACGGTCGGCGGCGGCTCCAAGCCCGCCGTCAAGGGGTCTGCGAAGAAGCCGGTCCCGGTGTCGCTCGAC